>CAZMKQ010000137.1:0-2969 GCA_964566955.1 uncultured Caldilineaceae bacterium | reverse complement strand
ATCGGGTTCCCGTCGACCCAGACCCGGGCCTTGCCTGTCACCCCGTCAAAGCGCAGGAACACCCTTTGGCCGGCGAAGTCGCGCGGGATGTCCACCATCCGGGCATAGGCATATTCTTCGCCTTCTTCCAAATCGTGGCCGTGTGAAAAGGTACAGGAGGGGACCGGCAGATCCTTCCATGCATCCTTTCTGACACCAGCCCGCCAAAAGCCGTCCGGAGGATGCGGGTGGAATTTCCAGTTGCCGTCCAGGGACACGACCGGGGACGCGACATCCGCGACCCGATCGGGCATGTGCAGGGTGGGCTGCCGCGGCCACAGGGCCAGTGCCGGATCCCGATGCGGCAGGGCGTTCGAAGCGGTGTCGGACATGGCGGCAACCCTGTGCGGAAAAGGAATCGGAACGGCTTCAGCGACCGTGTGAGTAGGGATCGGCAGCGTCGCGCAGACCGTCGCCCATGAAGTTGAAACTGAGCACCACGGCAATTACGAAACCGGCCGGAATGAACAACCAGGGGTACAACGCCACAGTCTGGAAACTTTGGGCTGTGCTCAACAACACACCCCAACTGACCACCGGGGGCCGCAATCCCAATCCCAGGAAACTAAGGGCCGTCTCTCCCAGAATCATGCCTGGCACCGCAAGGGTCAGGCTGACAATGAGATAACTGAGGAAACTCGGCAGCAGGTGCCGACGGATGATCCCGAGGTCCGTTTCGCCGACCAGCTTGGCGGCCATGACGAAGTCCTCCTCGCGCAATTCCAGCAGCTTGCCGCGCACGACGCGGGCCAGGCCGGTCCAGCCCAGGAAGGACAGAATGATGGTGATGCCCAGATAGACCCGAATCGTGGGCCATTCCGGGGGCAGAGACGCGGCCAGCGCCATCCACAGCGGAATCGTGGGGATGGAGATGAAGAACTCGATCACCCGTTGGATGATGTTGTCCACCGGACCGCCGTAGAAGCCGGAAATCCCACCCAGCAGGTTGCCGAGAACAAAGCTGATGGCCACGCCGATGAAGCCAATGGACAGTGAAATGCGCCCGGCGTGGAGGGTTCGGGTAAACAGATCGCGGCCCAGCTGGTCGGTTCCGAACAGGAACATGACACCCGGTTCCTCGACCCCGAACAGGTGCCAGTCGGTCTTGAACGTGCCCCAAATCTTGACATCCTCGCCCCGCACGCCAAGTTTGATGGGGTACACGGCTTCGGTGTCCTTGACGAAGATATCCTCCCAGGTCACCGGATCCTCCTCCACGGTCCATCCGTAGACGAACGGCCGCAGGTGGAACCGACCCTCCGCATCGATGAACCGGATCAACTGGGGCGGCGCGTAGGGATAGTCGGCATGCACGCCTTCGATGGAGTAGGGCGAAAGCAGATCGCTGAACGCCACGGTGATGAGATAGATGAAGAGCAGGACGAAGCTGCCCACCATTGCCATGCGGTGCTTCTTGAAGGCGCTCCACATGAGTTGCCACTGCGAAGCGGCATAGAAGGTTTCGACGTTCTCGTCGGCTGCGGGGGGTACCTGGACAGTCATGCTCATTCGAATCGGATGCGCGGATCCATCCAAGCCAGCAGGATGTCGGAGATGAAGGTGCCGACCAGGGTCAGCAGGGTCAGGAACATGGTGAAGCTGCCGGCCAGGTACATGTCCTGGGAGCGCAGCGACTGCAGGTACATGGGGCCGGTGGTGGGCAGGCCCAGCACAATGGAGGTGATGGTGGCGCCGGACACGATGCCCGGCAGGGTCCAGCCGATGGTGCTGATGATGGGATTGATGGCCACCCGAACCGGATACTTGATCAACAGCCTGAGTTCCGAGATGCCTTTGGCGCGGGCGGCAATGACATAGGGTTTGGACAGTTCGTCCAGCAACACGCCCCGCATCACGCGCACAAGCCAGGCCGTGGAGCCGGTACCGACCACAATCACAACCGGCGGCAAATGCTTGAGCATGTCCACAAACCGGGCCCAGCTCCAGTCCGCCAGTTCAAACTCCGGCGAAAACAGTCCGCCGATGTCGGTCTGGAATCCGGCGTACAGGATGTACATGATGATCAGCGCCAGCAGAAAGTTCGGGATGGCCAGGCCAATAAAGCCGAACACCGTCACCACGTAGTCGGTGACGGAGTATTGGCGCACCGCCGAAAAGACGCCGATGGGAATCGAGACGCCATAGGCGAAAAATGTGGTGAGAAGGGATATGAGAATCGTCAGGGGCAGGCGGGCGGCCACGATTTCGGCCACCGGCTGATCCCGCTCGAAGGACATGCCCAGGTCCCCATGCCGAATCATGTCCCACATCCATTTGAGGTATCGCAGGTACATGGGCTTGTCGAGCCCGTACCGGACCCTGAGTGCCTCGATTTCCGCCTCGTCCGCCGGCTGGCCGCTCTGCTGCAGTTCGACGATGTAGGAGGTCAGGAAATCACCGGGCGGCAGTTGGATGATGACAAATGCAACCACGGACAGCATGACCATCAACAACAGCATATAGAGCAGCCGGCGTACGCCGTACTTCAGCATTGCCATGTTGATCGGACCTGAGTTCGTGAGATGTCCGCCGCAGCCGCGACGTTACGGATTGCCGAGCATGGGGAATGGCGGTCCTGCGGGCGGGCCGGATCCGGTCGCGGCACCAGGGCGCATGAAGAACCGGAAAGGACGTTCAATGAAAGGAAAGGGACCGGGGCGCGGCAGTGACACCGCGCCCCGTTGCAACCGTCCCCTGGGGAGCGGATGCCTACGCGTTGTACTCCTGCCGCGTGTGCAGGGGCTGCTTGAGATACAGCTGCTCGCTGTGATACGGATAGAACTGATAGAGATCCCATCCAAAGAGCAGGCCCTGTTCAATGGTGGGCATGTTGCCAAGGTTGTCCTTGATGATGACCGGATGCGGCGGCAGGGCCACGGTGCCGATCACGTACATGCTCTCCGCATTTATGCGGACGATCTCCTAGCCCA
>CAZMKQ010000136.1:0-11816 GCA_964566955.1 uncultured Caldilineaceae bacterium | reverse complement strand
GCCCGGATCCACCGAAGGGGATGCGGTGGGCTGTTGATCCAAGGCCTGTGGGCTGAGAGAAAGTCCTGGCAGGGGTTTGAGGCCGACGGATGGGGCCGGGAGCCGGGCGTACCAGCGCTGGGAGGGGGTATGGGACGGGTTGCGGTGCCGGCCACAGCCGAGAGCAGCCTGTGGATGGCAGCAGGAGACGCGCGGGCATCGGCCGGGCGCAGGACCGCCCGGCGATGGAGGGGTACGGGTCAAACCGGTGGCGCGCTCAGGGAGGCAGGGGCAGGGCGCGCAAGCGTACCAGGGCGGCGCGGAACGGGTTTTGCCAGGGCCAGGCCTGGGGGAGGTGCAAGGTGAGACGGCGGGCCGTGCGGGTGATGCGTCCGGCCAGGGCGAAAAAGCGTCGCCGGAGGGTCTTGGTGGTCGTCAGCGGCTGGCCCAGCCCGAGGCGCCCGGTCCAGCGGGCCAGGTTGTGGGCCAGGACCTGGACCGCCAGCCAGGCGCCGTTGGCGGCGAAGCGGCCCGAGGGCAGGTGGTTGAGGCCCACGCCGTACTTCAGGTCGCGGATGGCATTCTCCACCTCGGCGTGACGGCGATGGTCGGCCTCAAGCGCCAGGGTGTCGCCCTCGCGGTCGGTGATGAAGGCGTGATGGCTGTACTCGGTAAACAGGGCCAGCTGGGAGCCGGGCGTGGGCTTGACCCGTCGCACGATCAGGCGCACGGGGGCCGCGTCGGCCTTGTCGGCAAAGGGGGTGTAGGTGGTCTCGGCCACGTCCGCGGCCCCTTCCCTCCCGTAGGGGATGGGGGTCCAGTCCTCCTCGGGGATGGCCTCGATGCGCTGGCGCAAGGCCGGGTGCTGGCGAATGGTGATGGAGAAGCGGACGTTCCAGTCGCGGCAGAGGGCAACGATGCCGTGGGTGTAGAAACCACTGTCGGCCCGCACGGTGAGGGGGCCCGTGGCACCGGCCTGGCGCACCCGGCTGAGGGTTTCCCGCAGGAAGTGGGCCGCGCCGCGCGCCGTGTGGGCCCGGCCCTGGCGCAGGCGGGCCATCAGCACGTCGCCGGTGCCGGCGGCCACCGCCAGCAACGGGTGATAGCCCCGCTGGCCGGCGTAGTTGTGGTGGCGGGCTCCCTCCTTGAGCAGCCCATAGGTCTCGCAGACGGTGGAGTCCAGGTCGATCGTCAACGGTCCCTCGCCGGGACCGGCCCCGGCCGCCCAGGCCCGGGCCAGCACCTCTCGGCTCACCCGGTCCAACTGGCGCACGTGGCCCCAACGGAAACTGCGCAGGAAGGTCCCCAGCGTGGAGGGCGCCTTGACCGTACAGCCCATCACCCGCGCGGTCCCGCCCGCGCGCAGGGCGTCGGCATCGTCAATGCAGTCGCCACCGGCCAGCGCCGACGCCACCAGCGTCAACAGCTTGTCGCCGGCATGCGCCCGACCCGGCGCATCCCCCAGGTCGACATGGCGGTCCGCCAGGGGTCCCAGCCCCAGATGATGGGCCAGGGTCAGCGGCAGCAGCAGGCCGGCGTTGGACACCAGGCGGTGGTCGTCGAAGGCGACCTGGATGCGGTCGGGTGGCTCCAGTGGTAGCATCCGTTGGGTGCTCCTTGTTTCAGGGTTGTTTTCTTGTGTGAAAACCATTATCCCCGAGGCCGGGAGCACTTTCTCAACCCTCCATCACGACGCCACCCTCATCCCTTCGGTGGATTGGGGCAGTTGTCCTAACGGGGGAAGGAAAGGTGGTTGACTCCGAGGGGGTTCCCGTCAACCCGCCACGCACAGTCAACCTTGAAATCACTGTGACTCCGGACGGTGCGGTGCGGTACAGGGACAGCCCCCACCTCGACGGGGTGGGCTATTTAGCCTATGAACTCGACACCGCCTGGGAAACCGCACCATCGCCCGACCGAGCAGTGCTCAAGGACCTCGCGGCCTTGTTTCCCCCGGACTTTCTGTCCAACTGGAGAGGTTGGTACCTGCCACTAGCCAAGTGGAGCAGAGTGTCCACGGACGCGTTTGGTCGGGTAACGCACCTGGATCTTTCGGGGCTTGGCGGCCGCGGCCACCTCCCGCCGTCGATCGGTCGGCTGCAAGCACTGCGGACGCTGCGCTTGGGGGCCGACGACGCTTGGGCTCCCAACCAATTCACGGGTATTCCAGACACGTTGGCCAATCTGACACAGTTGGAGAGTCTCATGCTGGACTGGCTGCCGCTAACCGGAACACTTCCGTCTGAATGGGCCCGGTTGACCAATCTCAGAACCTTGTCCCTCTGGGGGACCAAATTCACTGGACCGTTGCCGTCCGAATGGTCGAAGCTGCGGCGGCTTGAGGTTCTTGTTTTGGCCCAGACCCCGATCGAGCGCCGTCTTCCGCCCGAGTGGAGCGTGATGAGGAACCTGGAGTACGCTGACGAAAAGGGATTCGATGTTGCCGGGTTGCGGCGTTGGCGCGCGTGGCATCTGCTCCGCACCTATGACTTGAACCGAAACCGGCAAGATTTTCCATGTCGGGACGGCTACATTTCCTACCTTCACCATTGCAACAATACGAAAACGGAGTAAGTCCCGGCGGTTGGTCGAAGGTCCGGGAATTTTCCGGTGTCGCCTCCGAGCCACTCCGGTCCACCTCGCCCAACACCGCTTTTTTGCCGAATGACGCGGCACGGTACGTAGACAGGAGAAACAGTTGAACCACAAGAACCGCCTGGCGTTCGAATTCGACAGGTCATAGTGGTGTCGGGGCTCCCCCTTTTTGCGTGCCGCTGCGCCATTCCCATGCTCATTGCAACAGACCCGTCAAGCCAGACGTGCACGTCCCAAAGTAGAATGAGCTTGGCGCCGGGCTTCCAATCCGCACGCGCCTTCCTGCCCAAGTCCAAACACCCTGAAACCCGGAGGAAAACCCATGCAGAACGTTGCCATGCTGGGAACCGGCCTGATCGGCATGTTCTACACACAGTCGTTGAACGGCCAGCGCAACCGAGACCGGGTCACCATCGTGCAGTCCCGCTCGGAGGAAAGGGCCCGGCAGTCCGCCGAAGAGTGGGGTGTGCCGGCCTGGACCACCGACATCGACGAGGCCCTCAACCACCCGGGAGTGACGGCGGTTGTCATCGGTCTACCGAACTTCATGCACCTGGAGGCAATCCAAAAGGCGGTTGCGGCTCCCAACATCAAGGCGATTCTCTGCACCAAGCCGCTGGCCCGCAATGGAGCCGAAGCGGCGGAGATTCTGAAGGTGGTCGAGGACGCCGGCGTCTTTCACGGGTACCTTGAGGACCTGGTCTACGCCCCCAAGGCCCTGAAGGCGATCAAGTCCGTGCAGGACGGCGCCATCGGGGATGTCCTGGTGGCGCGCTCGCGGGAGACGCACCCCGGTCCCCACAGCGCCTGGTTCTTCGATGCCGAGAAGGCCGGCGGCGGCGCGGTCATCGATCTGGGATGCCACTGCATCGAGATCATTCGCAGCTATGTGGGCAAGCACAACCGACCGGTCGAGGTGATGTGCTGGCACGACACGATGGTGCACCCCATCCAGGCCGAGGACACGGCCATGGTCTGGATCCGCTTCGAAAGCGGCGCCGTCGGTCAGTTCGAGGTCAGCTGGACCTTCCGGGGCGGCATGGACCTGCGGGACGAAATCTCCGGCACGGAAGGCACGATCTGGCTCAACCACTTCCTGCGCACCGGCTTCGAGATGTTCACCTCCGGCGAGGGCTCCGGCTACGTGGCGGAGAAGTCGGAGGTGGAGAGCGGCTGGCTTTTCCCGGTCGGCGACGAGATTGTCGAACTGGGCTACACCGACATGTTCACGGACATGTTCAACAGCCTGGAGCAAGGCACCAGCCCAACCGAGGACTTCTACGACGGCTACGTGGTGAACTGCATCATGGACGCCTGCTATCGGTCGGCCCAGGAACGCACTTGGGTGCCGGTGGACGTCGACTGGCGGCATGGCAAGGTGGATCCGATTCACCGCGAGATCGCTGAGTACGACGGCAAGAACATCGTCAAGCAGGAGACCATGCCGGACGGCCGGGTCAAGATGATTCTGATGGAAAAGGACACGGGCCGGATCGTGGACATCACGGTCTGACCGCGCCGATGCCGGACAACGGGGCAGGACGGGATTGGCAGGTTTGATCCGAGCCTGCCAACAGAGTGGGGTTCTCCACACCAGTTACGGCCCCGGACTACCGAAACCCGACACCAAGAGGGCTTCCACGCGACCGGAGCCATCGTATCCCGTTGCAACAGGCCCCTGGGATTCCAACCGGCTGGTGCACGCCTGGCAGCGATGTCCCTTGGCGTGTTCCGGAGCAGGGACGCGCTTGGGGGTTCCGCGAGGCATACACCCGATTGAAGCTCCGCGACAGCATCTCGGGCCACCGTCGAAAGACCGCGTTTCGGGTGTGTGGAGACGTGCAGAGGAGAACCACGTCTCCAGCAGTTCAAAGGGGTGATGTGCCCGGCTCGTTGTCGGGCTCGGACCGGCTAGGGCTGCCCGGGGGCAACGGTCCTGCCGTCCCCGCAGTCAGTCGCAGTTGCAATAGGACTACAGCGATAGCCGATTCAGTTCATTCCTGTTGGGAATCCCGACGCCGAAGTTGTGCTTTCAGCGCGCGGATCTGTTCCGCTGCGGCGCGGGCCTCGGCTTCGGCCTTGTCGGCCCGTGCATCCGCCTTGTCGGCGCGGGCACGGTCTCTTGCAGCGCGTGCATCCGCCTCATCGGCGCGCGCCGCCTGATCATCGTAGGTGGTGATGTGCAAACCCGTTGCCGGGTCGTGCCACCGCAGCCGACCGTGTTCCCAGCGCAGGTCCAGGCGCAGAACCTCGCTGCGACCCTGCAGAACATCCTCCTCCAGCTCCACGACAACAATCGGTTGGTAGGCCCCATCCACCAGACGGTCCCCGGCCAGGCGGGTACCGTGGCTCCGCCCCGTCTCGTCGAAACGCCAGTATTCCGGAACGCCCAGAGCCGCGTAGTCGTCCCGTTTCTCCTCCACGTCCACCCGTCCGGTGGATGGTGAGCCAATCTCCAGGATGAAGTCGGGCGGCTTGCCCTGCTCCGAGATGATGTAGGCGTTGTGCCGGTCGTAGGCTTCCGGATCCACATCGAAGGCGATCATCAGATCGGGATACCGGATCCCCGTCATGTCGCTGGGCGGGAAGGGGGCCAGGTACAGGTCGCCTCCCAGCAGGGTGGTCTCGGGATGACCAAAGTGCCGGGCCAAGTGCAGCGCACAGCCGTTGATGGTCAAGTGCTTGAAGTTGGCCATCAGTTCGTCGGGCTTGCGCCGGGGCGGATCCGGGAGCGGCCGCAGGACCGGGGGCGGAAGTTTCGCGACAGCGGGGGGCGAAACGGTCATATTGCACCTGTTGGTGTCGATAAGGTGCACGAGGTTCCAATGACGCGGACTCAACCACGGCAGGGCCCCTACACCTCGGCCCGGATCATATGTGATCCGGATGCTGCAAGACAAGCCCGATAGACCAGGACAATCACATTCGGTTGCCGCAGACCTCGCCTCCCGCGCCGGCGGTTAATGTGGTGCAAGGCTGGATGGCGACACCGCCGTCCGAAGAATTCCTGGACTTGGCCCGCCACTACTACAGAGCCCCCAACCCGGAACAGTGAGGGAGCCGCGAAGACAGCCTCAGGCTCGGTGCCCCCGATGCCGCCCATGGCGGAGGTCCTCCGCTACGAAGTCCTGTCCGGTGGGTTTGGGAAACTTCAGGGCATCCGGACCGGTGGCTCCTCTCGCCCGACGCGACTCCGCACCGCAACCATCAGGTCCGGATCGGTTCCGGCGTGGCCGATTTCTGCGCTCCAAGCCATTCCGCGCCTATAATGCCGGGTCCTGGACCGGGACACGCCCCCATCGTCTAGTCTGGCCTAGGACACCAGCCTTTCAAGCTGGCGACAGGGGTTCGAATCCCCTTGGGGGTACCAATGGCGGCCGCCAAGCCTCACGGTTTGGCGGCTGTTTGCGTTAACCGACCCAAGCCTGCGGTCTCGACCGGACCGTTGCCCCGGTCCGTATTGATTCCTCTATGAGCAGGATCAGGTACTGGTCCTGCGCGCCCTGCGCGAGGTCGTAGAAGCGGCCGCCTGCGCGCACGTTCGCACCGATGCGCAGCCGGCAGTCCGCCGCGGCGATTTCGGCGTCGGACAGACGCGCCGGCACCGTCGGATTGCGATAGACCCACTCTTCGCCGACCTGAATCCCGTGGTGGTGACATCCCTCCAGGAATCCCAAACGGCCGCCATCCACGCGCTCCAGGGGCAGGGACATCGGTGTCTGCGAGTCCCTGAGCCATGCAATGCGATCCTGCACAATCTCACCGCGCGTACCGCGGATCAGGACGCGCGGCACCCGCACCCAGGACCAGTACTGGTGCCAAGTGAAGTCGAAGAGACCGGACTGCCCCGAGTCGAACTCGAACAGCGCCAGGAGCTGGTGGGAATCCTCAAAATGGGTTGGCAGCGGGACGAGCCGATCGGCGGCGACTGGCCAACGCAATGCGGGCCGCATGCACGGGCAGCTGCCACCGGTCGGCATATGCCTTCCCCTTGACCGGATGGATCCCGAACCTGTACACACACCACCTCGAAGTGTTGCGGCATTCGACGAGCAATGCGCAGGACGAAGTCGGGACGGCCACCAGCCTCAACCAACCCGAAGCGAATCCTGTCGGGCACGTTCAGGGCCTACCGGGCAGCTCCCGCCCGTTTCGACCACCACCCGTTCCGGCATAGGGCTGGCCGGGATGCCAGTCCTGGACCGGTGGCGGTACGAAGTCGTCCAGCGGGAGGTTTACGCGGCATTGGTGGAAACTTGACCGGTAGGCGGCTTCGCAGATCTCGAGTGCCTTGAGCGAATCCTCTGCGATCGTGTAGTCCGCCGTACCGTCATCGATCTGCAAGGCCAAATTGTCGAGGTGTACCTGATGCGGGGTACGGGCCTCAAGGTTTGCGGGCGTGAGGTCCGCCCCACCGGGATGGTCGGCGTTCACGATGCGATACCCCTCGGACCAAGGCCAGAACTCGATCGTGCCTTTGTCACCGCAGAAGCGCATCAGCGTGTCCCGTCCCGGCTGTCCGATGTCCACAAAGTCCCCGGTTTGCATCACGATGCGGGTTCCTTCGCGGGTCACCGCGTAGGTCGCAGCCACCGTCTCCACCTGCAGGCCGTCCCGATAGGTGCGGCTGGAGGTGTCGCACAGGGCCATCACGTGGTCCATGTCCGGCGAGTTCAGGGCCGTGATACAGAAGTCGAGCCAATGGATTCCGGCATTGATGATGTCCCAGCCAGTGCAACGGATTTCGATCAACTGGACCCTGCCGATGTCCCCGACGGCAACATGGTCCAGAACCTTCATTGGCGTTGTCCTCACCAACAGACCGTGCGGCACGCAAATCGGCAGGTCCCGCGCCCGGATGGCGTTCAGGATGGCGCGGCCGTCGGCCTGGCAGTGACCCAACGGCTTTTCGACCAGAATGCCCCGCAGCGGCAGTTCAAGGGCATCCATGACCGCAGACCGGTGCAGGGCCGGCGGCACGGAGACCACGACCACATCCGTAGGACATTCCCGGAACATCGCCTGCCAGTCGCCAAACGTGTCGACATCGGCAAACTGCTTGCGGACCTGGACACGGGCGGCTTCCGAAATATCCGCCACAGCCCGCAGGTTGTAGTGAGGTGAATTCTCCAGGGCCTTCAGGCTGGCATTGCCACCCATGCCGGCTCCAATCACGGATGTTGTCAACATGGGGAGTGCAGGGCCAAGCTGGGATTTTGATGCATGACCAATCGTACCAATCGAACTTCGGCGGTCGGACACCGCACTTCACAGATCATTCTTTGAGCATCCGGCAATGGACTTCACGTCCCTGATGCAGGTTCGACCGGGAGCCGATTGCCGTTTGCGATTCCCCATGAAAGTTGCCACAGGCTTCCGGCAACAGTTCGGTGGGACCATGCGGCCCGGCGCGAAACTGAAGCCGGCGATCCACTTGGGAACGCGACCGGGTAGGGCAATGAGCGCGGAGGGATGAGTACATTTCCTGTCTTGAGGGAGAGCCAACTTTCATGCCAACATTCGACATGGGATCGGTCCGACACGTTCGATACCGGTGGCGTGACTCAGGAAGTTCCGCATAATTCAGAGCCCATGTCACCGCCTTTTTGCCGAGTGCTTCTCCGATGCTGCCAAGCCGCCTGCACACCTGTGAAGCCCTAATCCTGCGTTCCCGCGACCATCGCGAGGCGGATCGCATATTGACACTGCTAACCCCGGACCTTGGCCGCCTGGATGTTCTTGCTCGCGGTGCACGCAAGCCGGCCAGTCGCAAGTCGGGCAAGGTTGAACCCTTCATGTTGGTCCGCGTCCAGCTGCAGCAGTCCAAGTTCCTGCCGTTTGTGGGCGAAGTTCAACTGCTGAATCCGTTTCAGGCCTGCAGGGAGTCCCTGACATCCATTGTGGCTTCGAGCTATGCCTGCGAACTGGTCTACAGCCTGACTGTCGAGGGCGAGGAGTCGGATTTGGCGGCAGAGGTGTTCGGCTCCCTGCTGACGGTCCTGACGGAGATCGATGCCGAACCGAATCACCCGGACCTGCCCCTGTGCTGGCTGGAACTGCACATGCTGTCGGCGGCCGGCTTTGAACCGGCCTTGGAGTTCTGTGTTGGTTGCGGGGCGGAAGCCCGTCCCCAACCCTGGGGCTTTTCCACCAGGGAAGGCGGCATCCTTTGCCCGACCTGCCTTGCCGCCATGCCCGGTGGCCGGTCAATGCCACTGGAGGTGTTCAAGATCCTGCGGTTCCTGCAACGCAGCACCTGGGAGGAGGTAAGCACCCGGCGCGTGGCGCCGTCAGCCCTTGCGGATGCCCGCAGCATCATGCGGGAGTACCTGAACCACACGTTGGAGCGTCCCCTGCGCAGTGCGCAATTCGAACGGCGGACCGGGCGCGGCCTCAAATGACCGCCTGCCAATCCCCGAAGTGCACTTCCAAGGTCGTCGTCCGAGCAGGGGCCGTCCACGGCATCCGATCGTAGAATGGCCTTCCCGCCGGCGTGTGAGCCGGTCACGCATCCCGATTTCCGCTGCCCGGACAGGGCTTGGAGTCATCAATGTCCGCGAATCTCAAGCATTTGACTGACGTCGCCCGCGGGGGGGCCGCACCGGACCTGGTGTTGGCCAACGGGCGCATCCTCAACGTCTTCACCGGCGGGTTCGAGGAAGCGAACGTCGCGGTGGCCAACGGTCTCATCGCAGGCATCGCGTCCGACTATCAAGGCCCGCGCACCATCGACTGCAAGGGACTGACCATTTCCCCCGGCCTGATCGACGCGCATGTCCACATCGAGAGCAGCCTGTGCACGCCGGGAGAGTTCAGCCGGGCGGTCTTGGCTCGGGGTGTCACCACGGTCATGGCCGATCCCCACGAGATTGCCAATGTTTGCGGCGTGCAGGGCGTTGTCTTCATGCACGAACGCAGTCAGGCCACCGATCTGGACATCAAGCTGATGGCCCCCTCCTGCGTGCCGGCCTGTCACTTGGAAACCAGCGGGGCCGACCTGGATGCGGCCGTCCTGCAGGAACTGCACGAGGAAGGTCTGGTACACGGACTGGCCGAGATGATGAACTATCCCGGGGTGTTCCTGGGCGATGATCGCTGCCTGGCCATTTTGGAGGCGTTCCAGGACGAGGTGGTGGACGGGCATGCACCGCGCCTGTCGGGAAAGGAACTCAATGCCTACCTGGCCACCGGCATCGGCAGCGACCACGAATGCACCACGGCCGACGAGGCCCTTGAGAAGCTGGCGCGCGGCATGTACATCCTGATCAGGGAAGGCACCATCACCCGCGATTTGGATGCCCTGCTGCCCATTGTGGACGAATACAACAGGCGCAGAATCTGCTTCTGCACCGATGATCGCATTCCGGACGACCTGCTCACCGAAGGGAGCGTGGACTTTCCCGTGCGCAGGGCCATTGCAGGCGGCCTGGACCCGGTTGCCGCCCTAACCATGGCCACCTTGAATCCCGCCGAATGGTTCGGGTTGCGGGACCGGGGCGCCGTTGCGCCGGGCCGCCGTGCGGATCTGGTCGTCTGGCGTGATCTCGAGTCCCTGGATCCGGCCTGGGTCGTGGCCGGCGGCAAGGTGGTGCTGAACGACGGCCACGCGCCGGACGCATCCGCTCCGGCATCCGCGGCCCTGCCGGACGGAGTCGGCGGAACCGTCCGGATTGATTGGGATGGCGTGGACTTTGCCGTACCCGGACCATCGGGGGCGGGCGAGGCAACCGTGCGCGTGATCGGGTCCATCGAGAATCAGATCGTTACGGAGGCACGGCACGTCACATTGCGCGCAAACGACGGTTGTCTGGAAGCGGACCCGAGCCAGGACGTGCTCAAGGTAGCCGTAATCGAACGCCACGGGCGCAAGGGCACCATGGCCACGGGCTTCATTCAGGGATTCGGTCTCAAGTCGGGCGCCATGGCCGGCACGATTGCCCACGACCACCACAACCTGGTCGTAATCGGTGCCTCCGACGCGGCCATGCACACCGCCGCCCGTGCGGCGGCCGAACTTCAGGGCGGCATTGTGGTGACTTCGGAGAGTCGGGTCCTGGCCAACATGCCCCTGCCGGTGGCGGGCCTCATGACCGACGCCCCCATGGGGCAGGTCAGGGAGCAGTACCGCGAACTTCAGGCGGCCGCCTCCAACCTGGGTTGCCGCATGCATGATCCGCTGATGGCGATGAGCTTCATGGGCTTGGAGGTCATTCCGTCGCTCAAGATCACGGACCTCGGCCTGGTCGACGTGGATCGCTTCGACTTTGTTCCCGTGGTGGTCTGAAACCAGTAATGGAACCGGTGTGCGCACCGAGATTGGGCGACCTCCACACTAGTGGTACTCTGGGGCGAGTCGACTTGCGAACGTTGCCCGATTGCAGTCCGTTCCAGGATCGGCGTCCTTGGTGTCCGCTTCACGGTTGGGGTTGCCGCAACCGACTTCGATGAATCCAGCGCAAAACCTCTGGTCGGAACTCAGGAAGTCCTGGCACCTGTACCTCTTCCTGGCACCGACCTTCGCCTTCATCCTGATCTTTCGCTACTACCCGGCCGGTTCCGCGGTGTTTCATGCCTTCACGCGCTGGAACGGCGCCGGCATTGCCACCTGGGTAGGCCTGGAAAACTTCCAAACCCTGCTCACGGACTTCATCTTTGTCGCATCCCTCAAGAACATCGGGATCATCCTGGCCGCGGCCCTGATCAAGGTTCTCATCTTCCCGATGCTGGCGGCGGAGTTCATTTTCAATCTGCGCAGCGAGCGGGGTCAGTACTGGTACCGTTTTCTGCTGATCCTTCCCATCGTGGTGCCGGGCATCGTGGTCACCCTGGTCTGGCGCTTCATCATGGGCCCCAGGCCCTTGGGCGTCCTGAATGCACTGCTGGAGCTGCTGGGCCTGACCGAGTGGCAGCATGCCTGGCTGGCGGACCCCAAGATCGCCCTGATCTCGGTCCTGCTGGTGGGCTTCCCCTGGATCGATGCCATTGCCATGCTGATTTACTATGCCGGCCTGCAGAACATCTCGGGCGATGTCCTGGACGCGTCCAAGATCGACGGCGCCAGCATATGGGAACGGGTGATGCGGGTGGATCTGCCACTGCTGTTCGGCCAGTTCAAGCTCCTGATCATCATCACCACCATCTTCACGCTCCAGAACTTCGGCGGCATGCTGGTCCTGACCAATGGCGGCCCGGGGTACGCCACCATGGTGCCGGGCCTGTGGATGTACCAGCGCGCGTTCCTG
>CAZMKQ010000135.1:0-11894 GCA_964566955.1 uncultured Caldilineaceae bacterium | reverse complement strand
CCTAGTGCACAGTCCCATAAGTTCTTCGGATGTGTGCCAGCTGGGCCAGGATGGCATCCGCGTCCCCTTGCCAGCGGGGCGGCACGGCGTGGCGATTGCGTCCCCGCACGTAGCGGCCCACGGCGGCCTGCAAGGCCGGGACACTGTCCCAGGAACCGTGGGCCAACACGTGGCGTTGCAGGGCACTGAACCAGTGCTCAATCAGGTTCAGCCAGGAGGCATAGGTGGGGATGAAGTGGAAGTGGAAGCGGGGATGGGCCTCCCGCCAGGCCTTGACCTTGCGGTGCTTGTGGGGGGCGTAGTTGTCCAGGACCAGGTGCACCTGCCGGGTGGGGAAACGCCGGGCCAGCTGGCGCAGGAAGGCCAGGAACTCCTGATGCCGGTTGCGGGCGGCACACGCGTAGTAGATGCGGCCGGTATCCAGGTCCAGGGCCGCCCGCAGGGAGAGGGTGCCGTGGCGGACGTAGTCGTGGGTGCGGGTGGCAGGGCGGCCGGCGGTCGCGGGCAGGCCCGGCCGGGTGCGGGCCAGGGCCTGCATCTGGGGTTTCTCGTCAAAGGACAGTCTCACCACCTCGGGGTCCTTTTTTTTTCGTAAACCGCGAGCACGTCGCGCAACTTGGCCTCGAACTGCGGGTCCTCGGAGAGCTTGAAGGTGCGCACCCGGTGGGGCTGGATGCCGGCCGCCGACCACCAGCGCTGCAGGTGCCCGGTCGAGATGCCCGTCTCCCGGGCCATCAGGCTCAGGCTCCAGCGCGTATGCCCGTCCGGCGGGTCCTCCTGCAGTTTCTGCCACATGGCCTGGCGGTCCGCCTCCGTGTAGGTCGGGGGGCAACCGCTCCGGGGCCGATCCTGCAATCCGTCCAGACCGGCTTCCAGATACCGGTCGCGCCAGGCGGCGACCGTGTCCTCGGTCACGCCCACCGCGGCCGCCACCGCCGCCAGGGTCTGCCCTTGGGCCAAGGCCAGCAGGATGCGGGCGCGCTGCACTTGGCGATGGGGCCGGGTCTGGGACCGCGCCCAGTCTTCCAGGGTGGGGCGGTCCGCTGTCTGCAGGGTTAAACCGCGTATCCGTGCCATGTTCTCCAACCGGTGTCTGTGGGGCTCCCAGAGGGTCTCCATTTTACCCTAACAACTTCCGTGAGCATGCACTAGGAGCCCTGGCCGGGCATGGCGCACGCCGCGCGGGTTGCGCGGATCGGGCAGTTGCGCCAGGGCATCGGCCAAGGCGCGCAGGGCCTCCAGGAGGGCGGGTTCGTGGCATGCGACCATGTATTCCATGAGGGCTGCAACGTGTCCCGTGAGGTTGTGAAGTCACCCCATAAGACACACGGCGGCCCTCTTTGTTGCGCGCGGGACAGCCGGGAACCCGTCGCCGGTGCGGACTATCCGTACCGCTTTAATCCCAAGAGGCAGGGATTTAGTTCCATGCCGATTGTGCGCGGCCAACCACCGGAACCAGTCTCGGACAACTCTGATTCACCCCCACCCCGCGACTTTGCGTTTACCCTGCCACCGACCGTGACACCTCGTACCCGGCCGCGGCTGTGGTGTCCGATGCCCCAGCCGCCCTCGAGGCGCACACTGGTGGCCCCCTGCCCGCGGCGGCGCAGGCCCAAGTATTCCTCTGTCATGCCCCCGGCTGAGGCCAAGGGCGTGCATCCCCCTGCCTCAGGCATACAGCGGCATCCATACACTCATCTGTCCCGAGATCCGGTTGTTCCACGTGAAGTAGGGAATCAAGGTAAGCGGTACAGGTAACGGTTCTGGATCCTCCACCTCAGCATAAAGGGAACCGGCGACCGCTGGCACCTGTAGCCCTTGGCCCCGCAGGACGACCACATCCCCCAGAGGGCTCTGTTCGCGGTGTGGGATGAAGCCGGTGGTCCGTGTCACGTACAGACTAGTGATGTCGTTGATGCCAGGCAAATCGGCTGTCTCTGCGCAATACACCACGGGACCCCGTGCATACGCCACCTGATTACGGACCTCCTCCACCTTGGGATGAGCCTGGAGGCGACGTACCCGCAGGGGCAGCCGAAGTTCGACGCGGTCACCTACCTGCCACTGACGCTGGATGCGACAGTAGGTACCGGGTTCCGCCTGCGGGCCCGGTGCACCATTGACAGTAACCGTGGCACAGCGGGTCCAGGCCGGAATACGCAGCATCAGGGAGAAGGGTGACGCGGACACCTCCGTCATCTCCAGCTCCACCATCCCGTCCCAGGGATATTGAGTGTCCTGACGTAGACCCACCGTCCGGCCATCACCCAGATCCGTGCTGACCTCACTGGCACCGTAGAGGTTTACCCACAATTCCCCGGCAGCCTGGCCGTAGGCCCACTCATGCAACGAGGATAGGGTGCGCAACACGTTGGGAGGACAGCAGTAGCAATGGAAGTCGGCCCAGCGCTCCGTGTAGTCCTGACTCAGCAACACGTGTTCTTCCCCGTACCAACGCAGCGGGTTGGTGTAGCAGAAGCGCAGACCGTCCAGGCTCATGCCGGACAGCATGCTGTTGTACAGCACCAGTTCCATGTTGTCCGCGTACTGGACTTCGCCCGTCAGGAGCAGCATGCGTAGGGACCACATGGCTTGGGCAATGTTGGCGCAGGTTTCGTTGTAGGCGGTGGCGTTGGGCAGGTGGTATTCCAAGCCGTACGCCTCATGCACATCACTTCGGCGGGGTGCAGGCGTGGCCAGTTGGCCGTTGGCGGATCCACGTGCCTTGAAGAGTTCGGGACGCTGGGACGTGCCGTGGTGCAAGGCCGCGGTCCCTCCGGTCACGTAGCTCTTGGTGTCCACGACGTTGCGCCAGATTCGAGTCAGCGCGTCCTGCAGGGCCGGGTCGGAGCGTTCGGCCAGAACATCGGCAGCTCCACTGTACAAATACGCGGAAGTTACGGCATGACCGACCGCCGTGGTTTCCTGCCGCAGGGGCATGTAGCTCTGGTTGAGATCGGAGCCCCCCACCTGCGATCCGCGCATGTCCACGAACACCTCAGCCAGCTCCAGGTACCTGGCATCGCCGGTGGCACGGTAGAGATCGACACAACCCATGATTTGGGATGGGTTGAACCCAAAGTGAGCCAGGGCCGGAGGACGCGGGACAAACAACTCGTATAGGTAGTCACCCAGCTTGCGGGCCACCGCCAGAAAGGTGTCGGAACCAGTGACACGATGGTGTGTCACGGCGGCGGTCATCAGGTGCCCCATGTTGTAGAGCTCGTGGTCGTGGAGATCCGTCCAGCGTTCCTTGTCGGTCAACTGGATTTGGGTGCTGATGTACCCATCCTCCTCCTGTGCCGCGGCAATGTTCGCGATATGGGTTTCCAGCGTGGCGCGGGTCTGCTCGTCCCGAGTAAAGGCATAGACGTGGGTGAGGGCTTCCAGCCACTTGTAGCAGTCGCCATCACTCCACTTGGTGCCTTCGTGCTCACCAGTCTGCTGCCCTGCCGCCTTGGGGAAATTGCCCAAGGAGGCACCGTGGGGCGTGGTGTTCAAAATCTCTTCCATGGCATCGAGGGCACTGTCGCGGCAGAGCGCGAAACGTTCGCCCCAGAAGCCTTCGCGCCATTGGGCCTGTCCGGTGGACAGGGGATGAAACCTGAGACGGGGACTGTCGTGCATACAGGAATGTTCCATGGGACCGGGTGAAAGGATGGACAGGACGGGAACAGACGAGTGAGGGATCGCTGGTGCCAGGGATTACTTGAAGCCCTGGTAGACAACCCCCTGAATGAAGATGCGCTGGGCAAAGAAGAAGACCAGGATCACCGGCAACATTACCACCAGCGACGCAGCCATGAGGTAGTGCCAGTCGGTGCCGTAGTTGCCCTGGAAGAACCGGAGGCCCAGCGCCAGCGTGAACTTGTCCTTGTCAAAGAGGTAGATGAGCGGATAGAAGAAGTCGTTCCAGTGGAACTGAAATGAGAATATCGCCACCGCGGCCAGAGCCGGCTTGGAGAGGGGCAGGAAGATGCGCAGGAACACCCCGAATTTGGAGCAGCCATCGATGGTGGCGGCATCGTCCAGTTCGAAGGGCAGCGTCATGTAGAACTGGCGCAGCAGAAACACGAAGAAGGGCACGGCGAAAAAGGACGGCACGATCAGGGGATAGAACGTGTCCTTCCAGCCGAACACCCGCGTGAACAGAATAAACGTGGGAATCAGCGTGACCTGCCGGGGCAACATCATGGTGGCCAACACCACGATGAAGAGAGTGTTGCGGACAGCCCAGCGCAGGCACGCGAAGGAGTAGGCCACCACGGCCGACGACACCAGTTCGCCGGCCACCGACAGGACGGTGATGATCACCGTGTTGAGCAGGAAAATCTCGAAGGGCAGCAGGGTCAGTGCTTCCACGTAGTTGCGCCAGAGAAACTGTTCCGGGATCCATTCGGGCGGGAAGCGGAACACCTGCGAACGGGTTTTCAGGGAAGTGGACAGCATCCACACCAGCGGGGCCAGGATGAAGGCGCTGCCAGTGAACAGCACGCCGTAGGCCACGATACGGTGGATCAGTGGGTGCAGCGTTTGCCCAGGTCCGTGGACGCGGGGGCCGCCACGGCCATGGGATCCGCCGTGCTCATGTTCGCTGCGTCTCAGCCTCGTAGTACACCCAGGCCGAAGCCGTACGGAAAAGAAGCAGTGTCAGGGCCAGGATGCACAGGAACAGGATCCAGGCCAACACCGAGGCATACCCCATGTTGCGGTATTCAAATGCCTGGCGGTACAGGTACAGCATGTAGAAGAGAGAGGCGTTGCTCGGGCCGCCATCGGTCATGATGAAGGCTTGGGTGAAAATCTGCATTGAGGAAATGACGCCCATGATGAGCTGGAAGAAGATGGCCGGACTCAGCATGGGCAGGGTGATGTGCCAAATCCGTCGGGCGGGCGTGGCACCGTCAATCTCGACCGCCTCATACAGATCGATGGGGATGCCCTGCAGGCCTGCGAGATAGATGACCATGCCACCGCCGACACCCCAAAGGCTCATGATGACGAAGGAGGGCAGAACCCATGTTCGGTTGCCCAGCCAGTTGGGACCTTCGATGTTGAAATAGGAAAGAAAGAGGTTCAGCAGCCCGAAGTCCGGCGAGAAGATCCAGCGCCACAGCATGGCCACGGCAACCCCCGCCAGGACGGCGGGGAGGTAGTAGACGGTACGGATCACGGACTGGCCACAAATTTTTGGCGTTCAGCAGCATGGCCAGGATCACGCCCAGCACCAGATGCAGCGGGATCGCCATCAGCGAGTAGAAGAGAGTGATGCGCAACGAATGCAGGGACAGGGGATCATCCACAAAGAACTCGTGGTAGTTGCCCCAGCCGACAAACAGAGCCGGCGAAATGAGATCCCAGTCGTACAGCGACAGGCCAAGGGACGCGATCATCGGCCCCAGGGTGAAACCCAGGAAGCCGAGCAGCCAGGGCGAGGCCATGACCCAGCCCAATATGGCTTCCCGGCGCCGAAAAGTCAGGCCGCTCAACATGACTGAAGAGAAACTGCCCTGTCAGCCGGGATGGGATGCTGTGGTGTCCCCGGTATACCGCTGGAACGACACGCCTCCAGGCCGTAGGAGCTACCGCCACTGGCCTTCCAGGATCAGCGGATCAACTGCTGCCTTGATCCGGTCGGCCACGACCTTGGCGTCCCGCTCCTCGCTATTGAGCAGCAGATCGACCTCGGCCTGCATGGTGCGCGACACCTCGTTGTAGTTGGTAAGCACCGGATCCGGAGCCACAAAGTTGCGCACCGCGTCCACCATCACCTGCTTGTTCTGGGGCGGACGAGTGTCGGTTAGGAAGTACGCCTGCTGTGCGGACAGGGTCGTGCCTTGCAGACCGCCGTCCTGGATGATCTATTCTATGGTGAGACTATTGAAGTATTTCAGCAGGTTTCAGGCACAATCCAAGTTCTGAATAGTCTGAGTAATCACCAGAGAGGTAGTTACAATTCGCTGAAATATTCTCTTTTCCGCTCTTTATGTTGATCCGAAGGCAGCCATGGTGTGCTACCATATGCGGAACCCCGGCGGTCACCGGGGTCCCTGACAGACATGGAACAGGAACTTCCAATGCCTGCTGCCGCCCAGTCTACCCGACCACAGCGTCCAGACACCCTGATCAAGGGCCACCGGATTGCGCTAGACCCCACCAACGAGCAGGACTCGCTGTTCAGACAACACTGCGGCTACGCCCGCGTGGCCGCCAACTGGGCCCTCGACACGTTCCGGGACGCTTGGTTCACGGATGCCGGTGAGCCGAACGAGTGGCTGACGGACATAGATCTGCGGAAGCGGTTCAACGCCGTCAAGAAGGAGTTGTATCCGTGGTCCGTATCCCTGTGCCAGCGCGTGGGCAAGAACGCCATCATCCACATGGGCAAGAGCCTCCAGGTTTGGGGAGATACCTGTAGGCAGCGCAAGGCTGGCTGGGTCACCCGCCGCGTAGGATTCCCCCAGCACCACAAGAAGGGCAGGCACATGGCCTTCACCTTCACCAACGGGCGCAATACGGTGCGCGTGAACGGCAAGCAGGTGTACATCCCCGCTATCGGTTGGGTACGGATGCGCGAGGAACTGCGCTTTGCCGGGGACATCCTGTCAGCCACCGTGAAGCTGATTGCCGACCGCTGGTTCATATCCTTCCAGGTGGACACGGGCGGGAGCCGGCCGGCCTTGCGTCCTGGCCCCACGGTCGGGATTGACATGGGCATCCAGACACTGGCCACTCTGTCGGACGAGACCGAGATTGAGAACCCGCGGGCCCTGGAGGTCGCCCTGCGGAACCTGAGAGCCACCGACAAGGCCATCGCCCGATCCATTACCGCACACGGCATGCACAACCATTCCCGCCGCCGGGAAGCCCTGTTTGCCAAGCGCCGACGGCAGTACGCCCGAGTCTCACGCATCCGTTCGGACCACCACCACCAAGCCACCACAGCGATAGCCAAGCGGGGCGGCACGGTGAAGGTGGAGACGCTGAACATCGACGGGATGAAGCGCAACCGCCGCTTGGGGCGCGCCATTGGCGACGCAGGCATGGGCGAGTTCGTCCGCCAACTGGAGTACAAGTGCGCTTGGTACGGGACCGAGTTCGTGAAAGTGGACCGCTGGTTCCCGTCATCGAAGACATGCAGCGAATGCGGTGCCGTGAAGCAGTCGCTGCTGCTCTCGGAGCGCACGTACCACTGCGTGGCCTGCGGTTTCGAGTGCGACCGGGATCTGAACGCCGCCCGCAACATCCAAGCGTACACACCGGCGGCCAGGTCGGCCGTCGCCGACGCGGAGACCCGTAAGACGGACCGGTCTACCGGCACGCACGGTCGATGAAGCGTCAACCAGGCAGCCATCCCGCCCTCGCTGTTTGCACAGGTTGGTTGAGACTGGCATAGGCCCTGGAGACCGGAAGTAGTACACGTAGTTGGTTCGCCCGCCGGGGCGATATGCCCAGAAGGCCAAGTACACGGGGGAGCTCTTTTCCGCCTCGGTTACCGCTGACGCAGATGGCCTGTCATTTCTTGAGTTCTTCCAGACCGACAGGGAGACCGGGAGAGCCAAAGGCATTGTGGCCATGGACTTGGGAGACCTCGCATGATCAAGAACGAACGGCAGTATCGGATCACGAAGAATCAGGTGGATCGCTTCTCGCGGGCCCTCGCCAACTTCAGGCGCCAGCCCGAGGAGTCCAAAGACGTGCATCCCCTTATCGCCAAAGCGCAGGAGGACGCGCTCCAGAGCCAGTTGGCGGACCTCGAGGAGCAGTTGCAGGAATACGAAGCCCTGAAGGCCGGCCACTTTGATCTGGACGCACTGAACGCGGTTGCCGAACTGCCGACCGTTCTAATCAAGGCGCGCATCGCGCAGGGGCTGAGGCAGAAGGACTTGGCCGAGCGGCTCGGCCTGAAGGAACAGCAGATACAGCGGTACGAGGCAACCGACTACGCGACCGCAAGCCTAACGCGAATCAAGGAGGTCGCAAACGTCCTGGGTGGGGAGGTATACCAGTCTCCTCAAACCACAGGTTCTCTCTGATCATGCCTCGGGGCTTCTTGACGGCAGGTGCCATCAGCAGTGACTGTTCGCCGGAACAATCCAGAAGCCATTCGTGAGGAGGGCGGAGCCAAGCGTTACCCCAAGACGCAAAGTTGGTTGGGCCGTCGTCGCGACCAACGTACTTACCTTGACTTGAGGCTCGCCGGTCAACCCGTCCGGCATCGACAATGCCCCATGCAACTACACACTGCCTCCGCCTTGCCTGGCAGTGCCGAATGACCTCGTGTTTCTCCCGAGGACGACCGACCACTCCACCTGGTCACCGATTGTGATCCGAGATACCGAGCGTGACAAACGCCACCTGACACGGACCGACAACCCCAACGGTCGGCATGACGAATGCGGTAGAAATCGAGACAGCCCTCCGGAGTGGCGACGCGCAGTTGCACCCGGCCAAGTTCACCCAATCCGATCCCCAGCCATTGACGCCTCTGCGATGGCGTAGAATCGCAACGGGAGGTTGTCCGTCATGTCAAAAGCCCAGGTCCTGATCCAGGCAGAGCGCGAGTCGTTCGCAGCTGCAACCACGCGGGATGCGCCGCAGCACTGGAGCCTGGCTCCGTCGGCCCGACCGGGAGCGCAGACCGCCGTGCCCTATCCGGCCCGTGCCTGGCGCACACAGGCGCGCCTGCAGGTGCTGCGGACATGGCAGGAACACCTGCAACGGCTTTCGCACTACGACCCCGAATTCCCCTACGACCCCGGACACGAGTACGAGGCGGATTGGACCACGGATGCCGACTACCAGGAGGACGGCGTTCGCCTCTACCGATACAGCGACGAAGGGGTGCTCGTCATGCCTCACGGCAGCTTCCATAGCTGGCTTATCCACCTGATGGTGCGCACGCTCTGCCTGGTGCTGGGGCACAGGGTGTGCCGGGAACCGGACCTCCACTATCCGGATGGGGTGGGCGAAGACTTGGAGCAATTAACCGCAAGCGGCGAACCGCGCACACGGAGAGCCCCCGACGTGGCGGTGATGCCGGAGTCCTGGACCCTCCGCGAAGCGCGGGAGCGCACCGTTGCGGAACGCATCATTCGCCTGGACCGGGGAGACCCCGCCCCCGAACTCGTGTTTGAAGTCCTGTCCCGCACCAATGACAGCAAGGACTTCCACGACAACCTGGACCTGTACGCCGCCCTGGGAATCCCCGAGTACATCATTGTCGACTCGGGCGAATTCAGCGATGCGCCGTGCATGTGGCTGTTCCGCCTGGACGACAAGGAATCCGTATACCGCATGGTGGACCGGGGAACAACCCTCACCTCCTGCGGCACGGACATGCGCATCATCGATGCCCCGGTGGACGGCGATGTGCCCGTGTTCCAGTGCCGGGACGCAAACGGACACTGGCAGGACCATGAAGGCCAACATGCACAAAAGGAACGCATGGCCACGGTGTTGGACATGCTCGAACTGCTGCTCCCGCAGGACATGCGCAGGGAAGTGGTGGCTGGCCTTGGCGAGCATTGGGAGCAAACCGGCATGCCCGAAAATGCGAAGGAAATAGCGGCCGCCATCGTCCGTGAACCGCAAGCCTGGCGCTCCCTGCTCGTCGAGCCGGAGAGACGCTGTATCTGATGCCGACCGTTCGCCGCCCTTGCGCGACACCTCACCATCGTGAGGTAGCTGGTGGGACCTTCGAACTCCATGCGCGCCTCGGAGGAATCCACGGAACAGAGACTTGACCGCTGGCAGAAGCTACGCGACCATCTGCGCGACTATGGCTTGCACAAGGTGTGTGCGGGCAGACTGGTCCAGGTTCGCCTGAATCCGCGCGTGTTCGGACGACCTGTGGGGTGAGGTGACCCCGGTGCATCCGCGGAACTCCGGCTCTTCCGGCTACAGGCGGCCTGATTCTTTCCGCGAGTTTGCGCTGCTCACATGAAGCCGATCAGCGGACTTCCCAACCGTTTGTGATGATGGCAGCCCCGGTCGACCCCTTCTCGACCGGCCGGGTGGGGTCGGCGTGTTCATTGTCAACCGAGGGGTCGCACTCCCCGCGGGCCACGGCCAGGCCGAAATCCACTTCCCCCACCAGCGTGGCCGCGAGCAAATTCCGCAGGGGTTGGAGGTCCCCGGCGTGTGCCTGGTCCATCGCCGCCAAGTATGTGTCCCTCTGTGTAACCGGAATGATGGAGACGGGAAACCCGGCCTTCAGGCACAGCCAACTGGTAATCAGGCGGCCCGTGCGGCCGTTGCCATCGTCAAAGGGGTGGATTTGAATGTATTCGGCGTGCTGACGTGCCAGGAGTTCAGGAAAATCGACCGCAGTCGGCGACACCAGATACTGATGCAAATCCGCGTTCAGGCGATCCATGTGATCCGTCATTAGGACGGGGGTTTCTTCGGGCGTGGCGAAACGCTTGATGCCGCCGTCGGGCAGGCGCACAAAATTGGGCACCTGTTTGTAACTGCCTACTTGGATGAGACGGGAGGTACGCCGTCCATCCGGTGTTTGAGCGGGCATGCGGTAGGGCCGCACCAACAACAGGCGGTGCCACTCGCGCAGATCGGTCTGGGTCAGTTCGCGATCCGACAAGGCCATCTTGCGCACATACGAAACCGCCAAGTCATGGCCTACCACTTCCTCGCACTCCCGCATCAATCGTCCGCCTACGGATTCGCCCAACAACAGTAGGACGATGATTTCGCCGTGGGTTAGCGTGTTGCCTTCAATGGCGTTGGAATGCATGTTCCAGCGGACCCGGACATTGTCCTCATAGGACATTCGCACATGCTCAGCCATGCCGGGACGTTCCGCCCAGGTTTGCCGCAGATTCTCGATTGCAGAGGACGTCAGACGCTCCGGGTTGACGCCCAAATGAACAAGAAGATGCTGTTTTGGACAGATCGCACTCCCTTGAAGGATTGTTTTCCGTCGGCTTGAGGTACTGCCCACTCCCCTTGCTGTGCGGACGGCATTCTACGCGCGATCCTTTCCACTGCGCAGCGGATAAAGCCCCTCGCCTCCAACCCGGGCCTCAACCATGCCGCACAGCAGGTCTGGCGAGGTGTCGTGTTCGAGAACAGCCTGCTTCAGGAGGTGGCAGGAGCCGATTCGACGATGGCCTTGAGGCCGATCAAGCTTGGTTTGCGGAACGGGTCTCCCTCTTGACATGCTCACGGAGTGCTCCTTTGATGTCCGTCTGGTAGCCGCGACCATTGCGGGTTCAGGCCTTGAACCAGGCGATGATGTCCGCGTTGATCCTCAGCGTAATCTGCTGCTTCACAGGCCGGTGGAAGACTCCGCGCCTGGCGTCGGACCAATCGAGAATCTCCGGAACATCGGTCGTGTCGATTTGGTCGTCGGGCAGAGCCTCCAACGCCTGAATTTGCGCCTATGCCAACACCATGCTCACCGGTTGCATGGTCAACTCGTCCCGATTAGCTGCCTCGATGTCGCCCATGTCCAGCCGAAGCACTGGATGCGAATCATTGTCCTTGGAATCGCGCTCGCCCCGGGCAGTGCCCTCAAACAGTGTGCGAGGCTAAATCCGCTCGAAATAGCGCGCTCTCTCCCAATCGGTTACAGCCTTCCGGTGTGCTTGCGCCTCAGTGTTGAAGAAGTGCCCATAATGCTCGACAACGTCCACGCCAAAAGCGGAACGCGCCATTTCACTGTTCTCGAAACTCTTGGCTGCCTCCTCAAGGCTCCCCGGCAGCATCTTCTCTTCGGATGCTGCATAAACATCTCCGATGAACGCCGGTGGCGGTTCAATCCGGTGTTCAATTCCGGTCAGTCCTGAGCTCGACTTTGTACAAAGTTTGTGCGTGCGCCGAGAGGTCGGGCGCGTGTCAGGCCGAGTAGCAGAGGGCGGCCAGCAGCGGCGCGG
>CAZMKQ010000134.1:7421-12777 GCA_964566955.1 uncultured Caldilineaceae bacterium | reverse complement strand
CGCCGCCCCGGCCCCGGCCCTCAAGCGAGCCGAACCGGAGTACCTGAACAGTTACAATTCATGTCCGTTCACCATAGTCCTTCGGGCCACGCCGGGTTTTCAGACCGAGACCCTGTGCTGAAAACGACTCTGGAAATTGACAACGGACCTGGTTCGGCGATTGACGAAACCATTTTAGACCTGAACCCTTTCCTAGAGAATGGACGCGGGCATTTGATGCTGGTTATAGAAATTCCCGACGGGGTCGGGAATGCTGTGTTTTGTGGCCATTACAGAGCCATTGCTGCCTGGTTGCAAGTTACAGACGTGGGGCTGGATGTGCATACGGACGGGGCAACGGTATTGACAAGGGGTTTGGATTTGGCTTTGGGTGAGCCAATCACCAATCTGGATGTGCAACTCCCAGAGCAGATTATCACTACATCCCCAGTCGCTACAAATAGTGAAGGATATGCTCCCTTTAGTTTGCCCGATCAGCCTGTACATGTACACAATGAATATGTAGCGATTGTTGGCCGGCAGGGCAGTAACTCGGTAATGCTGCCTGTGGTTGATTACCGGTTTAGAAGTCACATGTATGTCTCTCATCGCTTGCATGTCTTTTCCGATCGGTATTTGTATCAGCCTGGTGAGGAAGTGCGGATCAAAGGCTGGCTGCGTGAAGTCGGATTTACGCCTACCGGGGATGTGTCCTGGCCAAGTGCCATATTTGATGATGTCGCCTATAGCGTTTCAGACGCGAGGGGTGTATTGCTCGATCAGGGGCAAACGGACATATCGTCTCATGGGGCCTTCGACATTGGGTTTTCGGTACCAATGGATGCCAATGCCGGCCTTGGAACAGTCATGTTGACGTTTGGTCGGTCATTTTCAAAGTCGATACGTTTTCGTGTTGAGGAATTCCGTAGGCCTGAGTTCGAAGTTTCCCTGTCTGTTGGTGAAGGTCATCACCTGATTCAGGATCCGGTGCTGCTGGCGACCCAAGCCAAATATTACGGAGGCGGTGCCCTTGAGGGCGCACTGGTAGATTGGAAAGTGTCGGGGCGGCCAGCCCAATATGTTCCTTCGGGTTGGCATGACTTCTCCTTTGGCGATGCGGTCCCTTGGTGGTGGCGGCATTATCCCAACGACGATGCCGTTGAAGAACAACTGCTGTCTGCGGAGCTAGATGTCCAAGGTAGGCACGAGGCAGCCCTGACGGCGGTCGGCGAACATCAGACTTCGATCCCATATGTATTGCAAGTGGAAGCCGCGGTGCAGGATTTGTCGCAGCAGACCCTGTCAGCTTCCAGGAACGTCCTAGTCCATCCTGCCCAATGGTACGTTGGTGGCAAGACCCCCTCCAACGTGGGTAAGGCCGGGATGCCGTTTGCGATGGAATTGGTGGTTACCGACCTGGACGGCAATCCTGTTGAAGGTCGGGACGTCCGAGTCACAGCCCGACAGGTATATGGCAGTAATGCCGAGAGCGAGGCGAACGTCGATTCTTCAAGGTGCCAGCTTCGTTCCGCTTCTGAACCCGTCAGTTGCAGCTTGGTCTTTTCGGAGGGCGGACTGTGGCGCATCGAAATGTCCATTGAGGACGCAGCGGGTCGTGAGAGTTCAACGCGTCTTGTGCGGTGGATCGCCGGCGGTGACCGCAATATCTCAGCGCGAGGAATGGAAGACACCACTGTGACACTGATTCCCGACAAGGACTCATACAAGCCGGGGAATGTCGCGCAGATCCAAATTCAGTCGCCAATCGTGCCGGCTCATGGCACCGTCATTCTCAACAGATCAGGCATTGTCCGCCATGAACCCATTTACATTCAGTCGGCTTCTCAGGTGTTGCCGATTCCCATTGAGGATGCGCATGTACCGAATCTGCATGTGTCCGTGTTTCTGACGGGAGCCTTAGAGCCTCTGTCTGCAGAAGGTTTGGTGGTCACAAATCAGGCGGAAGGGCACATCAACCTTTCGATTCCAACGTCCGCGCGTGAACTGGGTGTGGACTTGGAGGTTGCCACGCAGGTTGTAGCACCTGGAGGCGAGGCATCAGTATCGGTGCGCATCACCGATCCATCCGGCCAGCCCGTGCCTGGTGCGGAAGTGGTGTTGATGGCGGTGGACGAGGCTGTGTTGGCACTTGCCGGGTACCGGCATGCCCATCCGTTGGAGACTTTCTACCCGCCGCGACAGAAGAATCTGTTCCATTACAGTCTGTACAGCTACCTGCAATCCAAAGATTTCTATATGCCTGGGCACCGATGCATAGGCGGAGGTGGAAGAGGAGGTGGTTGGGAGGAGGCCCTGAAGGAACTGCTCCCTGTGCGTTCTGATTTCAATCCTTTGGCCTTTTATGAACCGGCGGGGAAAACCGACGAATCCGGCATCTTCCGTGCCGCCTGGAATGTACCGGACACCATCGGCCGATACCGAGTCGTGGCGATGGCCAGCTCGGGTGCCCGTCACTTCGGCTTGTCAGAAAGTTCGTACACGGTTCGCCTGCCAGTGTCGCTGCGGCCCCAGTGGCCCCGTTTTCTGAACTTCGACGATCAAGCAGAGTTCTCTGTTCTGGTGGAGAACCAAACCGATGAAGCACAGGAACTGACCCTGGTTGCCCAGTCAGACCGTTTGGGGTTGGCTTACCAAACTGCCGACCGTGCCTTCGATGCCCTTGACATCAGCCTGCCCGCCGGAAGTCGCCGGCAGATCCTGGTACCCGCCCACGCCAGGGAATCCGGAGACGGACAGATGCTGGTCACCGTGTTCAATGAGCGGTTCAACGATTCCGTACTGGGTGTCCTGCCGGTTTACATACCGGCGGCGCAAGAAGGTTTTGCCGCATACGGAACCGCGGACGAGTTGCCTGTCATGCAAGGCCTGGATCTGCCTACCGGTGTTCATCAGGAATTCGGACAGCTCACGGTCACAACCTCTTCGACGTTGCTGCAGTCCCTGCTGGACAGTTTCCTGGTATTGAGGGGTCACGATCGTGAATACCTATATCCGGAATTTGTAGCATCACGGATATTGGCGAATCTCGCGTTGCGCGATGTCCTGTACGCCTTTCAGTTGCCAGGCCTCCCAGCGCCTGACAGACTTGACCGTGACATACGGGCAGACATAAAGGACTTGCTGAAATTGCAGAAATCATCTGGTGGATGGCCTGTTTGGCGTACGGGGGATATTTGGCCGTTTGTCAGTGTTCATGCCATGCATGCCCTGGCAGCTGCCCAGACTGACGGATATCACGTGGCTGACGAAAAATTGCAAAGGGGTCTTGGATACCTTCAGGACATTGAACATCACTTTCCAAATTATTATTCACCAGTTACTCGACGCTACATTGCCGCTTATGCGCTGTATGTTCGTTCACTGCTGGATGATGTTGATGCGGAACGCGCAGTCCATCTGTTGGATCAGCTTCCGCACCAGACGAGTGAACTGGACGTGATTGCCTGGAGTCTGCTGGTATTGCAGGCTGACGGGACGGTCCCGGATACAGTGGATGAATGGTATCGGTACGTACTCAATCGAGCGGACGAAACCACAGGCAAGTTGGTGTTCGCCCGACATGCGTACCAGGAGGACGGACATCTGATTCTGCATTCCGACCGGCGTTCCGATGCCTTGCTGCTGCGCATGTTGATGACGGTTCGCCCCGATGCAGACCTCATCCCGAAAGTCGTGCGGAGCCTGATGGCAGCCCGTAATCGATACGGTCACTGGGGCAGCTCCCAGGAAAATCTCTTTGTCATGCAGGCCATGAACCAATATTTCCATGCCTTTGAAGCGACTACCCCCGACTTTCTGGTGCGTGTCTGGATGGATGACACGCTGGTCATGGATACTCCTTTCAAAGGTCGTGAGACAGAGTTGCGGCAGGTGTCGCTACCCATGGACTGGCTGTATGCCGAAGATCCTTCCCGTATCCACATTCAACGTGAAGGGGAGGGCCGGCTGTATTACCGGTTGGGGTTCGACTATGTACCGGACGACCTAAGTATTGACGCTTTGGAGCGGGGATTCACGGTTCAGCGGGTCTACAGTGGTCTTGATGATCCAGAGGATGTCTGGCTGGATGATGAGGGCCGCTGGCATGTGAAGCTGGGCGCGCGGGTTCAAATCAATGTCACGGTAACCGCGCCGGGTACGCGCCATCACGTGAAGCTCGTCAGCCCTTTGCCTGCCGGTTTGGAGTTTCTCAACCCGGCCTTGAAAGGGACAGAGGCGTTCGAGGATCCCAATGCCCGTGGTTGGTACTACTGGCCATGGTTCGATCATCAACAACTGCTGAATGAACGGGCTCAGGCCGTGACCACATGGTTGTGGGGAGGTGTCTACCAGTATGGTGCAGTGGCCCGGGCCACGACCGCCGGAACCTTTCACGTGCCGCCGGCTCGGGTCGAGGAAATTTATGCTCCTGAAACGTTTGGCCACGGGGCAAGCGAGATTCTGATTGTGGAGCCTACATAACGACTTGCCGGTACCACATTCAAGCTGAGTGTTGTTGGCGCCGCCCGTTCCGGATGATCCCCGCCGGTCCCGGATCAGGCCATCGCCTGTTCAGCGCTGTGCTGATGTCCCTGCTCGACTTGATAGGCGGCACCTACCACGGGAGGGCTACCTGCTCAAGGTCCTGTCCGAATACGATGCGGTGGCCCTGTTCGGTTCCGTGTCCAAGAAACAGGGACGGTCTGTGTCAGACTCATGGCATGCAACAGCCTTGTGAAGTGCGAAGGGAGACCGGGGGCATGAAGTCGGCTGGCAATCCGCTGACAGGAAATGGCAGCCGGGTGGTAGGCCGGTCCAGCTGGGCTCGACCGGAGCCACAACATCGGCGCGCAGATGCGAGGACGGTTTTCTAATGCCCGTTTCCCTCGCAATGCCCCAGTTTGGCCAGAGCGTCACCGAAGGGACGGTGGCCGCCTGGCTCAAGTCCGAAGGTGATTCTGTCGAGCGCGACGAAAGTCTGCTGACCATCTCGACGGACAAGATCGACACGGACCTGCCGTGTCCCGAATCCGGAGTCCTGCTCAGGGTTTGCGTGGCGGAAGGCGAGACGGTGGCCGCCGGCACGGTTCTGGCGTGGGTGGGGCAGGCCGGGGAAGCCGTACCCGACCAAGCCGCTCCGCCGACAGAGGAGCCCGTAGCGGAAGAAGAACCGGACCAGTCCAAACTGGTTCGTTCTCCCGAGCGAAGACGGGAGCGTACGGCGGGCAGCCGTACGGGTTTCCTGTCGCCCGTGGTGGCCCGGCTGGCTGCGGAACACAACGTGGACCTGGACGCCATCCAGGGGAGTGGCCGCGGTGGCCGCATCACGCGCAAGGACATTGAAAGGCACATTGCCGACCGCAGTACCGGTACTGCG
>CAZMKQ010000134.1:0-7321 GCA_964566955.1 uncultured Caldilineaceae bacterium | reverse complement strand
ACCGCAGTACCGGTACTGCGGCGCGCGACCCGGACACCGCACCGCAACCGCTGACCCCCATGCGGGCCGCCATTGCGGAACACATGAGCCGCAGCGTGCGGACCAGTCCCCACGTGACCACGATTCACGAGTTCGACATGGGAGCCGTGGTCCGCCATCGGGCCGATCACCGGGTCGCATGGGAGGCGCGGGGCCTCAGGGTCACGCTTCTGGCCTATCTGATGAAGGCCGCGACGGAGGGGCTGCTGCAGGTGCCCGCCGTCAACGCCAGCCTGACCGCGGAAGGCATCCGTCATTTTGCGGCGGTACACCTGGGCATGGCCGTGGCCGTGTCGGACGGTCTGGTGGTACCCGTGGTTCGCGATGCCCAGACCATGTCGCTGGAGGACATGGCCGCCGCGCTGGCGAGGGTGACGGAAAAAGCCCGTACCAAGAGACTCAAGGTCGAGGATCTGGAGGGAGGCACCTTCACCATTACCAACCACGGGGCCGGGGGCAGCGTGGCCGGCACGCCGATTATCCACCAGCCCCAGGCGGCCATCCTGGGCTTCGGGGCCGTGGTCAAGCGGCCGGTCGTGCGCGGCAGCAGTCACCTTCTTCCGGATGCCGACGATGCCATCGTGATTCGGCCCGTATCCTTCTGCAGTCTGTCCTTCGACCACCGCCTCCTGGACGGGGCCGTGGCCGACGAGTTCATGACCGCGGTGCACACGAGTCTGCAGCAGTGGTCCTGACGGACAGTCCGTCTGCGACAATTTGGTCATGAACAGGGATACGCAACTTGCAGTCATCGGCGGTGGACCAGGCGGCTATGCCGCAGCCATCCGCGCTTCGCAACTGGGGTTCAAGGCCACCTTGGTCGAAAGGGAGCACCTGGGGGGCGTGTGCCTCAACTGGGGCTGCATTCCGTCCAAGGCCCTCATCCATGCAGCCGACGTGCTGGAGAGCCTTAAGGACGCCACCGACTTGGGTATTGGCATTGGTGAGATTGTCCTGGACTTCGGCCGCACGCATGCCCGCAGCCGCCAGATTGTGACGAAGCAGGCCCGCGGCCTGCAGTTTCTGATGCGCAAGAACGGCATCGATGTGGTGGAAGGCCGGGCTTTGCTCCGGGATGCCCACACGATCAGGGTTGAGGGTGCGGACGATTCCGCCTCCGATCTGACGGCCGACCACATTCTGTTGGCTCCGGGTGGAAGGCCCCGGGACCTGCCGGGGCTGCCCTTCGACGGTGAGACCGTCCTTTCGTCGCGGCATGCCCTGGATTTGTCGGAGCTGCCCGACCGGGCGGTGATCGTGGGCGGCGGCGCCATCGGTGTGGAGTTCGCCTGGCTGTGGCACTCCTTCGGGGTGGCCGTGACCGTGGTCGAGTTCGAGAACCAGTTGCTGCCGCAGGAGGATGCCGATGTCGCGGCCGAACTGACCAAGCGATTCCGGGGGCGCGGCATCAAGGTGCTGACCGGGCACAGCGCCGACAGCTGGGATGCCGGGACGGGCGAACTGTCGGTGCGCGCCCGGAACAACGGCGATGCAACCCGGTTGCCGGCCGATCTTGTGCTGGTGGCGGTTGGAATCCGGCCCAATACCGAGAACCTGAACCTGGTCGAACAGGACATCGCCTTGGATGCTCAGGGATTCGTGCAGGTCGATGAGCGGCTTCGGACGTCGGTGCCCCACATCTATGCGGCCGGAGACTGCACCGGGCGTCTGCCCCTGGCCCATGTCGCCATTGCCCAGGGTGTGGCGGCGGCCGAGACCATGGCTGGCCAGGAGCCGGAACCACTCACGGAGGAACGGTACCGCTTCATGCCTCGCTGCACCTACGCCTCGCCGCAGGTGGCCAGCCTGGGTTGGACCGAGGCACAACTCAAGGCAGAGGGAATCCCCTACAATGCGGGCATGTCCAGCCTGTTCCCGAACGGCCGGGCGCGGGCCGTGGGGGCCGGCAACGGCTTTGTGAAGATTCTGGCCGGCGATCCCTACGGTGAAATCCTGGGCGTGCATATGGTTGGTTCCGAGGTCACGGAGCTGTTGCCGTCCTTGACCCTGGCCCACATGATGGAGCTCACACCTGTGGAGATCGCGCAGACCGTCCACGCCCATCCCACCCTCAGTGAAGTGGTGATGGAGGCTGCTGCCGCGGTCGAAGGCCAGCCGTTGCACGCATGACGACCGAAGTCGCACTCGCCGCCGCGGAAACGCAGGAGGTCGCGCCGGGCCGCAGGTGGCTGTTTGGCCTGGCCCTCGTCACGACCATCGGCTTGCTCATAGCCGGGGTGGTGTTGGGGGTGCCCCTGGCGTTCTGGACTTGGCACATTCATCAGGCCGGGATTCAAATGGAAGAGGCGGTGGCCTGGCCCGAGCCGCGCTACAGCGACGCCCTGCCGAACCTGCAGGACCCGATGCTACTGAATTCGGTGCGCCGACACTTGGATGCAGCTCGGCGTTGGCGCCCCAACCATTTCCACGCCCACCGCATGGAGGCCGTCACGCACATGGCGGAAGGCAATTGGCTGGCCGCGGAACGCGCCATCGAAGCGGCGGTGGCGGGAGCCGAACGCAATCCGTTGGTGCAGTTCGACCAAGTACTGATCTACGAGCAGATGATGGATTATCTGGCCGCCGATCCCGGCCAGGGGGTTTGGCAGGCGGTGCAGGATCAGCAGGCATGGCTGCTGCGGCCGGCGGCCGATCGGGTGTGCGCCTATCTGGACCGATCCACGGATTGCGATGTGGTCAACCAGACCGTCCCCCTGCCGGTGCACGGGATGGATCCGACCCTGATTCGGACAGGGAGACTGTTGGCGGTCCTGAGTGCGGAGCCGATTGAAATCGAAGTGGTCGTGCCGCCCGCCGCACCGTGGCTGGTGTTTCTGGCCGGGGTGCACCCGGAGAGTTCGCCGCCTCCGCCGGCCGGGGTCAGATTGACCATCGCCGTTCAGGGCCAGGGCCAGGCCGACTGGATTCAGGTGTCGGAGGTGGTCGTGCCGCCCGAAAACCAGTCCACCGGGTGGATTCCGAACCAGGCGGATCTGAGGCGCTGGGCGGGAACCTCAGTCCGGCTGCGTCTGGGTGCGGTCCCCTTCGGTCCGGCTGTTGGCTGGGCCGACCTTTCGTTCCAAAGCGCGGCCAGCACCGCCTTTGCCGTGCGTACGCCCGAGCAGCACTGGCAGCAATCCCTGCTGGCCGGCGGCTTCCGCAGCAGCGACTTTCAGGCCCTGGCCCAGGAGGCGGAAAACCGGGGCCAGGCGGACCGGTCGGCCGCCTGGCAGCGTCGGGCCGATGTGGTGGCCGCCCACGAACCGCCTCCGGCATCTCCATAGGCCTGGCGGCCGCCTTCCGGGTTTCCGGCAACGTTTTCCATGGCACGCAGCGCGCAGATTGATGTGGCCGTGCGGTTCTCGGAGACCGATCTCATGGGTGTCGCTCACCACGCCGCCTGGGTAACATGGCTGGAGATGGGGCGGTTGGCGCTCATTGACGGTAGCGGCCTGCCCTACACGGAGATTGCCAGGACCCACCATCTGTCCGTCGTTTCAGTCAACCTCCGCATCCGCAGGCCGCTCGTGTTCGGCGACGCGGCGCGCATCACCACGGTGCTGGACAAGGTGGGCAGCCGCAAGGTCTATTTCACCTATGAACTCCACCACCGGGACAGTGGCGTCCTGGTCGGCACCGGAGCCACCGAGCATGTCTGTGTGGATCTGGAGGGACGTTCCAGCCGGCTCCCGGACCGGGTCGTGGCCGCCCTGCGCCGGGAACCTGCACCGCCGTGCTGAGCGACCGGCGGGTAGAATGGATGCAGTCGGCATTGATGCGGCCAGCCGGCCCCTGTTTTGGAATTGCGTTCCGTGACTGATCTTGGCACCCCCGAAAACCCCATCCGCGTGGCCGTGGTGGGTTCCGGCCCGGCCGGTTTCTACGCCGCCGACTTCCTGCTGCGGGACCAGCGCACCGTACAGGTGGACATGTACGACCGGTTGCCCACGCCGTTCGGCCTGGTGCGGGCGGGCGTGGCGCCGGACCACCAGAAGATCAAGGCGGTCACGAAGCTGTTCGACCGCGTGGCGGCCCGGCCCGGTTTCCGGTTCTACGGCAACGTCACCCTGGGCCAGCACATCAGGGCACCCGAACTGGCGGACTTCTACCACGCCATCCTCTACTCCACCGGAGCCGAGACCGATCGCAATCTCAACATTCCGGGCATCGACCTGAAAAACAGCCACACGGCCACCGAGTTCGTGGCCTGGTACAACGGCCATCCGGACTACGTCGACCGCACCTTCGATCTGTCGCACGAGAACGTGGTGGTGGTCGGCATCGGCAACGTGGCGGTGGATGTCTGCCGCATTCTGGCGCACACTCCGGAGCGGCTGGCCGAAACCGACATGGCACCCTACGCCGAGGAGGCCTTGCGGGAGAGCCGGGTCCGGAACATCTACATGCTGGGCCGGCGCGGCCCGGCCCAAGCAGCCTTCACCGTGCCCGAGGTGCGGGAACTGGGTCGGCTGGACGACTGCAGCACGGTGGTCCTGCCGCAGGAAGTGGAACTGGATCCCCTCAGCGCGCAGTTCGCGGAGCAGTCCGACGATCGGACGCTGGCCACCAAGCTGGACATCATCCGGTCCTTCGCCCATCCGGTGGACGAATCAAAGTCGCGGACGCTGACCATTCGCTTCCTCACCTCGCCCGCGGCGATGGAAGGGGACGACGACGGACGCGTTGCCCGCATGAAGCTTGTGCACAACGAATTGGTCGACGATGGCCGCGGCGGTCTGCGGGCCAGCGCCACCGAGTTTGAGGAGTGGCTGGATGTTGGTCTGGTCTTTCGTTCGGTTGGCTACTACGGCGTGCCGCTACAGGACGTGCCGTTCCGGGAGGACTGGGGCATCATCCCCAACGAAGAGGGCCGGGTTGTCGACATGGACACCGGCCGCCAGATCGCCGGCCACTATGTGGCGGGTTGGATCAAGCGGGGTCCGTCCGGGGTGATTGGGACCAACCGGCCGGATGCCAAGGAGACCGTGGCGCATCTGGTCGCGGACGTGGCCGAAGGCAGGCACCTGTTTCCTGTGCGCCCGCATCCCGATCAGGTGGATGAGGAAATCCGGGGTCGGCAGTCGCAGGTGGTGACCTGGGAGGACTGGCAGAAGCTGGATGCCCTGGAGACGGCGCGCGGCGCGGAACAGGGACGTCCCCGCGTGAAGTTCACTTCCGTGGAAGAGATGCTGGCAGTCATGCGAGAGGCCGAGTCAGCCTGACCCCGCATAGACCGGCTCATCGACTCTCAAACCGACAGGGCTGCGTCCCGGTGTCTGGCAAGTCACCCCAGTCTGAGGCAAAATTCGTCCGCGCAATTGCTTTTGAACGGTGGAAGTCGGTCAGGGAGATGTGTCGCAGGATGGAGGATCTCCAGTGAAGTTCATCAAATCAATCAAATTGGATGGTCTGCTTTCATTTGCACCCGGATCCCAAACCTTTGAACTGGAACCTTTGAATGTCTTGATTGGACCGAATGGCGTCGGCAAGTCGAACGTGATCGAAGCCTTTGAGCTGCTCCGTTCCATGCCGGCAAATTTCGCGGACGCCATCCGCGATGGTGGCGGAGCCGGAGAGTGGCTGTGGAAGGGCAGGACCCCGTCGGGACCCGCGGTCATTGACAGCGTAATCTCAGGTTCAGCTACGCCAACAGGACGTGACTTGCGTCATACACTGGAATTCACTAATGTCGACCAAAGGGTTGAAGTGCTTGACGAAGCCATTGAAGAAGCCGAGCCCTTCGAAGAACACTCAAAACCTTATTTTTATTATCGTTTTCAGGAAGGCCATCCCGTGATCAATGTCAGGCAGGCGGATGACGGTGACCTAGGGAACAACACTGCACATCGAACACGGAGGTTTCTCAAACGACAGGATTTGAAACCTGATCAGTCGGTCTTGGCGCAGCGGAACGATCCTGACCTGTATCCGGAAGTCACTTGGCTTGGCCGCGAATTCGGTAGCATCTTTACTTTCCGCGAGTGGACCTTCGGACGCTATGGTCCTCTAAGACAATCCCAGCCCGCCAATTTGCGCCAAGATTACCTTCTGCCCGGCAACCAAAATCTGGGAATGGTGCTCAACAGGTTGCAGTATCAAGGAGCCACTCGCTTTGATGAGATGCTCAAACGTTTCCTACACCGTTATGAGATCATGTTGACACGGGTCTCGGACGGATTTATACAGTTTTCGCTGCGTGAGGCTGGCTTTGACATTCCAATTCCTGCGACACGCCTATCCGATGGCACCGTGCGTTTCATTGCGTTGCTCGCAATCCTGCTGGATCCATCCCCTCCGCCATTGGTTTGCATCGAGGAGCCTGAATTGGGGCTGCATCCCGATGCTGTTGCCTTGTTGGGTGAATTGATGCTGGAAGCATCGGACCGCATGCAGTTGGTCGTGACCACCCACTCGGATGCCTTGGTATCGGCCCTCTCGGACAGGCCGCATGCGGTGGTGGCGTGCGAGTGGTCGGATCTGGGTACTGAACTCATCAGGCTTGATCCGCGGCAGTTGGACCATTGGCTGGAAAGCTATCAGTTGGGTGATGTGTGGCGCATGGGCGCATTGGGGGCCAATCCATGACGAAGGTCCACATCAAAATTTTTGTGGAGGGGGGAGGCAACGGCAAAGACGGAAAGGCGGCCATTCGCAATGGAATGAACGGATTCCTGAAGGAAGTCAAGGAGGCTGCAGACCGCAAAAATAATATAAAGTGGCGGTTGACAGCTTGCGGCGGTCGCGACGAGGCCTTCAAAAGGTTTATGCACGAAATTGAAAGATCGACATCCGACTTTGTGGTCCTCTTGGTCGATTCGGAAGGTCCGGTGCGCAAACCTCCACGGCTGCACTTGAAGGAAAGGGATCATTGGGATTTGCCAGGAGTCAGTGAAGACAACATTCACTTGATGATTCAGTTGATGGAAACATGGATCGTCTCGGACGTGAACATGCTTGCCGAGTACTATGGCAAAGATTTTCGGCAGTCGGCACTGCCGCGCGCGGTCAATTTGGAGAATACGCAGAAAAGAGATATTGAAAAGGCATTGGCGAATGCTACCAGGGACACTACCAAAGGCGAATACAAAAAAATCAAGCATGCCGGAGCGTTGTTGGAGAGGTTGAATCCGAAGGTTGTTGGGGGACGTTGTTCCAGCTGTGAGCGTTTGTTCAACGTATTGCAAGCGTTTATCGATTCTCACTGAGTGTGTTTGCCTTGTGCTGTTCCGTAACTGTTCAGGTACCCCGGGTTCGGTCAACCTGAGGGATTGACGGAGCCGGT
>CAZMKQ010000133.1:0-12831 GCA_964566955.1 uncultured Caldilineaceae bacterium | reverse complement strand
AGAAGCCGTGCCCGTCGGGCGTGACCAGCCACCAGCGGTCGTGGATGCGCTCGGTGTGGAAGAAACCGGTTCGTTGGCCCTGGACGTCGAGGAATCCACCGTAGCGATCGAGCTGTGGCCCGTTGGATGCAGGATTCCCTCCGGGCACAAGGGGATCCTGGAGACGCCCGAGAGAGTTTTTGCACATCAGACTGTTCCATGACCGTAGGGCAGCAGTTCCGAGTTTAGGATACTAGCCAAGACAAGTTCCGTGGAAGAGGGGCAACCTATGGCTGTACTGGATCGATTTCGTCTGACTGGCCGAGTGGCCGTTGTGACCGGAGGTGCCAGTGGCATCGGTGAGAGTTTCGCCTTCGCGCTGGCCGAAGCCGGGTCCAACGTGGCCGTGGCGGACAGGAATGGCGAAAGGGCCCGACATGTGGCCGAACGCCTTGAGGCGTTGGGGGTGGAAGCCATGAGCCTTGAGGTGGATGTCACGTCCCAGGAGCAGGTTTGGTCGATGGTCGCCGAAGTTGCGGGCCGCTGGGGACGTGTCGACATCGGCGTCAACAACGCGGGCATCGCTTTGAAGGCCAAGGCTGAGGAGATGACCGAGGCGGATTGGGATGCGACCATTGCAGTCGACCTCAAGGGGGTGTTCCTCTGCACCCAGGCCGAAGGCCGGCTCATGCTCGATCAGGGAGCCGGTTCGATCATCAATACCGCTTCGATGTCGGGCCGTATTGTCAATCGGCCCCAGTTGCACGTGGCCTACAACGCCGCCAAGGCCGGGGTTGTGCAGTTGACGCGCAACTGTGCTGCCGAATGGGGAAGCCGAGGTGTTCGCGTCAATTGCATCAGCCCGGGCCACACGTTGACTCCGATGACCGCCTTGAACATGGACGGCTCCGACGGTGAGATCTGGAAATCCAACACGCCCATGGGCAGGCTGGGGCTGGCCCGCGATCTCCAAGGCGGACTGGTGTACCTTGCCTCGGATGCGTCCCGCTACGTTACAGGCCACAATCTGACCATCGACGGTGGATACACCCTCTGGTAGTGCGACATCCCCCTTGCCAACCCTGGCAGCTGGTCGCGACTGTGACCCCCAATGGACTGGCTGGACCGCGGACTACCGTGCCGTCCGATGCGCGCTTGCGGTACCGGAATTGCGGGTCCGTTCGGCTAACCCGGTCGGCGACTGGAACGCGAATGCCCTGAGGGACACATGGCCCAAGGAAAAAGGCACTCTTCCGGTGTCCTGACGAGTCCGCCGGGCGGCTCCTCAGACTGGAAGATTCAACACCCCAGCGCGCATCAGGAACATGACACCCACGAGGGCTGAACAGGCCACAACGGTGCCAACCAGAAACCAAATGAACCACGCTAGGCCCTGTCGGCGCGTGGACTGAAGTTCCTCGCTCAACTGGGCATTCTTCATCGTCAGGTCATTGATGTCTTCCGCCATCGTGGAAATCTGATCCTGCATGGCCTGCTGCGCGTGGATCGTCTCCGTAATCTGGCCTAGTCGGTGGTTGATTTCCGGCAGCGTCGCCAATTGAGCCTGAGTTTGGGCCACCGCGTCGACCAACGTGAGCATCGCGGTGGTTACGCTTTGGAACTCGACCGACGGTTGGACTTGGGTTTCGCCTACGGGTTCAGCCTCCACTTGAGCAGGTTCGTCGGGAAAGTCCATCATGGCCAGCTTGGCACGCACCGATTCATGATTGAGTCCGGAACTCATCTGTTCCCTGGCGGCTTTCAGGACCGCAATGTCCCGTTCGTCGAAGGTCCGGGTGCTGCCGCTCTTGGGACTGGCCTCGTTCGAGAGATAGGGCGCGAATTCCTTGGCATAACGTCGAACGGTATCGGGGCTGACTGCCAGTTCGTTGGCCACAGCTGTAACGGACTTGCGAGTTACGGTAGGTGCATTCATGGCATTGGGTACCGGAACGGGTCCTTGAATTGCGAAAACGGGAAAATGGTGTCCGAGAGGTGCGAGGCAGGAGGTCTGCGAACTTGCAGACCTGCCGCACCGGGTGCGATGTCGTACTGATATTGTACGGGATTCGCAGCCAACGCCTAACCGATGCGACAGGACAGGGTTGGGTTGTGGTGGCCAGCGGCCCTCCCCTTTAGAATGCGGCCGGTCGGGGAAGGTGCCTAACAAGGCTGTCACGTGTGTTGATTCATGGACACAAGGCAACGCATTAGGATCGGGACACGGGGTTCCCGCCTGTCTCGAGTTCAGACCTACGCCGTCTGTCGGCAGTTGCGGACTATCGCGCCCGGCCTGGAAATCGATGTGGTCCCTGTAACAACCGCGGGGGATCGCAGTCCATCCAGACCGGTGCATGCCTTCGGGACCACAGGGATATTCACGTCGGAATTGGAAGCGGCACTCCTACAGCTGGAGATTGATGTGGCTGTGCACAGCCTCAAGGATCTCCCGACAACCATGCATGACGATCTGACATTGGCGGCGGTCCTGTGCCGGGACGATGCCAAGGATGTACTGGTAACCCCTGACGGCATGAATCTGAACTCGTTGCCATGGGGCGCGCGACTGGGTACGTCCAGCGCCCGCAGGACCCGCATGCTGCATTCGATTCGCAGCGACTTCGAAGTGGTGCCGATTCGGGGCAACGTGGACACCCGCATTCGCCGCATGCGCGAGACACCCTCCGAGTGCCGCGGCCTCGTACTTGCCGCCTGCGGACTAACCCGGATTGACCAGACCGACAGCATCTCCGATGAATTTCCGCTGGCGACATTCCTGACCGCACCGGGCCAGGGGGCCATCGCGCTGCAGATTCGAGGATCGGATCAGCGCATTTTGGACCTCGTCCAACCCCTGGACCATGTGCCAACTCGGTTGGCTACCCGATGCGAACGGGCACTGTTGCATGGGTTGGGCGGTGGATGTGCGTTGCCCGCTGCCGCCTACGCCACAGTAACCGAACACCGAATCCACCTACGCGCCCATGTACGATCTCTTGATGGACAACGCCTTGAAGCATTCGAGGCCAGTGGAACCAGTGCTTGGCAATTGGGCATGCGAGCAGCCGATGCACTCCTGGCCCAAGGGGTACTGAAATGGTTGACACCGGTGTACCCGGTCTAGCCGGGAAACGGATTGGGGTCACCCGTGCAAGGAACCAGATGCACGGGGTGATGCAGGCGGTTGCCGAGTTTGGCGGAATCCCAATCGCGCTGCCTGCCATCGAATTCCAGACCTTGCCTGCGGATGCCTTGAAGCAAGCCCGGGAGGCGGTGCGTTCGTCGACCTGGGTGGTGTTGTCCAGCGTCAACGCAGTCCGGGCAATCGCCCGGTGGCCCGAGTTCAAGGGGTGTCAACCCAGGCGGGAGCCAAGATTCGCCGTGATGGGTCCCGTTACTGGCCGTGAGCTGTGGAATTCCCTGGGCGTTGAACCGGCAAGTACCTTTCACCCGGACGGAAGATTGGTTTCCCAACTGGATCTGTCACCAACGGAAACTGCAACTGTGCTTCACTCCACGGCCGGACCGGGTCCGGCCCTTGCGCAGTTGTGCGCGAAATGCGATCGCGTACGTGCGTTTCCGGTGTACCGGACACGTTGCGCCGAAGGCTTGCGAGCCGCCCTGGCTCGCCTCGGCAGCCCGTTGGATGCCGTCACATTCACCAGCGGGAGTTGTGTTCGGTGCTTTGCACACGGGGTCCGGGACCAACCCGGTTCGGATTCCCTTCTGCGGAACACTCTTGTAGCCTGTATGGGAGCCACAAGCCGGGAGGCAGCCGCGGTCGCGGGGATACGCGTGGACGTGTATGTTGAGGGAATGTCACTCCACGAATTGCTGGAAGGGCTGGTGCTCAGGTTTCGCAAGTGTGGTGCCCAACAATCGGACAGGCAGGTCCCATGAACAGCAGCGATTTCGCCGATCCAAGAAGGCCGCGCCGGTTGCGGCGGACGGGGGCCTTGCGGACACTGGTCCGCGAGTCAACTGTCGCGCCTTCGGACCTTGTGTATCCCCTCTTTGTCCAGCATGGACAAGGTTTGCGGACCGAAATCGCCTCCATGCCCGGTCAGGCCCGCCTGACAACGGATCTGTTGCCCGCAGAGGTTGAAAGGATGGCAAGGCTTGGCATACAGGCGGTACTGCTGTTTGGCCTGCCTCGGAGCAAGGATGAAATCGGTTCGGAGAACTTCGCGTCCGACGGCACCGTGCAACAGGCCATCAAGGCTGCAAAAGATGCCGTCCCGGAGATGCTCGTGGCCACCGACGTGTGCATGTGCAGCTACACGGTGGCCGGACACTGTGGGCTGTTGGGCCGGGACGGCCGCATCCTCAACGACGAATCATTGTCCTTGCTGGCTCGCACCGCAGTCAGCCATGCCGAGGCCGGGGCCGATTTGGTGGCCCCAAGCGGTATGTTGGACAGGATGGTGGAAGCGTTGCGAACCGGTCTGGACGAGGCCGGTTTTGACTTTACCGGCATTCTTTCCTATGCGGTCAAGTACGCATCGAGTTTTTACGGTCCCTTCCGTGAGGCGGCGGATGGGGCTCCCAGGCATGGGGATCGCAAGACCCATCAAATGGATCCGGCCAACCTGGCTGAAGCCCTCAAGGAAGTTGCACTGGACATCGAGCAGGGTGCCGACATGGTGATGGTTAAGCCGGCGATGGCCTTTCTGGACGTGGTCCACGCGGTGAAGCAGGCGTTCCCCGCGGCCCCGCTGGCAGCCTACAACGTCAGCGGGGAGTATGCGATGCTGAAGGCCGCGGCCAAGGCCGGCTGGCTCTCGGAGCGGGATGCTGTCCTGGAACTGCTGCTGTGCATGAAACGGGCCGGTGCCGACGTGATCATTTCCTACCATGCTCCGGATGTTGCCGCTTGGCTGTCCGAATGATGTCCGGGACTGCCACCGGTGGATCCGGGAGCTGCTGTTTTCCATTAGAACGCGTGGCATCGCGGGTGGGCCGCCGGATTGGACACCGCCGAACGAACCGGGGAATCGCATGCCGTTGCGGCAGGTTTTTGAGGCGATCCCTCCAGTACGTCAGGCTGATTCCAACGCAGCCGCGAGATCCCCATGGCGTGTTTTCCCGGTGCAATGACGAGTTGCAGCCTTCCTGTGCACCGAGCCTGGCCCCGGTTGACTCAACCCACATTGGCATGCGGTTGTCCTGCCACGGGCCGGGCGAGTGTGCCGCATTCGGGCCCAATCGCTATAATCCGACATCCTGCCCGTGTTGGCTTGTAGATGAACGGACCAGTTGTGCTGTCCGGACGCACCATCAAGGAAACCACACATGATTGCCAGACGCTTCGGCCAATGGGTGCATGAGTTCCGGTTTGAGGTCAAGCCGCTTGACGAACGGTTCCGTTCCATGGGGCTTGCCGGGGACGCCAAGCAGTTCTATCTCATCAAGGATGTCTTCACGATGCGCGATGGAGACTGGCGGAACGACAGCCGCGACGTAGTCGGCAGCACGGAGGCTTGGGCCCGCGATCAGTACCTGAGCGACTGGAATCAGACTTTCGTGGCCGATGTCATCGACCAGCATCCGCATGTGTTCACCAGGGTGGAAACGGCCAGCGGTCTGCCCATTCGCAACAAGCAGGTGATGGCTTGGACCGGCAGGTTCGAACGGGTCTTCGAATCGGATTTCCAAGGCTACCTGGATGTGGAGGTTGACCCGACCAGCGGGTGGGGATGGCTCGAAATGCCGGAGTCTTCCATGTACGACCCGGCCTTGGAACAGGGCCCATGGTGCATCAAGCCCCGGGGCTTCGCCGAGAGCATCGAAGGCGTAGGTCTTCCCAGCATGCTGGGGATTTCGACGTTTATCGTGTGGGTTGAACTGCCAATCAGCGAATATCGAACCCTGCAACCGGCATTCGTTGGGGGAACGCACCACGCGGCAGAGGCCCCGGATGATTTCGCGGCTCGGTTAGCGGAAATGGCGCGTGTCAACCAAGTGGTCTTCTTCAACCGGGAGGCCACGATCCAGCAGCGCATCATCAAGGATGGGTTTGTACCTTGCAGCGGGGAGTTCGAAGTCGAGTACGAGACGGATCGGTATGTGGCCCAGCTGGCCGAATCCCTGCAATCCGGAGAACAGCGGGCCTACTACATCAAACGGAATCTCTGGCACCAGGTGCATTGGCTGCCCGTGGGGGCGGAATAGCATAGGCGCGGCGGATTGCCCCCATCCCGGCAACGCATTGCCCTTCATTGGACCGCGCTATCATGGGCACGGCGCGGTCCATGGTCCATTTGCCGTCGGGTTGTTCCGCGGGAGTGGTCTTGGGTTGGCCCGTCGACCGACTTGGTCGACGTCCATCAATTCGGTGACTGAAGTCAGGAGTTCGCGATGCCCAGGGAGCTTGTTGCAACCGCGGTGGGGAAGGCCGCTTTCAGGGAGTACGATCCGCCGCCGCTTGGCGACAGTGACATCCTGGTGAACACCACGCACAGCGTGGCCAAACACGGGACCGAGATGTCGTTTTTCAAAGGCTACGGCCTGCCGCGGGGCACGTGGGACGCCGATTACCTTGCATTCAGGCAGGACTCGCACCGGCAACCCTTTCCGATTCCGCTGGGCAATACGGCGGTTGGTCTGGTCGAGGCCGTAGGGCCGGCAGTATCCCGATTCCAAAAAGGCGATCGGGTCTTCGCCTACGCGCCCTTCCGCGAGCAGCACATGTGGCACGAGGACCATGTTCGGTCCATGCCGGATGGAGTTCCCTGGCAGGCCGCCGGCTGCCTGGACCCGGCCGATTTTGCGGTTGGCGCCGTGCGAGACGGCCATGTCCGGCTGGGCGATGTCGTGGCGGTATTCGGTATGGGGGCCATAGGCCTCTGTGTTTTGCAGGCGGTCAGGGCGGCCGGCGCCCACATGCTGATCGCCGTTGAGCCAAGCACGATGCGGCGGGAACTGGCATTGGAGCTCGGAGCCGACGAAGTGGTGGATCCGACCGCCGTGGACGCCGGGCTGGACATCAAGGACCTGAGCGACCGTCGGGGTGCCGACGTGTGCATCGAGTACAGCGGAAGTCACATGGCCCTGCAACATGCATTCCGTGCCGTTGCCTACGGCGGAACGGTTGTCGCGGGGGCTTTCCCCGGCAGCTATCCGGCGGGCCTTGATCTTGGAGCGGAGGCGCACATGAACCGGCCAACGCTGATCTTTAGCCGATCCTGCAGCGAGCCGAATCCGGACTACCCGAACTGGAATGAGGAACGGTTGTTTACGGTGGCTTGGCGTCTGCTGTGCAACGGTCAGATCAACTCCGAAGCGCTGGTGCAACCGGTGGTGGCGTTCGATGATCTGGACGAGGTGTATCCGCGGATTGCGGAGGACCAAGAAAACTATCTGAAGTTGGGAGCGGTCAACGACTAACTTTCCGGCAAAACACGAAGGCCGCGATCGCGGCCTTCGTGTTTTGCCAGGCATCGAAAGAGCAACGTGAACTGCGACGGGACACCCGACACCGTTAAGTCTACATTATCCGCGTCCAAAGAGCAACGTTGAATTTGCTGCAGACAGATGGTTTCCGGCCGTGGATAGCAATGCGGTGCACTTCTGGCCGGCTTTCAAGGAGAAGATCATGGGACGTAATTCTGTTCATTGGCTGCGCATTGAGGCTGAGCTGGCGGGAGAACGACACGACACAATCCCCGTCAGTTTATGGAAGCACTATCACCTGTTGGATCGGGCACCGGGCCAACTGGCCCGCCGCACGGACGAGTTCCATCGGCAGTTTGGGTTCGACCTGGCGAAACTTACGCCCAGTGGTTTGTACGGAGTCCAGGATTGGGGCGTCGGTATCCAGTTCGGACGTCACGATGATGAGGCGCCGACGGTGATCGCCTCGCCGGTTGCGTTGGCTGCGGACTGGAAGTCCCTGCCTGCACTGGAACCCGAGACGGGGGCCTTGGGCAGGGAACTGGAAATGTGCAGCCGAGTGCGGGAGCTGTGGGGAGACGGGGTTCCCTACATGATGACCATTTTCAGCCCGATTACACTGGCACACAAAATCGCCGGCGATCGGGTGTATGAGCACATGCGGCAGGATCCGGCGTTGCTGCACGCGGGCCTGCGGACCATCCGCGACACGGTGGTGCGGTACGTGCGGGCCTGCAATGCCGTGGGCGTACCGGGATACTTTCTGGCGACCCAGCAGGCGAGCCACAACATTTTGTCGCCCCAGGAATATCGGGAGTTCGGACTTGCCTACGACGCCGACATTGCGTCCGAACTGGGGGACAGTGCCATCCGCATGCTGCACGTATGCGGTTCAAACATCATGCTGGAGGAAGCCGCTCAGCTTGACGTGAATTGCCTCAGCTGGTCAGCCGGAGGCGACAATCCGGATGTGGCGGAGGCGCGCCGCCTGACCGACAAGGCCCTGGCTGCGGGGCTGAACCTCGAGACCATGCGGTCCGGCACGGAGGATGACAACCGGGCCATGGTGGCGGCACAGGTTGAAGACCATCCCGGACCCGGTCTGATTTTGGCGCCGGATTGTGTTGTGATAGGCGATTCACCCGACAAAAACTTGACCGCGGTGGTCGGCGCAGCCCGCGACCTTTAGGCAACTCGGCATACCGGCGGACCGTGAGGTCAATCAGTGACAGCCGGCGGTTTGATTATCGGAATCGCCGGCTCTGGGTGGCCGGCGTCGTTAGATGGTCATTCCCTTAAGTTCAAGCTCCGCGGCAAAGTGACACCTGGCCAGGTGTCCCGGTGAGTGCTCGGCCAAGGGCGGGGTCTCCGTTCGGCAGACATCCTGGACGTAGGCGCAGCGCGGATGGAAGTAGCAGCCCGATGGCGGATCGGCAGGATTGGGAACGTCGCCCTCCAACACGATGCGGTGTCTGTCCCGGCGCGGGTCGGGTACCGGAATGGCTTCCAACAGGGCTTCCGTATAGGGATGCAGCGGCTTCCGGAACAGTGCCCGGGTGGTTGTCATCTCCACGATTTGGCCCACATACATCACAGCCACCGAATCGCAGATGTGCTTGATGACGCTCATGTTGTGGGCAATGAACAGATAGGTCAGGCCGAACTCTTCGCGGAGGTCCTTGATTAGGTTGAGGATTTGGGCCTGCACCGACACGTCCAGGGCCGAAACCGGTTCGTCCGCCACGATGAACCGGGGGTTGAGCGCCAAGGCCCTGGCCAGGCTGATGCGCTGTCGTTGGCCTCCACTGAAGGCGTGGGGATAGCGATTCATGTGTTCCGGGCTCAGGCCAACCCGTCTCAGAAGTTCCGCCACCCGGTCCTGCAAGTCCTGTCCCTGGCTGACGTTGTTGATAACCAGCGGTTCCCCCACGATTTGCTTGAGGGTCAGCCGCGGGTTCAGCGAAGCGTACGGATCCTGAAAAACGATCTGAATGTGCCTGCGCATCATGCGCAGGGATTCCGGATCCAGCGCTTCGATGTGGACCGGATCATCGTCCGGCATGGTATAGACAATCTCACCGGCCGTGGCCTTGAGCAGCCGGATCACGCACCGGCCCGTGGTGCTCTTGCCACAGCCCGATTCCCCAACCAGGCCAAAGACTGTGCCGCGTTCGACCGAGAAGGTCACGTCGTCGACGGCTTTGACGTGGCCGACCACACGTTTCAGGAATCCCTTGCGGATGGGGAAATGCATCTTGAGGTTGCGTACCTCCAGCAACGGTTCCGAACCCGCGCCGGATTCCACAGAAGCAACCGCTGCATTGGAGGGGGATGTCGGTGTCGTGGCCATCTCAGGGTTGGGTGCCGGGTTGCGAGGATGCGGTTTCGTCGTACAGATGGCAGCGAACCTGATGGTCTTCGTCGATCTGAATCAGGACCGGTTCCCGTTGTTCGCAAACCCCGGTCACGAAATCCGGACAACGCGGATGGAATCGGCATCCCGAGGGAATGCTGGAGGGATCCGGCACGCTTCCCGCAATCACCTCCAGGCGGCGGCCCTGATCGTCGTCCAGGCGCGGGATCGAACGCAGGAGCGCCTGGGTGTATGGATGTCTCGGGCTGTAGAAGGTTGTGTCGATATCCGTCTGTTCCACAACCTTGCCAAGGTACATGACCGCCACCTCGTCGCACATCTCCGCCACGACCCCCAAGTCGTGGGTAATGAAGATGATGCTCATGTGTGTTTCGTCCTGGAGATCGCGCATCAGGGAAAGGATCTGGGCCTGTGTGGTGACATCCAGTGCCGTCGTCGGTTCGTCCGCGATCAGGAGCGTGGGATTGCAGCTAAGGGCGATGGCGATCATGACGCGTTGCCGCTGGCCGCCGCTGAGCTGGTGGGGATAGCTGGCAAAGACCCGTTCCGGTTCCGGCAGCTGCACCCGGTCCAGGGAGTGGACCGCCAGGGCACGGGCCTCGGTGCGGTCCACGTCCTGGTGCAGGTTGATGGCTTCCAGCAGTTGGTTGCCGACTGTATAGAGCGGATCCAGGGAGGTCATCGGCTCTTGGAAGATCATTGCGATCTCGTTGCCCCGAATACGCCGCATCTCCCTGCTCTTGGGCGGCAACGCGGTGATTTCAACCGCTTCCGTTCCTTGACCATTGCGCTGGTGATAGATCACCGAACCGTCGACGATGCGCCCCCGGCTCGGAACCATGTTCATGATGCACTGGGCTGTCACGCTCTTGCCGCAACCGCTTTCCCCGACCACGCCCAGCACCTGGCCCCGGTTGAGGGTGAAGTCCACTCCCTCCAAGGCCCGCACCACGCCGCTTTCCGTATGGAAATGGGTGTGGAGGTTCCTGACCTCCAGGATGGTCTCGGCGCGGTCGGCCATGTTCCGGAACCGTCAAAGGGCGAACGGATCCACGGCATCGCGGATCCCGTCGCCCAGGAAGTTGAAGCTGAGAACCGACACGATCACGAACGCGCCCGGAAGCATCAACCATGGCTTCTTGATTACCACGCCGACGGTCTGCGCATCCTGGAGCAGCGTTCCCCAACTTACCGCGGGCGGCAGGATGCCGAGTCCCAGAAAGCTCAGGGCGGTCTCGGCCAGGATCATGCCCGGGATGGCCAGTGTCGCAATCACAATGATGTGGCTGAGGGCGTTGGGCAGCATGTGCACCATGATGATGCGGACATGCGACGCGCCGGCCGCCGTGGCCGCGGAGGAGAACTCCATCTCCCTGAAGGCCAGGACCTTGGCCCGGACCTGGCGTGCCAGACTGGTCCATCCGATGAGGGACAGGATGATACTGATTAGAAAGAATCGCGTGACGATGGTGATGTCGGCCGGCATGGCCGCGGCGAGCGCCGCCCACAGCGCGATGCTCGGGAACGACATCAGCAGTTCGATGAACCGCTGGATGACTGTGTCCACCGGGCCTCCGAAGTAGCCCGAGATTGTCCCCATGACCGATCCGAACAGGATGGTCAGCGACACTCCGATCAAGCCCACGGTCAGCGAGATGCGTCCTCCAAAGACGATCCGGGAAAACAGGTCGCGGCCCAGCCGATCGGTGCCCAGCAGAAAGACGGTGCCCGGCTCGTCCACCCCGTACAGGTGCCGATCCGAGGGAAACAGGCCCAGCAGTTTGTAGGGGTCTCCCTTCACGAACAATTTCAGGGGATACTTCAGGCTCGTATCGTCCTTGTGGACCCAGTCCAGGTTGTAGGTGTCCAGTTCGGTGGTGGTTCCGTAGACGAAGGGCCGCAGGTGGAACTGGCCGGTCGCATCCCGAAACCGGGGTAACTGTGGCGCCCGGGCCACAAAGTCCTCGTTGGACAACAGGTGGTTGTACGGAGTGATGAATTCGGCAAAGGCCACTATCAGGTAGAGCAGCAGCAGCACGAAGGTCGCGGCCACCGCCAGCCGGTTGCGCAGGAAACGGCGCCAAATCAGGTACCACAGAGACAACTGGCCGATCTCGCCGGCACTGAGGTTGACCTCGACGGTGGCAGCCTGCGGTTCCGATACGGCGGACGGCAGGGAGAGCGACTGATCGGACATGGCTCGCTACTCGTACCGGATCCGGGGATCAATCAGACCGAGCAGGATGTCCGCCAGGAAGTTGCCCAGCACCAGCATGAAGGCCAGGAACATGAGGAACGTGCCCGCCAGGTACATGTCCTGTTGCCGGAGGGCATTGAAATACAGGGGGCCGGTTGTGGGCAGGCCCAGCACGATCGAGACGATCAGGGAGCCGGAAATGATGGTGGGCAGGCTCATGCCCAGCAGCATGATGAGTGGATGGATGGCGTTGCGCACGGCGTGCTTGACCACCACCGTGGCCTCGCGCAGGCCGCGCGCACGCGCGGCCTGCACATACTGCATGTTGAGGATGTCGAGCAGGTTGCCGCGCATGATGCGCATCAGACCGGCAGTGCCCGAGGTGCCCACCACCACAATGGGTACCCACAGGTGCTTGACGAGATCGATCACCTTGGCCACGCTCCACGGCGCGTCCACGTACTCGCGCGAAAACAGGCCGCCGACGGTGAAGCCGAACAGCCTTTGAATCACCACCATCAGGACCAACGCCAGCATGAAGTCGGGGATGGACAACCCCGCCATGCCCACGATGGTGGCCACGTTGTCCCCCAGCTTGTACTGGTGGGTGGCAGTGTAGATCCCGATGGGGATGGCCACGAGCCAGATGAAAAGGAGCGAGCCGGTGGCGATGGCCACGGTGAAACCGAGGCGCTCCCAGATCAGTTCGCTGACCTCCCGGTTGAACTCGAAGGAGCGCCCGAAGTCGCCGCGTACGAAACCCCTGACCCAGATCCAGTACTGGACGGGAACCGGCTTGTCCAGCCCGTAGCGCCGTTTGAGCGCCTCCAATTCCGCCTCCGCCGTGTGCGTGCCCTGAAGCTGGCGCTGTGCCTGGAAGACATCGATG
>CAZMKQ010000132.1:0-12927 GCA_964566955.1 uncultured Caldilineaceae bacterium | reverse complement strand
CCGGGATTGACGTCCAGACCTTCACCGTGGCCGTGTAATTCCACATTAGACGTACCAAGTAGGAAAGCACCGAGTCAAGGTCCACTGCCTCCGGGGGCGGCACTGCCTGATCGTCAAACACATGCCACCACGCCTGCAGCAGGTTTGTGAAGAACTGGGGCAGGTACCTCCTGAGCATGCCGACGTCCAGCAACTCGTTTGGTTCCCGTCTGCGCCCCGTCTTTTCGTTGACAACATCCACGCCAAAGGCGGATGCCAAACGCATGAATCCCTCAACACAAGGCCGGCGTTCCTTATTGCTCAGGTGGCCGTAGGCACCCATGAGAACCGTCACACTGCCTTCCAGGCGCGTTTGAGTCACCTCGTACGAGGTCTGGGTGAACTTGTGCCACTTGGCGGCCGCGCGGCACGTGTCGGCTACGTGATCCAGCATGTACAGCCACATCTCAACCGCCCTGGATTCCTTGCGTTGCCGTCCTTGGTATCGACTCATGGACTGTTCTCGGCTGGACTTGGTACAGCGCGATCCCATCTGCCCAAGCGGGTGGCGGGACGGGTGCTGCGGTGGTGTTCAGGCAGTGTAGCAGAGGAAGTCCCGCAGGGGTTCCGGTGCAGCCCTGGTGGTTTGTCGTGTCGGGGGTGGTCCAGCGGGGCTGCAGGTGTCGGCCCTGCAGCATCATGTGCGCAGTCACAGTGAACCGAGATGGTTGCGACTATGTGAGGCCTGTGCCACCGCAGGCCACTGTGTGTCGGCCAGGGCAAAGTCGGATGTCCAGCGCACAGGTTCCTCAACTTGCTGCGCCGGGGTGCCAAGTTTCTTAATGGCGGACAGGGTCGCGCACAATCAGGTCGGCAGTTCGCATGCCTGCCACCCACAACCAGGAGATGAGAAATGGATTACACGACACTCGGGCGGACAGGGGTTCAGGTGTCCCGGCTGTGCTTTGGGACGATGAGTTTCGGCGACATTGCGGATGCCGACATGTCGGGCCGGATGTTCAACCGCTGTCGGGACATCGGCATCAACTTCTTCGACTGTGCCAACACCTATGCCGGCGGTCGCTCCGAGGAGATTCTGGGGGCACTCATCAAGCCGGTGCGCGACGAGATTGTCCTGACGACCAAGGTCTGCTCGCCCGTGTCCGATCAGCCCAACGACAAGGGGTTGTCCCGTCGCCACATCCTCATGCAGGTGGAGAATTCCCTGCGGCGGCTGGACACGGACCGCATTGACCTCTACTTTGTTCACCACTTCGACCCGTTCACGCCAATTCCCGAAGTTCTGCGCTCGCTGGATCTGCTGGTGCAGCAGGGAAAGATTCGCTATGCCGGGGTGAGCAACTGGGCGGCCTGGCAGATTGCCCTATCCCTGGGCGAGAGCGCCCGGCTGGACCTGACGCGCTTCGAGTGCATCCAGCCGATGTACAGCCTGCTCAAGCGGCAGGCCGAGGTGGAAATCCTGCCGCTGGCGCAGGATCAGGATCTGGGGGTGATTCCCTACAGTCCCATGGCCGGCGGCATTCTGTCGGGCAAGTACCGGTGGGATGACCGGCCCGCCGAATCGCGCCTGGCGGTCAACACGATGTATCAGGCCCGGTACGGTGAGGAGCACTACTTCGATACCGCCACCAAGTTTGCGGCCCTGGCCGGGGAACTGGGCGTGTCGGCACCGGCGCTGGCCGTGGCCTGGGTCGGCCGCCATCCCGGCGTGACCGCACCCATCATTGGCGCCCGCAATCTGGAGCAGCTCGATTCGTCCCTGGAGGCGCTGGAGGTCGAGATGACGGACGAAGTATGGCAACAAGTCGCTTCGTTGGTACCTGTGCCCCCCATGGCCACCGATCGGGAGGACGACCGCGACTAAACCCGGACCACAGGTCGGCCCACGGTCGGCCTGTGGCCTACCCTGCCGCGGCCGTGCGGAAGGCCTCTTCATACATGGGGCCTACGATATTCCAACTGTATTGCTCCTGTACCAGATCGCGGCCCGCCTGGCCTTGGGCGCGTCTGGCGCCGGCGGTTTGGATATCCAGATGCCGGATGGCCCCTTCGAGGGCGGCCGCGTCATTGGGCGGGATTAGCTGTCCGGTTTGACGGGTGGCCAGCAGCCGGTTGGCGCCTACGTCTGTTGCCACCAGCGGCAGACGGTGCCACATCGCCTCCAGCAGGGCGGTTGGCATGCCTTCGTGGAGCGATGGGTAGACAAAGGCACCGGCCTGTCTGTATTCCCGGGCCAGGTCGGTTCCGAAGCGCGGGCCGGCCAGTTCCACGTTGTCCAAACCGGCCTTCCGGACCGCTTCGACCAAGGGGCCGTCCCCCACGAGACGCACATGGACATCCAGGTCCGGCAGGTGGCGCATGGCGTCCAACAGAATGTGAATCCCCTTGCGGTAGCTAATGGTGCCTACGTAGAGAAGGCGGCTCGGATCGCCGGCATGCGCCGGCTCCGCATCCAGTTCCGGCGCATGCACGTCCACGGCGTTGGGCAGGTTCAGGATGCGTTCGGGGGCCAGGTTGCACTGTTGGCACAGGTTCTCGTCCAGCAGTCCACCCATGCTGACGGCATGGTCCGAATTCCGGGCCAGATGGCGGCGCGCCCACAGGCGCGGTCTGAAGAGGGCGAGATCGATCAGGGCCTTGCGAGGCTCGTGACGAAGGAATCCCCCAAAGTACTGTGGCTGGAACTCCCGCCAGGTGTGGTCGTTCACGATGCACGGGAACCGGCGGTGGCGCAGGTAGCGCACAAGCGGCAGGCCGTCGCTGTATCCCACATCCCAAGTCCGGGAACCGGTCCAGCGGTCCACGTGTCGGGCGAAGTCGAGTACGTGACGGCCCTTGGGGAGTGTGTGTTCCGTCACGGAAGTCAGGTCCGGGAAGTGGCGGGTTGAATACGGATGGAGCACGTCCAACTCGTGTCCGGCCCCGGCCAGGTGCCGGATCAGATGCACGGAATGGAGGCCGGATCCGCCGACCACGTCGGGGAACAGGTGGGGAGTGGCAAACAGGATGCGCATACCGCATAGTGTATGCACGGACTTCGCTTCAACACGGATTGGCCGTTTTGTCGCGGGGCATGTGTTCTGGATGACCACAAGCCTCGCCCTTTCCTCTGGCTCCCCTGGTTTGGCCAAGGTTCGCCCGTTGGGGCGGCCACCTCCAAGGTTCCCGACACGATTCATCGCACCGGTCTTTGGCCTGCCAACGACAAGCCCCGAATCTCGTCATCGGGGAGGGCGCGGAACCGACGCGCGGAGGAAGCAGAATTTCCCGATCCCCGCCGTTTGGTGCACGATCAATTGGTAACGGCTGAGGGGACGTAACTACCAAGACGTGACGGCACCACTCCCATCGGCGGCATTTGCCGACGCACATTGTGTCGGCATGGCGTCAAACATCAGCTAACGGGCGAACTCGACCGTGATCCGACTGGAGATTCGGGGCGGTTTGGGGCACCGCGCACGCGCAGTCACTGCCCAATTGCCCTTTCTGGGCTTGGCTGCCATCGGTACCTGCGAGGCGACCGCGGTTTACTTCCTGGACGCGGATTTTGACGACGACGCGTTGGAATTGCTCTGTGCACGGCTGCTCAGGGACCCCGTCACCGAAACGGCTGCGTGGATGCGCGATCCCCGGAACCATGCAGGCAGCCCTGCAGCCGTGGAGATCGCGCGCAAGCGCGGGGTGACGGATGCGGAGGCCCGCGTCCTTGAGAACGCATTGGTTCGCCTGGGACTTCCCCCTGCCCGCGCGGCGCGCGCAACGCGCTACGAATTCGCGGGATCGCCCGGTGAGGAGGACCTGCATCGGATCGCCCGCAACCTGTTGTGCAACGCGACTACGGAGCGGTATGCGGTGGGTTGGTTGCAGCCCGAGTTCGAGGAGGGGGCCGGGCATTCAAGCCGCTGCGAGACCATACCGGTGCGCGAGCTCACGGACGTGCGGCTGGCGGCCCTGAGCCGGGATCGGAGTCTGTCCCTGAGCCTCGACGAGATGCAGGCCATCCGCCAGGCGTTTCGGGACTTCGGACGCGATCCCACGGATGTGGAACTGGAGACGCTGGCCCAGACCTGGTCCGAGCACTGTCAGCACAAGACCTTCAAGGCCCGCATCCGTTTCCGCCACGAGGATTTGCAGGGCCGGCCCATCGGCACAGAGACCATTGACGGGATCTTTGACACCTGCATCCGCGCGGTCAACCACGAAGTGGCCAAGGAGTGGCTCGTCTCGGTTTTTGAGGATGATGCGGGGGTAATTCGGTTCACCGACGACTTGGATCTGGCGTTCAAGGTGGAGACGCACAACCATCCCTCCGCCCTGGATCCATTCGGCGGCGCGCACACCGGCGTTGGCGGTGTCGTGCGGGATGTCCTCGGCGTTTCGGCCCGGCCTGTCGCCGCCACCGACGTCCTCTGCTTTGGCCCGCCGGACCTGCCCGACACGGAGGTTCCCGCCGGAACCCTCCATCCGCGTCGGATTCGGGAGGGGGTTGTGCGGGGGATCGGCGACTACGGGAACAAACTGGGGCTGCCCACACTGAGTGGCGCCATCGTCTACGACCGCGGCTATGTGAACAACCCTCTGGTCTACTGCGGATGCATCGGTGTGGCACCGCACGGCACCCACCCGACGGGAGCGGAGGTCGGCGATTTGGTGGTGGCACTCGGCGGCCGGACAGGGCTGGACGGCCTGCACGGCGCAACCTTTTCCTCCGCGGATCTTGCCGAGGACACCCGGGAGACGCAGGGCAGCGCTGTGCAGATTGGCGATCCCATTCTCGAAAAGGGGCTGATGGAGCTGCTGGGCCAGGCCCGCGACGAACGGCTCTACACGGCGGTCACGGACTGTGGCGCCGGCGGGTTCTCGTCCGCCGTCGGCGAGATGGGCGAGGAACTCGGGGTGGAAGTCCACCTTGACCGCATCCGTGTCAAGTATCCGGATCTTGCACCTTGGGAACTGTGGCTGTCCGAAGCCCAGGAGCGGATGGTGGTGGCCGTGCCGCCCGCACGGCTGGCGCGGCTGCAGGCGTTGGCGGATCACTGGGAGGTTGAACTGAGTGTTCTGGGCGAGTTCACCGGGGACCGCGAACTGCATATTCGGCACGAGGGGCGGACGGTCGGACGGCTGCCGATGGACGTTGTGCATCACGGCTGGCCGCGGCCGGAACTCAACGCGATCCACCGCGAGTCTTCCACGCACGCCCCGGCCGGAACTCCGTGGACCAATGGCGATCAAGCCCTGAAGACTCTCCTGACACATCCGTCGGTCTCCAGCAAGGAGGCGGTGATTCGCACGTTCGACCACGAAGTGCGGGGCGGCACACTGGTGCGGCCCCTGACCGGCCCCTGCCAGGACGGGCCGGCCGACGGTGTGGTCTTCGAACCGCTGGAGGCGGCGGGTTCCGGCCGGGCCGTCGCGGTGGCCCAGGGGATCAACCCGATGCTCGGCCTGCACGATCCGTACGCCATGGGCGGTACCGCTGTTGACGAGACCGTTCGCAATCTGGTTTGTGCCGGTGCCGATCCCGACCACATCGCCCTGCTTGACAACTTCTGCTGGGGCAATCCAACACTTCCTGATCGGCTGGGGGCGCTGGTGCGGGCCGCGCAGGGGTGCCGGGACGCGGCGATCGCGCTGCAGGCTCCCTTCATCTCCGGCAAGGACAGCCTCTACAACGAGTACGCCGGCGAGCCCATTCCGGGTACGCTCCTTATCTCCGGCATTGGCATTGTGCCCGATGCCGACCATTGCATGACGGCGCACGCCAAGCGCTCAGGATCCCTGCTCTTCGTCCTGGGCGACACCCGCGCGGAACTGGGAGGCAGCCTTCTCCACGGCCTGTATGGCTTGTCGGGAGGAACACCGCCCGTGACGAAGGCGGCATTCGGGGACCGGTACCGCGCGCTGCACGGGCTGATCCGGTCCGGGAGCGTGCTCTCCGCCCACGACGCCAGCGAAGGTGGCCTCGCGCTGGCGGCAGTCGAGATGGCCCTCGCCGGTCGCGTGGGGATGGAACTGGACTTGACCGCGGTCCATGCGGATCCGTGGCACGCGCTGTTCAGCGAAAGCAATGGCCGGATCCTGATCGAGATCGATCCGGAGGCTGTGGGGGCGGTGACGAATGCCTGCCGCGACCTGCCGCTGCTGCGTTTGGGACGGCTGGGTGGCGAGCGGGTGTTGCTGCGACACAATGGGACGGTGCATGTTGATGCCGCCGTGGAGGCGCTGTCAGCGTGTTGGCGGGGTGCGGGAGTGTGAGATGACTCGTCCCCGTGTCCTGATCTTCCACTCGCCAGGCACGAACCGGGACGCCGAGACCCTGCGCGCCCTGGAACTGGCTGGTGCCAAGGCGGAGATTGCCCATGTGCGGGATGTCCGCGCGGGCACCGTCTCCCTGGTTGGCTGTCGGGCGGTTGTCCTGCCCGGCGGTTTCGGATACGGCGATGCATTGGGTGCCGGTGTCCTGCAGGCTCTTGACCTGACGACCTGGCTGCAGGACGCGGTCGGAACCTTTGTGGGGCAGGGAGGACAGGTGCTCGGTATCTGCAACGGCTTCCAGACGCTTGTCAAGTCGGGTTTGCTGGGTGGTGGGCGCGAGGCCGACAAGTCGGGGAACCGCGCCGTCACCCTGACCCACAACGAGCGCGGGCGTTTCGAATGCCGTTGGGTGCATATGGCATCGGCAGCCGATTGTGCAGCCGACTGGCTGCGGGGATTGTCGATGCCGATTTTCTGCCCTGTGGCCCACGGCGAGGGGCGCTTCCTGACACGGGGTGCGGACACGCTGAACCATCTCGCGGCACAAGGTCGGATTGCGCTGCGCTATGTGCAGGCCGACGGAGGGGCCGCCGCCGGGAGCTATCCGCACAACCCGAACGGATCGGCCGGCGACGTGGCGGGAATTTGCAGCCCGGACGGCCTGGTCGTGGGGTTCATGCCCCATCCGGAGGACCATCTCCTGTCCCGCCACAGTCCCGTCCCGGTGCCTGTGGAAGCCAGGGGACTTCGTCTCTTTGAAGCCTTTGTGGAGGCACTGTGACACTGAACCGCGACCTCTTTGTGGAGGCCTGGCGCAATCCCTTCACCGGGTTGCCGCCTGTTGGGGGACATCTCTCGCCCGTCCATTCAGGGAAGGTACGCGAGCTCTTCGCCCTGGGTCCGCGGCTGGTGCTGGTGACCACCGACCGCATCTCCGCCTTTGATCGGGTGCTGGGAGGGATACCTTTCAGGGGACAGGTTCTCAACCAGTTGACGGCCTTTTGGGCGGAAGCCCTGGCCGACATCGCGCCCACGGCGGTCACCGCCGTGCCGGATCCAAACATCATGGTGGCGCAGCGACTCGAACCCGTACGGGTCGAGGTGGTCGTGCGCGGGTACATTACGGGTGTGACGCAGACCTCGCTTTGGACCCGCTATGCGCAGGGGGAGCGCGTCCTCTACGGCCACCGTCTGCCCGACGGTCTGCACAAGGACGATCCGTTGCCGGAACCGCTGGTCACGCCCACCACCAAGGCGTTGACTGGCCACGACGAGCCCCTCGCGCCCGACGAGGTGGTTGCGCGCGGCCTGCTGGATGGTGCGGCCTGGGCGCAGGTGCAGGAACTCGCGCTGGGCCTCTTTGGACGCGGGCGGGAAGTCGCGGCCGAGGCGGGACTTGTGCTCGTGGACACGAAATACGAGTTTGGGGTCGATGGGGAGGGCCGCATCCTGTTGATGGATGAATTCCACACCCCCGACAGCAGCCGGTACTGGCACGCGGACGATCCGACGCGCGCCAACTGGGACAAGGAGTACGTGCGGAAGTGGCTGACGACGCACGGATGCGCGGGCGAGGGCGGGAGGCCACCCGAGCTCCCGGAGGAGTTGGCGTACCAGACGGCAAGCCGATACGTCGAGGTGCTGGAACGATTGACGGGCCAACCCTTTGTACCGGGCGCCTACCCGGCGGCTGAGCGGGTCGTCGGCTGTCTGGAATCGCTGCGCGCGGACAGTGTCGGGACAACATGAAGGCGGAGGCGGCCAACGTGAGTGTGGAACAGCCCCTGGTCGGGGTGATCATGGGTAGCACGTCGGACTGGGAAGGTTGTATGCGGCATGCGGCCGAGACACTTGATGGATTGGTCATCCCCTACGAGGCGCGTGTCGTGTCGGCGCACCGCACCCCGGATCTCATGTTCGAGTATGCGGAGGCCGCGGAGGGTCGCGGCCTGCAGGTCATCATCGCGGGTGCCGGTGGCGCTGCCCACCTACCCGGTATGACAGCCAGCCACACGCGGTTGCCGGTGATTGGCGTGCCCGTGCGCAGCAGTGCGCTTCAGGGGCTCGATTCGCTGCTCTCCATTGTGCAGATGCCTCGTGGGGTGCCGGTGGCGACCATGGCCATTGGCGCGGCGGGAGCCCTGAATGCCGCGTTGTTGGCGGCGCGCATTCTGGCCCTTTGCGACGAGGCGCTGCGCGCACGTCTCGAAGCCTACGCGGCCCGCCAGACGGCCAACGTGCAGGCAACCGAACTGCCGCTCCCGCCGCATCCGGAGGCCCGGTAGATCGCATGGATCCGCATGCCGCGCTGATGCCGGGAGCCTGCATTGGGATCCTGGGCAGCGGTCAACTGGGCCGTATGCTCTGTCACGCAGCGCGGGAGTTGGGGTACCGCACCGCGGTGTTCAGCGAAGAGGCCGGTTCACCGGCGGGCCAGGTGGCGGACCGTGAGTACGTTGGGCGGTTTGAATCGCCGGCGGACATGGGCAATTTCGTCGGCGAAGTCAACGTCGTCACCTACGAATTCGAAAACATACCGGTGGCGGCCCTGCGGGTCTGCCTTGACCATGGGGTGCCGGTCCGGCCCGGCCCGGATGCCTTGCACACCATACAGAGTCGAATCCGGGAAAAAACCCATCTGCAGCGGCACGGCGTGCCCGTCAGCCCCTTTGTCGTCCTGCGCGCGGACGAGCCCCCGCCGGCCGCACCGGATCTGGCCTTTCCCTGCCTGCTGAAAACGGCGCGGTTCGGCTACGATGGGAAGGGCCAAGTGCATGTGGCGTCTCCCGACGAGTTGTCGCGCGCCTGGCAGGAACTGGGGGGACAGGATGCGGTGCTCGAGAGTGTGGTCGACTTTGCTCACGAACTCTCCGTCGTCATGGCCCGTTCACCCTCGGGCGATGAGGCGGTCTATCCGGTCGTCCTCAACCACCACCGCAACTTGATTCTGGACGTCTCGGTCGCGCCGGCGCCGATCCCGGCAGCCACCGCGCGGCGTGCCCAGGACCTGACCCGCGAGATTGCCGGTTCACTCGACCTGGTTGGGCTCTTCTGCGTGGAGTACTTCCTGCTCGCGACGGGTGAGCTGTTGGTCAACGAAATCGCGCCGCGCACGCACAATTCGGGACACTGGACGATTGAGGGATGCAAAACCAGCCAGTTCGCACAACAGGTGCGTGCCGTCTGCGGCCTGCCGCTAGGGTCCGTGGCAATGCGGGGCGGCAGCGCGATGGCCAATCTGCTCGGCGAGCTGTGGCCGGAACACGGGGATTTGCCCACGGAGCACACAGCGTGGGGGCTTGATGCATTCCTGCACCTGTATGGCAAAGGGGAAGCCAAACCTGGACGCAAGATGGGGCATGTGACTGCCACAGCCATGTCCGCGCGGGCCGCCGCGCAACGAGTGGACGGGGTTCGTCAAGCCTTGGGCGGATGGCCCGCGGCTCCGGAATTCCTGGCGGCAGTGAACGGGTCCCACCCAAATTCCGCGGGATCCGCGGAGGAGATGCAATCGTGAGCGATGGCTTGCCCATGGATTCGCCCCGCGAAGCCTGCGGGGTTTTCGGCATTGCCGCGGCCGACATGGACGTGGCCAAGGCAACGTTCTACGCCCTCTATGCCTTGCAGCACAGGGGACAGGAATCGGCCGGGATCGCGGTGTCGGACGGTCGGCGGCTCGCTGTACGCAAGGGAATGGGGCTGGTTTCGCAAATCTTCGACGAGGAAAACCTGCAAGGGTTGTCCGGCACGATGGCGATTGGCCACAACCGATACTCGACAAAAGGCTCCTCAAGTCTTCCCAATACGCAGCCGTTCACCCTTGAGACCTTTGCCGGCCCCCTTGCCATCGGTCACAACGGCAACCTGATCAATGCCGGAACGCTGCGCACCGCACTCCTGGAGGAAGGGGCGGGATTCAACACGGCCACGGACAGCGAGGTCATCCTCATGTCCCTGGCCCGCCGGGCGCGACTGCCGTGGCTGGAAAACTTCCGCCTGCTGATGGAGGAGGCCGAAGGCGCCTACACGCTGGTGGTCCTCACGCAGGATGGAATCTTCGGTGTTCGCGATCCTTGGGGATTGCGGCCCCTGGCCCTGGGGCGGCGGGGCGAGTCCTACATGCTGGCCTCCGAGAGTTGCGCGTTTGCCCCGGTTGGAGCCTCCCTGGTTTGTGAGATAGCGCCCGGCCAAGTGGTGCGGATCCGGCCCGGCGGCTATGAGATCGAACAGGTGGTGCCGCCGCGGCGGCAGGCCTTCTGCACCTTTGAGGAAATCTACTTTGCCCGTCCGGACAGCATTTTCGCGGACCGGCTGGTGCACCAGTCCCGCCAGGCTCTGGGGCGGCAGCTGGCGTTGGAGGCTCCGGCGGACGCCGACTGGGTGATGAGCGTGCCCGATTCCGGGACGCCCCATGCCATCGGCTACGCGCGGGAGACCGGCATTCCCTACACCGAGGGATTGACCAAGTCGCGCTACATCGGCCGCACCTTCATCCAGCCCAGTGACGAGTTGCGCCGCACCGGGATCGCCATGAAGTTCAATCCGCTCGGAGACAACCTGATGGGCCAGCGCGTGGTCCTGGTCGACGATTCGATCGTACGCGGCAACACGGCTGGGCCGCTGGTGGCCCTGCTCCGGAGCGGGGGGGCCGCCCAGGTGCATCTGCGCGTTGCCTGCCCGCCCATTCTGCATCCCTGTTTCATGGGCGTGGACATGGCGAGCCGAGAGGAACTGATCGCAGCCCGGCACGACTTTGAGGGCATCCGGAGACAGGTGGGCGCGGACTCGCTGGCGTACCTCTCCTTGGAGGGCATGCGCACGGCCCTGTCCGGCACCGCCGACCACGAGTACTGCGATGCCTGCTTCACCGGTACGTATCCGTTCGAGGCTGTTACGGCCGCATCGATCGACGGCGAGATTAAGTTGGAACTGGCGTCGGTGTTTGCGTAGGACGCCGTGAACGCGGTTGCCCTGATCACGCCCGTGAGGCTCCCTGTTCCAAGTGCCTGCCCGTGTTAAAGTGTCTGCCGCGTACTCTGGACGACGAGGATGTTCAGGTCACCGCTGACCGGCAACCGGTGACATGCGCCCCAGCTCCGAAATTGATGACGTGAAAGTTCTCCTGGTCGGTTCCGGTGCCCGCGAACACGCGCTGGCTTGGTCCCTCTCCCAGAGCCGTGATGTCTCCTCCATCCTGATCGCACCCGGCAACGGCGGTGCCCGTTACCTGCCCCTTGCGCACAGAGTGGCCGTTGAGCCAACCGATGTAGCAGGGATGGTGGCCTGTGCGCGACAGGAAGCCGTGGACCTGGTGGTGATCGGGCCGGAATCCGCATTGGAAGCGGGTCTGGTCGACGCACTGGCCGCCGAGGGGTTTCCGATCTTTGGCCCGAACCGGCTGGCGGCACGCCTTGAGACCTCCAAGGTGTTTGCCAAGGACTTCATGCAGCGCCACGGCATCCCCACCGCTGCGTACCAACAGCACATGGACTTCGAACTCGCGCTCTCCTACTGCGAGCGCCTCCGCTACAACGTCGCGCTCAAGGCGGATGGGTTGGCTGCCGGCAAGGGCGTGATTCTGCCTCGCACGGGCGCAGAAGCTTTCGGTGCCCTGGAACAGCTCCGGGGCTCCGGTCTCTGGCACGCGGGCCAGCCACTGGTGATTGAGGAAAGGCTGAACGGGTGGGAGACGTCCGTGTTTGCCCTGGCCGACGGCAGGGACTACCGAATCTTCGCCCATGCCCAGGACTACAAACGGGCCTACGATGGGGACGAGGGTCCCAATACCGGTGGCATGGGTGCCATATCCCCGTCGCCGCTGTCCGAGGCCGAGTTGGCCGTGGTCGAGGAACAGGTGGTGGCCCCCACCTTTGCAGGGCTGGCCCGCGACGGCATGGCCTATGTCGGGATCCTCTTCTTCGGCCTGATGATGACTCGTAGGGGACCCATGCTGCTGGAGTACAACGCACGGTTCGGGGATCCCGAGACACAAGTGATTCTGCCGCGCCTGCGAGGCGGCATCGCCGAAGCCGTGCGCGCCTGCACCGCGGGGCGGCTGCAGGAGGTCGAGTTCGATTGGGATCCGCGTCCCGCGGTCGGTGTTGTCATGGCCTCGGGCGGCTATCCCAACCAGTACGGGATCGGTCATCGGATTGAGGGTTTGGATGCCGAGGGGAGCGGAGACTCCTTCGTCTTCCTGGCCGGTGCCCAAGAAACACCGGATGGGGATGTGGTTACGGACGGAGGACGTGTATTGACCGCGGTGGGCTTGGGTGCGGATCTGGCCTCGGCGCGGGTTGCCGCCTATGGCCGCGTGAAAACACTGGGTTTCGAGGGTGCCGAGTACCGGTCCGACATCGGCCTGGAGGCCGCACGGTGGTGACCGGCGCCCGGTACAGAAAAGCGGGGGTGGACATCGAGGCCGGCGAGGCTGCGGTGGGGCTGCTGCGCACCGGAACGGGGCTTGACACCAGCGCCTTCGCCCAGGGCGTGGCCGCGGATGATGCCGATCCGTCGGTGCGTATGCTGGCGACCACCGACGGGGTGGGTACCAAGACCCTGCTGGCCGCGTCCCTGGACAGGCTGGACGGTCTGGGCGCGGACTTGGTCAACCACTGTGTCAACGACCTTCTCGCCGCCGGCGCCCGGCCTCGCATGTTTCTGGACTACATC
>CAZMKQ010000131.1:0-13060 GCA_964566955.1 uncultured Caldilineaceae bacterium | reverse complement strand
CCTCGCGGTGCTGCTGCTCGACCCCCCGGAGTTGGTTGCGCCGTTGGCCCTTGACTTTGCGGGCATCGCTCTCCGCGGCCAGCAGGTCGCCCAGGCCTTCGCCGTGCCGTTCGCCTGCGCTGTCGGCATAGGCTTCGGTGTAACCCTTGTCCACACCAAGTTCGCCATCCCCGCAGGGCTTCGTGCTGCATACGGCGGTCTCGTCGATGGCGTAGTGGATCGCCACCTGGCCGTCGTCCTGCAGGATGATCCGCAGGTTTCCGGTGGGCAGATGCGTGCCCCGGAGCGGGATGGCGATGCGCTGGCCGCGTTCCAGGCCCTGCAGGTAAACCCAGGCCCGACCGTGCCAGACCTTGGCGGTGTAGGAACCCGCATCGGCCACAAACTGATTGGTCACGCGTGAGGTGCCGCCCTTCCATTTCTTGCGCATTTGGCGGTGCAGGAAGGCATCCTCGTCCCAGCGGTTGCGTTTCAACAGCGAGTAGAGGCGCTGCCGCTCTGCGGGGTGGCCCCGGGTCCTGTGCCGGATGGCCTTCTTGACCGGCACCTTGGCTGCGTCCCGCGCGGCCGCGATGTTTCCCAGGGCATCGGACAACGTGGCTTTGCCCAGACGCGCCGGCAGCCCGTGCCAGCCATAGCCTTCCGCCATCCACGCGTTGCGGATCGCGTACGCGGACTGTTGCGCTGTGGATAGGCCGCTGCAGCGTTGCCACGCGTCGGCACGGACGCGTCCGCACAGCGCGGCGACCCGCGTCAACCGGTCGAACTTGGCTTTGTGCAACCCCTGGCTGTGCAGGATGCGGGTGACCTTGGGTTTACCGGCCATCGCCGGCGGCCTCCCGGATTGTGCGCTGGTACGAACGCAATCCGTGCAGGCGGCCGGAGAACGTATGCACGATGGCCATCAGGTCCTCCACCATCTCCTCCTGCGGGGACAGGCTTGCCTGGTTGACCACCGTGATGGTGCAGCCGTGCCGTTGGGCAAAGTGCTCGAACCAGTCGAAGCCGAAGCGGGTGAGCCGGTCCCTGTGGGCGATGAGCAAGTGGGCGATGTCCCGGTTCTCGATGCGCTCCATCAGGGCCAGGAATACCGGGCGCTTGAAGTCGAGGCCGCCGCCGATCTCCGTCAGCCATTCGTCCACGGCCACGCCGGCCCCCAGGCCGTGGCTTTCCATGGCCGCCACCTGGCGGCGCAGATCCGCCTGCCGGCCGCGGCCGGACACGCGGCAGTAGACGACGGCCAGCCCCTGCGGGGCTGCGTCGCCGGTCCCCGGGAACCGCGCGACATCGGCCTCCGTGTAGTACCGCTGGCCCGTGATCGTGCGGTGGGCGGGAAACACGCCGCTCCGGTCCAGCTTCCGCAGCTGGGTGGCGGTGCGGCCCACGCGGGCCCCGAATTGCGAGATGCGGAAGGGTCCGTTCCTGCTCATTGGTTGCAGTATACTATATCAAGTTGCAGGAAACCGGGGGCTTATCCGTGTCTCCGGCAACACAGCGGATCTGGTGATATGGCTCCAAGTCACGTTATGGCTGCGACGGAGCCGGTGTTGCCAGGAACCGATGAGTAGTGGTCTATTAGGCACTAAGTAGAAGCGGGCTTCACTCTTGTTCACGGGTCCTCAAGGTCTCTTATGAGATCGCCTCTCGCCGTGCAGCTTCCCCTGTGCCGCGGGACGGCCGGACACAAGGGGGTCTTTCCCTCATGTAATTTCGACAGGCTGGGTTGTACCAAAGCCCGGTTCTACTTGGTGCCGCGGTTCACAAGTGTACGGTGCGTTGGAATTCATCGATGTTGTCTTGTGCGAGCCTGGCCAGCACGGCTGGCGTTTCCGGTCACGTTTGTAGCCCGACTGACAGTCTGTTGTCCAACCATGTCACAACACTGGCGAACGTCGTGTCCAGGCAGTGACACGGCAGCATTCCTTGTTCCTTCTCCGACCACTGCTGTCTCTCAATCCGGAAGTTTCCATGCCAGACACATCCTCACCCAACCTTGTTGAACGCATTGCCGGCTCCCTGTACGGAGGTGCGATCGGCGATGCTCTTGGTGCACCGCCGGAGGGCAAGGACCCCGATGAGATCAAGGAACGCTACGGGGAAATCCTGGATTTTGTCGAGCCTTGGGACGGTCCTTCGAACATTGGCAAGGGGGACGGTCGGCATACCGACGACACGCATATGATCCGGCTGCTGTCCGAGATCTACATCGAGCAGGACAAGCGGCTGGACGTCTACGATTTTGCCCGCATCATGCCGGGCCGCATTGCGGACGAGCTCCGCTTCATCGCGGAGTATGGCCGGGAGGCAACGCTTTTGGAACGACTGTTCTTTCCGGAGAAGTGGGTGTACATTCGCAATGCCCTGGCCAACGCCGAGCCACGCAGCGCGGGTGCCGGCAACATGGTGAACTGCGGCGCCGCCATGTACGCCGCGCCGGTTGGGATTGTCAACGCGGGCAATCCGGATCTGGCCTACCGGGATGCGATTGACATCTTTTCGGCCCATCAGACCAGTTTTGGGCTTGAGGCCGCGGGCCTGATGGCCGTGGCCGTGTCGGCGGCCTTCATCCCCGGCATCTCCATCCACGAGCTGTTTGATGTGGTTGCGGAACGGGCCCACGAAGGCTCCCGCAACTGTCTGACGGCGGTGAGAGAGGTTGTGAAGGGAGTCTCCGATTGGCGTCAAGGCATTTCGGTTGTAAGAGAGGCCATCGCCCCCTATGACACGGCCCCGGAGGTTTTTCGGGACCGGGGCAACCGCACCAATGACTGGACACCCAGCCGTGAGCACAGCATTGAGGAAGTTCCTGCGGCCCTCGGTCTCCTGCTGGTAACCGGTGGCGATTTCGTCAGTGCGGTACAGGCTTCCGCCAACTACGGACGGGACTGCGATTCCACGGCCGGCATGGCCGGCAGCATTGCAGGGGCGATGGCGCCCGACACTGTCCCGGAGCACTGGCGCCGGACTGTCGCGGAAGCCAACCGCATGGATCTGGACTCGCTGGCCCGCGGTCTTGCCGACCTGACGCTCAAATTGGCGCAGGCCGAGGCGCGACATGCGGCCGAGGTGAACGATTGTCTGACGGCGATGGCATAGGGAAGCATCCGCGGTTCATCCGCCTTGTGGTTACGGTTGCGGATCGGTTCGCACGCGAACATTCCAGGCACAACTCCATTCCCGTTCCATTTGAAGGAGCAATGACCAATGGCATTACAGGCTGACTACGCCGAGCGCGTCTACGCGGGCGTGCTGGGCAAGATTATCGGCGTCTATCTGGGACGCCCGTTCGAAGGCTGGCCCATCGAGATGATCGATGAGCACCTGGGTGAGATCAACTACTACGTGCACGACCTGCTGGACGTGCCGCTGGTGGTCACCGACGACGACATTTCGGGGACGTTCACCTTTGTGCGGGCGATGGAGGACTACCACTTCAAACAGGATCTGTCCGCCCGCGACATCGGCCGCACCTGGCTCAACTACCTGATTGAGGAGCGTACCGTTCTCTGGTGGGGTGGCCTGGGCAACTCGACCGAGCATACGGCCTACCTGCGCCTCAAAAGCGGCATCGACGGGCCGGACAGCGGCTCGATTGAGACCAACGGCCAGGTGGTGGCCGAGCAGATCGGATCCCAGATCTTCATCGACGGTTGGGCTCTCATCTATCCCGGAGACCCGGAACGCGCGGCCCGGCTGGCCGCCGAGGCATCCATGGTTTCCCACGGCGGCGAGGCCGTCTATGGCGCCCAGGTAGTGGCAGCCATGGAAGCCCAGGCCTTTGTCGAGAACGACCTGAACAAGCTGATTGACACGGCAGTTTCGTTTATTCCCGGTGACAGCGTGATCTACCGGATGATCGATGAACTGCGCGAGTGGCACCAGAAGGAACCGGACTGGCGCAAGGGTCGGGAGCTGATTGCCGGCAAGTACGGGTACGACCAATATGGCGGCAACTGCCACATGGTGCCCAACCACGCCCTCATCATCCACGCGTTGCTGCATGGAGACGACGACTTCCAGAAGAGCCTGATGATTGTCAACACCTGCGGCTGGGACACCGACTGCAACTCCGGCAACGTCGGCTGCCTGCTGGGCATCAAGAACGGCCTGGCCGGCATTGAGGAAAGCGGCCCCGATTGGCGCGGACCGGTCGCGGACCGCATACTGCTGCCCACGGCCGACGGCGGCAATGCCGTAACGGACGCGGTGACGCAGACCACGCGCTTGGCAAACATGGGTGCCCGGCTGGCGGGAGAGGAGCCGCCGGTCTACAAGAACGGTGCCCGTTATCACTTCTCGTTTCCCGGTTCGGTGCAGGGGTTCCAGGAGGATGCCGCCCGCGACTCCGTTGGGGTATCGACGGTGCGCAACATTGGGGGCCACAGCCAGAGTGGAGATCGGGCGTTGGCCATCCGCTTCCGCGGCATGGGCCTGGGCAAGAACAGCCGGATTGAAACGGATGTCTTTGTGCCGGACCGCGAAACACACGCGTACTTCGCCAACCGCGGCTATGCCTTGTACGCCTCCCCGGCCCTGTATTCAGGGCAAACCGTCAAGGCGCGCCTGGAAGCCTGTCCCCACAACGGCGGCAACCTGATGACCTGCCTGTATGTGAAGGTGTTCGGCAAGGACGACAATTTGGAGATTGTGCGATCCGATTGCGTTGAACTGCAGCCGGGTGGCGTGCATGTCTTCGAATGGACGATTCCGGACACGGGTGGCAGCCCGGTGGCCAAGGTGGGACTGGAACTCTGCTCCGACAGGGCCCTCAACGGCTACGCCTTCCTGGACTACCTGACCTGGGACGGGGTCCCGGACACAACCTTCCGGATCCCGGACGTCTTCACGCGCAAGAACCGGTTCCAGCAGAGCGGGATCATGTGGAAGCATGCCTGGGTAAACGGCGTGGACCACTACGAACGGTTCTATCCGGAGACGTTCCGCATCATCCACAACGAAGGCATGGGTCTGTTGATGACGGGCTGCCGGGAGTGGGACGGCTACCAGGTGCAGGCCGACGTGACCCCGCACATGGTGAAGAGCTGCGGTGTGGGCGTCAACGTCCACGGCATGAAGCGGTACGTGGGCTTTCTGCTCACCGCCGACGGCAAGGCGCGGCTGGTCCACGCCTTTGACGGCGACGAACAGGTGTTGGCCGAGACGGACTACCCGGTGGTATTCGGCCAGACCTACGATGTGGCCGTCAGCACCAAGGGCGGACGGATTGCGTGTTCCGTGGATGGCGCGGAAGTGCTGTCCGGGGACGTACCGGACCAGGGCCTGCGGTCCGGTGGTGTCGCGCTGCTGATTGAGGAGGGCCGGACGGCCACGCAACAGGTGCGCATCCAGCCTGCCTGACGTGGGACGGTGCAGGATCTGGAAAACCAGGCCCTTGTTTTTGACATAAGGCAACGGAGCGCCGGCAAAACCGGCGCTCCGTTGCCACTGGTATGCCCGATGCCGGCCCCACTGCGGTGAAAGGGTCCGGTAACGCTTGCAGGAGCAGGGTTTGGGTGCAGCTGGTCTTCCGGATGGTGCAACGTTTGCGGAAGAATGCTTCAGCGTGTGGTGACAAATCGGTGCAGCGTAAGCATGATGTTCCGCAGTGCCCCCAGACGCATGGTCTCGAAGCCGTGGCTGTTGCCGCAAACCCAACCGAAGCACAAGGCCCGTTCAGTCAAACCGGCCGTGTAGGCGATGGAAGCATCGCTGGCGGCACGTTCATACACGACCGTCTGAAGATCGACATCCACTTCGCGACCCGCCGCCAACAGTTCCAGGATCAGTCCGTGGTCATAGTGGCCATGGGAATCCTTGCTCCAAATCGCGGGTCGGTCATCCATTTGCAACGGAGTACCGGGAGGGGTTGGAGCCAAATCCAGGGCAATGATGGTTTCCGGCGCCTTCATGCGAGCAAGGTTTTTCATTCCCCAGCCCCCAACTTCCTCGTTGTGCGTGAAGGCAAAGAGACTGGGATGAAGTGGTTGTTCCCCCGTAGCCTGCATGTGAGCCAACAGCTCCAGAAGCAAGGCGCATGCCATCCGGTCATCGAAGGACCAGGCAGCCACCATGGGATTGTCGGGACTGCCGAAGAGGTAAGGTCCCCGCCGGGAAGCATGGAGAACCGCCAGGGAACCGGGTCGTACCCCGGCTTCCGCCAATTCCGTCTCGGTCATGCCTGTGGTGATCCATACGCCTTCCCAGCCTACGGGTTTGCGTTCGGACAGGGGGATGTGCATGGAACCCATGCTGAATATGCCGACCACGGACTCCTTGTCCCCCAGGATCTCCACGGGACCTTCCCCCAACTTCCAGGGATAGAGACTGCCGGACCGGGCGACTTCCAGGTCCCCGGATGGACGGATCCGGGTCACCACCATCGAGATTTCATCCATGTGGGCGGCATAGCACCAGAGGGGAAGTTCCGGATCGCGACCCGGTACTTCCACTATTACGTTGCCACCGGCATCCCTTTCAGGTCGCAATCCCATCGCCTGGAGTTGTTCGCAGATTGTGGCGGCGATTTGGTGTTCCCGGCTGGAAGGCGCCGGAATGCAGACCAGTGAGCGAAAACGCTCCAGCACCTCGTGCGAGAGGGTGGGACGCTGCAGGTTGTGCGACATAAATTCAGCCTCCTGGTAAATTAGGAAAATATGGAGCCGTGAGTTCCGGTTGGTTCCAAAACCAAGGTGGGCCTGCCCCACTGGTAATTGGTCACAGTCACTATCTGATTATCAACACATACAGAATCGAGTACAAGGCGTCAACGAAGACCGAATGCCGCTAGTCGACTCCATAGATATAGTGGTCATGCCTCGCCGACAAGTCGGTTGGAAGACTTTCCCAAGCTTCATCAGGTACGGACTTAACAATCTCTTCCAATATCCTGTGAATATCTTGATTTTCGAAGTTGGTTGTTTGGGAACCAGTGTCATTGAGGGTGATTTGACTCACTTTCGTGATGCGGTAACCATCCGTGTCGAGCACTCCTTCGCCTTTCACCGAGATAGTCGTGGCATCATGGTCTCTCAGGGCTGCCAAGATCTGCGTTTCGTGCTCATCCGTGAACTCCACCACGGTCTTGCCGTCACCATTCCAGACTTGGCAACGTTTTTGGCGTACATCGACCTCAAGAACGTTCCCGCTGACGGTTACGGCTTCATATCGCGGTGTGGGAAGCTGCGTGTGCAACCAGTGTCGGGTGTTTGCCGACACTGGAACGTACTGTTGTCCCGGGACTTGGACCTGGAACTCTGCACCCGTTGGAAGACACGTCCCCAGTTTGGCGATCTCCGACACGGCAGCGTGGGACGCTGCAGGTGGCAGCGGCAGGCTCTTGTTGGCGGCAGCCAGGGTTGCATGCAGCAGTTCAAACGACTCGGACAGCGGATTCCTGTTGTCGAACAGCGCAGAAAGCCCGAGGTCTCGGCGCACAAGCGGAATCGCCGTACTTCCCGTTGGGGCTGTCCGAACCGAGAAGAGAGTTGCCTTTTGGAAATCCTTGGGCAGACGCTGCCGGTTCGGGTTGGCTGCCTTCCAGATCTCGGAAGCCAAGAGAGTGATCACCCTCTGGAGGTGCACCAACTCCTCCATGGCGCATGCATCGAAGCCGGGCGAGGTGGATTCATGCCACGAAAACTTGATACGTGCAAGCTCAATCTGATGCATCAGTGGTCCTTCTCATCGGCCGCGGGTGCTGTGTGCGGGGGCCTGTGGCGAACACTGTTTTGAAGTGGGTGAAGAGAGTGTCCGGTGTTCGGTAAAGGAAGAGGAGAGAGTGTTGGCTGGCACAGACAGTGGTGCAGCTGGATGAGGTCTTCCATAGAAGCTGAAGCAGAGATTTTTCTCCCGGCGCGCCGATTGTATACAGGGAATCAAGTATCGGAAGCGGGAAATCCTGCGACGGTTCGTTGACCGTCCGAAACAACGATGAAACCCGGTGGTCCACGGAGACACTGGTGGGGTATGAGAGTTGGAGGTGCAACTTGGATCCCGATGCAGACGGACAGGCTGTGGGCAGCATTGAACCGAGGATGGACCGTCCGGCAATGCCTCAACGGTGCCAGCTCCCTTCAAGCGATCGATGTTGAAACTGTCGACGCAGTTGCGCGACCAAGTCCGGTGCCTGATCCGCAATGTTGTGACACTCTCCGGGATCCTCGACTAGGTCGTACAGTTCCGTTTGGCTGTTCCAGTTGAGGATCAGCTTGTGCGTGTCCGTGCGGAGCGAGGCGAAGCCGCGCAACTGCGACATGGCATTGTCGCGGTGTGGTGTGCCGGGATCCCTGACCGTTGGCATCAGGGACTTGGCATCCAATGAGTTGGCTTCCGAGCCCAGGTAGGGCACCCCTGCCAGTTCGCAGATGGTTGGGTTGATGTCCGATAGTTCCGCGAGGGTGTCGCGGGTTTCTCCGGCCGGGATGCCGGGACCGGACAGGATCAGCGGCACGCGCAACGACGCCTCGTAGGCAACGCTCTTGGTGTACAGACCGTGGTCGCCCAGCATTTCGCCGTGATCCGAGGCAAAGATCACTATCGTGTTGTCCAGCATGCCCCGCTGTTCGAGAGTTTTCAGCATCTCGCCAACCCAGTGATCAATCAGGGAGATGTTGGCAGCGTACTGGCGGCGCGTCTGGAGGATTTCCTCAGGGTCCATGTCCAGTCTGCGGCGTTGGACCCAAGCAGGTTTGTCGGCTGCATCGCTGGTGATGGGCTCCGGCATGTCCGCAGTGCGGTACTGCTCCGCCCATGAGGTGGGAGGGTCAAAGGGATCGTGCGGTCCGACGAAGGAGACAAACATATGCCAAGGTGCATCTTGCGGTGCGTCCTGGAGCCATTGGTTGGCTCGTTCCCCCACATAGGTGTCCGAGTGAAGCTCCCCGGGTAGTACGGAGTCGTGGGAGGCGTCCTTAATCCAGCCGCGGTCATTGCGGCTCTGGTAGTCGTTGACGAATGCGTCGAACTGCCCTTTCTCCCGGAGCATGAAGCCGTACGGTCCTTGCGGTGTGTCGGAACGGCCCGCGTGCATCTTGCCTTCGATTTCGCAGGGGTCCGTGAAGCCCCATTGGTAGTTGCAGGCCCGGGTGCCATGCCGACCGTTGTATTCGGCCGGTTTGGCCAGGTCCAGCTTGCCGGCCGAAGCCACCTTGTAGCCGTGGTCTCGGAGGCGCTGGTAGTAGGTGGGGATGCGGAGCGGCAGATAGCTGTTGTTGTCCATGGCACCCACGCGCCAGGGATGGAGGCCGGACGCGAGCGAGATGCGCGACGGGGCACAGACCGGGGCATTCACGCAGCAGTGGGTGAACCGTGTGCCCTGCCGGGCAAGGCGATCGATATGTGGGGTGGAGACCAAAGGGGTGTCCAGGCCCAGGAAGTCATAACGATGCTGGTCGTCCATCACAAACAGGATGTTGGGGGAAGCAGGCATGTGCGTTGGGTTCCAATAAACGGGGCGACCGGCAGGAGGATCGGTCCACCCGGGATTCTGGCAGGTGTGCCAACGAATCGGGCAAGCGGGTTTGTACGGAGATCTTCGATCCAGGGTTGTTGGCAGACATCAAGCCGGTGGAAGACCGGGAACGGAGGTAACCGGGACTCAGTCCCACTCGTGAGAATTCGGACCAGGCCATCTTTCCAAAATGAGTTTGGCCAATCGTCGACTCCTGGAACGGATCGCTTCTTCATCCCATGAAGGTTGAGACACCAACTCGTTGTTGAGTAGGAGAACACTGTGTTGTTGGAGTCCAGCACGTTTGCCTTGCCAAGGGCCGTTGGACATGGACGAATTGAGTTTCCCGGTCACGAGTGTAAGGTTGCCAATCGAGTGAATGAGAGTGTTATTGCGCTGATAGGTCGCTGCATCAGTATCGACATCCTCTGGAAGTGGCCAATCCTCTTGTCTCCAACCCACTGGCATCACATGTTCTATGGTTTGATTTTTGGGAACGGTAAGCTCTTCAGACTTTCCTGAGGAACGCAACCGGCGCTCAATCCCTTCCAGCACCAATCGGAGCCTGCCTCTTGTCAGCAGACGGTAGAGTGGAGACGTCATCAACGATTCGGCAACCGTCTCATCACTGGGCCACTCCCTGGCGTATGCCGTCTGTTCGCCGAGGAATTCGGCGGTAACGACATCAACCTTATCCAACCCGCTCTGCCGCAAGCGGCCAGCCAGCTCCAGCACCAGCCTGTTGTAGTCCTTCGTGGTCTGACGGCAGATCATTCTGCGGATGAGAAAGCTCTCCAAGGCCCTGAACGCCCGGATGCGTGCTGCTGAATCTGCCGAAAGGAGTAAAAGGAGTACGGGGGTGATCACCCGAGCTTGCATGACATCCAAATGGTAGTAGAACGCCTCTTCTTCGGGACCGCGCCCCTTTTTGGACTCAAAGTCACGGTAGTTCGCAAGGTCGTGCTGGACCCCCGACATCACCGAGTGAACGTCGTGGTCGTCAACATACTGGCGGAACACGTCAAACACCCTTGATGGTGAAACCTCCGAGCCCATGCGCATTGCCAGCCAGTAGTTGAGGAGCATGTCCAGACGGGGCCTGAAAAGGCGGCCTTGTCTGACTTCTGCTCTCCACCAAGGATCTTCAAGATTGCCCCAAGGATCGTTCGGCGGTTGGCGTTCATCCTGAGAGAGAACGAAGTTCTTGATGAGGTCGGACTGCTCAAGTGGCGTGCCGCGGGCATTCAGCGTTTCGAATATGAGATTTGGATCGTCCTCGGGGCTGAGGTCAATCACAACCATCTGGAGCTTCGACGTTACCGCTGCTTCGAGTGCATCGATCCGGTGTTCCACCTGATCCGCCTTGATGGCAAGCCACTCTCGCACTTGCAGTTGGAAGAATTCATGGGCTTGGACTATCAGTGATCTCTCGAAGTCATCCACGGCAAGTCCATTGTCCATCGCATGCCTGAACGCTTCCCTATCACTCCTTGTAGGCCAAAGTTTGAAGATGTGTTGTTTCTGATCTCCGATGAGGTCCTCATCGTTGACAACGAGCTTAGCAAGCCGCTTCGCGGTTCTCTTGAAATACGGACGGTCCTCTTCCTCACAGATCTGTTGAATGGCATCCAGAAGAAGCTGTTGTGTCAACACCCTCTGTTGGCCATCGATTACTTCCCGATGATCGATATCCTTTGATGATGTGGGTACCTGCTTGAGAACGACTGCACCCAGGAAGTGAGGGTTTGTTTTTTGTTCTGCCTCAACTCCGTCGGAACCCGACTGTACCAGTTCAAGATAGGTTTCGGCTACATTACGTACATCTTCCCACAAGGGTTCCCACTGCTCATCTTGAGACCAGACATAGGGCCGTTGAAACGGTGGAATGATGTAATGTACCTCTTTTTGAAATAGATTTTTGGGTGTGAGAATATCGGTATGCATCATGAACACTCGTCAAATCGCGGATGTCCAATGTACATCAGAAACACCCTCTGTGCCAATTGTTGTAACTATTCAGCTACCTCCGGTGCGGACGGCCTGAGGCCCTGCCGGGTGTCAGACGGGGGTGGCGTGCGGGTCCGGTCTGTGCCACACTGAGCGGGTTCCCCGCCCTGTCCGCCATGCCCGCTCCGTCCCTCGCCGACCGCGTTGCCCATCTCAGCGCCGACCCCGTGTTGGCCGGCCATCCGGTCGTGGCGGTGGTGGGGGAGCTGGTCGACCGGCTGGGCGTGCTGGAGGCCGAGAATGCGGAGCTGCGGCGTTAACTGGGGCGGCATAGCGGCAACAGCAGCCAGCCGGGTCATGCGGGGACGACCCGGCGGCCGGTGGCGGTGGCGCAGGTGGATGTCCATGTCGACCACTGGCCGGCGCGGTGTGACGGGTGCGGGGCGTCCCTGCCCCGCACGGACGCCGGGGCTCCGGCCCGGTGCCAGATGCACGACCTGCCGGTGCCGCCGCCCCTGGCCGTGACCGAGCACCGGGCGCATGCGGTGTGCTGTCCCGGCTGTCGCACTCGCACGCGGGCAGCCTTCCCCGCGGCGGTGGCGGGACCGGTGCCGTACGGTCCCCGGCTGGTGGCCCTGACCGCCTACCTGCGCTACGCCCAGCACCTGCCGGTGGCCCGCCTGACGCGTCTCCTGGGGGATCTGTACGGGGTGTCGCTGTCCACCGGCACGGTCGAGAGTCTGTGCCCCCGGGTGGCGCGGCACAGCTGGGCGCGGTGAGGTCTGGACGGACTATACCGGGATCGCGGTGCACGACCGCTTCGTTGCCTACTGGACGTGCATGCCGCAGGTGGACGCCCATGCCCTCTGCAACGTCCATCTACTGCGCAACCTGCAGGAGATTGTGGAACAGGAGGAAGAGCCCCACGAGTGGGCAGCCCGGGGGGTTCGCATGGTCACCGGCGGGCCCGTGTATCCTCGCCGGCGGCCGCGCCTGGCGGAGGCCTGGTATGCCATTCTGACGCCCGCCCTGGACCGCTACGCGCGCCTGCCCCCATCCCCCAAGGGCCGGCGGCGCGGCCATGCGCAAGCTGCTTGTCATGCTGAATGCCATGATGCGGGACCAGGTTCCGTGGCAACGGCACCCTGCTTCAACAGGCGTTGCTAGTTGACAAAGCAACACAGTTGCTGTTCAGACACTCCTGTCCAAGCCCATCTAACGCCCGGGGATTTGGCGGCTGTCCTAATACCTATGGTGCGGACAGTTTTGAGCCGGTTTCCTGCTTCATTTCCGGGCTTGGTGGTGACGGGAAGGTAAATCGGGAAGGGATCCGGTCTCCAAAGGGAGCCGTACGGGGCCGGCTATGGATGCACCCGCGCGCGCCGGCCGCCCACACCACGATGTCCCAATCGGCGTCGCGGGAGCGTGGACACGGTGGTTGTCAACCATTAGATATAAGCCCCCTCAGAATTGGAGGCTGCTCTGTGAACAGCGGGGGAGCGTCTGTTTGTCCAAGTTGCAGAACCCGGTATGGGTGTCTTCGAGGCGATTCCGACAGGAACACACAGGCATCCTCATGGTGAAAGGTCTTCGTTATCCTTGGGTGTCCGCCCAGGGCGTTGACAAAGTCGCGTCCGGGAGGGTCTGCCCCCTCCGCGCCGGTCG
>CAZMKQ010000130.1:0-13216 GCA_964566955.1 uncultured Caldilineaceae bacterium | reverse complement strand
CCCTGACCGACCTGCCTGTCGACACACAAGTAATACAAACATGATGGATTGGTATAAAAGCGTGTGTTTGAACGGTTGTGGGCCGAACTTTGCAGATATCGACTGCTGCTTGGCTGCAAGCACCGGTCTGGATGCCGTGGGGATACCGCATGGACAAGCTCTTCGGTAGCCGGATCAGCGGTTCGGCATCGACCGTCTTGACAGGGGACCGACTCAAAAACCGGTTGGGGCAATCGGTTCGTCATTCACGATGCATAAAGGCGCGCAACTTCGACATAACCTCGTCAGGAGCCTCTTCGGCCAGGAAATGGCCGCATTCCGTGTATTCATGCAGTTCGCAGTGGGACAGCTCGGACAGCCATGTATCCAGCTCCTTGCGTCGAAATGCGATATCCCGCAATCCCCAAAGCACCAACGTCGGCTTGTCGGCGAACGACGATCGCTCACTCCAGATCGATTGCAGCCAATCACCCGCGCCGATGATATGACCAGGCAATGCGGCGTGAGCCAGACGAGTGTCGGGCGAAGGCTGTGCATTCCGATAGTGCGCCATGATTTCGGAAGTCAGGACGCTCTTGTCGCCCACCGCTCTTGGCATCACTCCGTTCACAAAGAAGTTGCGGTGCTTTATGAGCTGTTGCCCAATCCAACTCGACATGAAGGAGCTGAACAATCGGAAGTGGAAGTCGTCTTTGACTGGCCAACACCAGGTGTTCGTGATCACGATCCGCTTTACACGGTCCGGATACTTGGCCGCAAATGCCAATCCAATGGGGCCGCCCCAATCCGTCACGAACAGTGTCAGATCGTTCAGGTCAAGACTCTCGACAAAGGCAATCAGTTGTTCGGCATGATATTGGGGTTGGTGATCCTCCAGCCGTTGACTCCTCGATGAGAGTCCAAAACCCACATGGTCAGCGGCGATGCATCGGAATTCAGGTCTGAGGCCCGCGATCAAATGTCGGAACTCGAAGGACCATGCCGGATTCCCGTGCACAAAAACGAGTGGCTCACCGTCGCCTTCGTCCACGTAATGCATGGAATGTCCGGACTCGGTAGTGAAGTACCTGCTCTTGAATGGAAACATGCTGTCCGACACCCAGGCCGGACGGTTCATCGATGTCTTTTGATGCGTCAAGATCTCATCCTCTATAGCCGTTGTCTGTCCGGCATCCAAGCCGTTCCACGATCAGGGTTTCACCGTAACTACTTGGCCGGCAGGGACTCGGCGAAATCGATTGCCCGTTCGAGCCACGCGGTCAGTTTGGGTTCTGACTCAATACCCGCAGGTTCCACCAGTGCCCATCCCTTCAGGATCCTGCCGTTCATGTCGGCGGGCCTCGCATGCGGTTCTGCCAGCGTTTCCTTGTGACGCGACTTGTCCAAACGTACGATGAGCGAATTCTTCCAAGTTCCTGTGCACATGTTCCCGTTGATCATGAAGCACACACCGCCGAACATCTTCCGTTCGGAGACGTTCTTCCGACCTGAGAGGGCTGTACGAATTCGCTCACTTAGCGCGATGTCCTTGTCCTTCATCGGGTCCACTCCTAGGTTGTTGCCACAGCTTGGCATTCTCCGCCTCCACGGCTTCCACCCTCACCGGCTCCGATGGCATGTCCCTGGATTGGGACATCCTTGGCGCATGCTGGATTTTCTGTGTGCCTTGCCAAGACTACGCTTTTGGAATGAGTAGTCATGGGCTTGGACCTCATCGGCAGTGTACTACCCTGGGTGGTGGAATTGCGAACATTCATGCCGCCCAATGGTAAAGTCTGCCCCTCCCGCCGAAGCCGATACGGTCAACCGGATCATCCGCTACCGTCTGTATCCTGGCGATGCTGAGACGGGGGATTGGCTGCGGGGCACGGTCGGCGCAGCCGCTGCGACCACTGCGAATCCAGGAGCGTGTACATCCGGATGGAGGGTTCGGACGCGCATCCCAAGTGGTATGCCCATGTCTGCTATGAAGTCCCTGTCGCACTGCTGCCCGATACACCGGAGGCCGGCCCATTGGCATGGAACGCAATGTGGGGCAATGCACCGATAGCAACGGCACGGTGGACGAAATGCCCAACACCGACCGCACTGATGCCAAGCTGAAGCGGTATCAGCGCAAGATGGACCGGCAGCGGATGGGCAGTCACCGCCGGCGGCGGACCGGCCACAAGCTGGGGAAGCTGCACCCTAAGCGGGTGCGTACCCGCGACGCGGCAACGCACGAGACCTCCCGCAAACAGGCAGACACGGTGCAGACCGTGGAGCTGAAAGATGTCGATGTCATGCGCTTGACGCTCAGTGCCTAGGGGACAGTGGAGAAACTCGGTACCAACGTCAAGGCGAAGTCCGTCCTCAACTGTGCCCTTCTGGTATCCGGTTGGGGGGCCTTGGAACGGAAGCTGAACTACAAGGCAGGTGCGGTCGTCAAAGTGCCGGTCCCCTACACATCGCAAACCTGTTGTCGCTGCGGACACGTGGACCCGCGCAACCGGACCACGCAGGCACGCTTCCGCTATGTCCGGTGCGGCTTTGCGGCGAAACCCGGCCACAACGTCGCCATTAACATCGTGGACTTGCACAGGGCTTCCGTGCCGGCCCGCGGGACAGAGGCTGCTGCACGGCGAGGAGCGTTGTCTCCCTGCCATCCTTGAGATGGCAAAGGCACTCACGCGCCCCATGAACTAAGGTAGCCGGAGGCCAAGCCCCTAACTATTCTTCCCCTACGCTTTTCGCATGAGAAGTATCTTCACAGCCATGGGGCATCATCCCCAAAGTGCTGTGAAGCAGTATTGGTCGGGCCTACACGGGATCCGAAACCTGCCAGTTAATCACGGACCCCAGCAGTTCCGGGGTCTGGTGGTTGAGGATGCGGGCACACCAATTCGGCATGTCTTCGACCGGAAATTTGTGCGAGATGGTCTTGTGCCAGGGCAGCACGCCCAGGGCCATCTGGTTGAGGACCGCTTCGCGACACGGTTCCAGGCCGTCGTCACAAGGATAGTAGGCGGTGAGTCGGCGGTGATGGGCCGGCATGAAGCGCGTGGCGACGGGGGCTTCGCCGTAGACGGCCAGGTAGACGAACTTGCCGTGCATGCGCACCAGGGAGATGGCCTGATCGATGAGGGAGCCCACGCCGGTGCCTTCGAAGGAGACATCCACGCCGTCCGCACCCGCGATCGCCCTGACCTGCTCCAGCACGTCGCCGTCGGACGGATTGACAACGGCCGTGGCACCGAACTGCCTAGCCAAATCCAGTCGGTTCGACATCATGTCGATGGCAATCGGCTTGGCTCCGCGCAGGAAACAGGCGGCCACCACGCCCAGACCGATCAACCCGACACCTTGGACCGCCACCCAGTCCCCCATGCGCACCCCGGCCATGTCCACGGCGTTGAGGCCGACCGCCGGCATGACGAACATGGAGGCCGTGGCACCATCGACTCCCTCCGGCAGGGGTTCAACCCGCTGCTTTTCCGAGTGGATGACATGGCTGGCCCAGGTGCCGCTCCGCTGCAGGACCTCCTTGCCGTCGACTTCCATGGGCATGGTGCTGGTCCGGAAGTAGACCGGGTCGCCGGGCTGGAACCGCTTGGCCTCCGGTCCCACAGCCTCAATGCGGCCGGTGCCCTGATAACCCAGGACCATGGGGAATTCCCCGTAGTAGCGCGTGCCGCGCACGGCCGTGAACTCCGTGCCGACGCTGATGCCGGAGTAGTGGGTCCGGATCAGGACTTCGTCGCCCACCAGGTCGGGAATGGGAAAGGTACCCACATGGAAGGTCTTGTCCTCGTTTACATAGACGGCGGTGGCCTGCATGGTTCAAGGTTCCTTGATGGCGGGACTCAAAGACGGAACGGATGGCGGATTTAATTCAGCGGATAGACGGGTTCGTTGCCGGAGAGTACGTTTACGACATCCTGCGAGGCCTTGACCTGCATGTCCGTCTTGGCGGCTTCCGAATACCAGGCCGCGTGCGGAGTCACGATGACGTTGGGTTCGTGCAGGAGCGGATGATCCTCCGGCGGGGGCTCCGTTTCGAACACATCCAGGGCGGCCCCCGCGATCGTGCCGTTGCGGACGGCCGCGAGCAGGGCCTCCTCGTCGATCAAGGGGCCACGGGCCGTGTTGATGATCCGGGCCGTCGGCTTCATGGCAGCCAGGGCTTCGGCATTGATGATGTGGCGGGTTTCCGGCATGGAGGGAACGTGCAGCGAGATGTAGTCCGATGCCGCCAGCACCCGCGTCATGTCCGCCGGTTCGATGCCCATGGCCCGGATGTCCTCATCGGGAATCACCGGATCGTAGCCAAGGACGCGCATGCCCAGCCCCAGGCCCTTGAGTGCGGTCTGGCGTCCGATGCGGCCCAGGCCGAGGATCCCCAGGGTCTGATCCTGGATGCGCTGGACCGTGCCCATGGCTCCATAGTCCCAACGGCCCTCGGCACTGGCCTTGAGCAGCGACTCCATGTTGCGGGCCATGACCAGCAGCAGCGTGATGGCGTGGGTGGAGACTTCGTGCACCCCGTAGTCGGGCACATAGGTGATGCGCACCCCGCGCGCGGTGGCCGCCGGGACGTCGATGTTGTCGTAGCCCACACCCAGCCGGGCGATCACCTGGCAGTTGGGCATGCGATCCAGCTGCGGTCCGTCAATGGGTTGCAGCGACACGATCATGCCCTCGCAGCACTCGAGAGCCGTCTGGGCTTCGGGATTGTTGAAGTGAGGGTGTGCCGTCACTTCCAGGCCCGCATCAAGCAGAACCTTGATCCCCGGGTCTTCCGGAGAGACACTGCGATGGCCGATCACGACACGCTGGCTCATGGATTGCACCTGACTGGCTGTTTGCTGCATGCCGATGCCTGGCGTTTCGGGGCCCGAACTCGGCCGAAACCCTCGGCATGTCCCTGTAGATGAATGTCAATGATCCCACACCGCAGGGCCAACCGGTCAATGACCGGCGGGATCCGGTGCACCTTGGACGGCCCCGCCAGGATCGCACTTCACAACACGCCGTTTGTCTGCAACGGTCCCGATGTGCCCAAGTTGCGGCAGCTCTTGTGTGGTGCCGCAGGGCCGCGCACGCGGCCGACCTGCTACGGTTGAGTGGTCCCGAAACAGTCCGGGCGGAAGTTTCCTGCAGGCGGCCTGCAGATGTCAGTCACCGGGGTGTCCCCATGCACAAGTTCCCTCACAACGTCATACCCAGGCGCGCCGCGTCCTTGTTGATGGCCGTCTGCCTCCTGGCCCTCGGTTCGTGCACATCCGAACAACTGCCGGCCTGGTTGGACATGGAGGCGGAAAAGATCACCCGTTTGCAGGTGCCGGCCCCCGAAGGATGCGATCTGATCTGGTCCGACGAGTTCGACTACGAGGGACTGCCCGATCCGGAGCGGTGGCGGTACGACCGGGGCGGCCACGGCTGGGGCAATCATGAACTCCAGTTCTACACCGAGTCCAGGTCGGAAAACGCGCGGGTGGAAGACGGGCTGCTGGTCATTGAGGCCCACCGGGAAACCTTCCAGGGCAACGGCTACACCTCGGCCCGCGTCCTGTCGCGGCAGGAATGGACCTACGGCAGATTCGAGATCGCAGCCCGTTTGCCGTCCGGACGCGGCACTTGGCCGGCCATCTGGATGCTGCCGGATCTACGGAAGCACGGCGGATGGCCCCGGGCGGGGGAGATCGACATCATGGAGCATGTGGGCTTCAATCCGGACACGGTGCATTCAACGGTGCACACCGCGGCCTACAACCATATGCTGGGGACCCACCAGGGGGCTTCAATCAACGTGCCCACGGCCCGCACGGAGTTCAACCTGTATGCCGTGGACTGGACACCGTCCGCGATCCGGGGGTTTGTCAACGACGACCACTACTTCACGTTCGGGAACGAGAGGCTGACGGATCCCGATGCCGACTTCCGGCACTGGCCGTTCGACAAGCCGTTCCACCTGCTTCTCAATATTGCGGTGGGAGGCAGCTGGGGCGGCCGGCACGGGGTGGATCCGGAGATTTGGCCGCAACGGATGGAAGTGGACTGGGTGCGGGTGTACGACTGCGACAACCCATAGCGGGTACAGTCCGATTTGGGCCGTACGCTGGTCGTGCCGTTACGGGACGAATTCATGTCCCCCGCCCATGGCAACTCCGGCCCAGTGACGAGATAGGCCGCCGCGCGCCGCCGGATGGGACCGGTCCATGGGGCTTCCGGGATACCCGATCGGGCGCGATCCGGCACTGCAAGCCTTGTACCATTCTGGCGGGGGAGGCAGGCAAGGTGTGCGAGTGCATCGATGCGAGTCCGTCCTTTGGTTAAACCCTACACATCGCGTATTTCTGCAAATACCGCGGTTGATATCCCCATCATTAAAATCAGTTATCCAGAGAAATAAAACATGGACACCACATCCGAAAATCACGATGAGAGGCTGCCTGGCGAAGGCCTGGACCACAGCCGGATGCCCGGACACTGGCTGTTGGCGCAGATGGGCAAGCGGGTGTTGCGTCCCGGAGGTCTGGAACTGACGCACGAAATGCTGGCGCGCCTGGACATTGGGGACTCCGACGACGTGGTGGAATTCGCCCCCGGCCTGGGCTTGACCGCTCGGGCTGCCCTGGAACGCAATCCGGCCTCGTACATCGGGGTGGAAAGGACGAGAACGCAGCCCGTCAGGTGCGTCGCTACCTCAACGGACCGGCTCGGCAATGCCTGGTCGGCAGGGCCGAAACAACCGGATTGCCCGATGGTACCGCGTCGGTGGTGTTCGGCGAAGCGATGCTGTCGATGCAGACAGCCGTGCACAAAGAGGCAATCGTGGCGGAGGCCGCGCGTGTGCTCAAACCCGGTGGGCGCTATGGTATCCACGAGTTGTGCCTTGTACCCGACGACCTGGAGGAAGGCAGGAAATCGGAGATCAGTCAGGCGTTGTCACAAAGCATCCATGTTGGTGCACGACCCCTTACGCCCGGAGAATGGTCGGGCTTGCTTGAAAAGCACGGTTTCACCGTCGACACGCCTGCCACGGCACCCATGCACTTGCTGGAACCGGGTCGGTTTATACGGGACGAGGGACCGGCGCGGAGTCTCCGATTTGTCTGGAGACTGATGACCAGACCGGCGGCACGGCACCGAATTCTGGCCATGCGGGCAGTCTTCCGCACCTATGCCGAGCACATTGGCGGCATCACCCTGGTCGGCACGAAGAGGGTTGCCGCCTGATCCGGAGGATGTCCGGTCAGCGATAAAACTCCAGACGAAACCGAACCTGATCGATGGGTTCCACCCGATGCGGTACCGTTGGTTCAACGATGCCGGGTTGGGTGGGCGAGAGAGTGTGTTCCTCGGCCTCCGGTTCAAGAACGCAATATCGGAGCTGGCCTTCGAGGACGACGATCTTCGCCCACGTGTCGTCGCCGGTCTGGTGGGATTCGCTCAGGTTCGCCGGCAAGGAGTCTTCGGTGAACTCCGGACTGGTCCAATACAGGCTGACTTCGCTGGGCAGGGACTTCACAGGCATTCCCGGAACAGGTGTTCGTATGCGGATGCAGGGTAGCACGTCTCCGGCTTGGTCTGCGGTTGGGCTTTTCTGTCCACCGGTTTGAACATGGAGCCTGCCGAGAGTCCATCCCACCGCTCCCTACGTTCGTGCCGCCTGCGCCTGTCCCACGATGTCCCCAATCTGACCAAAATGGGAATACTCGTGAATGTGACCCACCACATATAGTTCCATGGCATTCGCCACGGGACCGCCGGGCCAGACTTCATAGCGATTGTCGAGACTGGGCCGCCGAGGCCATACGTCCAAAGTGGCCAACCGCATCCGGCGACTTTCCTCGAGTGCCTCCCGGCACTGCCGAATTGTCTTGATGGTTGACCAGTGCGGTTCATATCGCGACCGGCCGTGGTTCTCCACTCCCCGGGCCAGTTCAGCCGCCAGGAACGTTGATTCCTCGGCCGACGCGCAACAGTGGACAATTACGTGACCCAATGTCCATGCCATTCCGATCTCCTCTTCCGAGACCGCGTGAGGATCGTCGGCCGCTTTGTCAATGGGCGTAAAGGCGACATCGGCATCCATGCAGTCGGCGATCATGGCCAGCTGGGTGTCAATCATGTCATTTGTCAGCTGGCGTAAATCATCCTGCGTCTGTCCGTCTGTAATGTCCGCGGGTTGCAGGCTGTTGTCTCCAAGGTGCTTGAGTTCAATCATGAAGTATGCATTCCTTCTGCAAAGTGTGCCTGTGCGGTGTGGATGGATGGTAACACCCTTGCGGGTTGCCCGGACCGGGGCTCAACTTTGCACATGGTCGAGTTCGGCACCGACCTGATGCACCGCGGATGGCCCCCGGGATGCCACGCGACCGGCACAGGCAAGGCAACAGGTTCGGATCCGGTAGGGACTTTGGCCTTCCCGGTGACACAGCAATGGATGCCTCTTCGGTACTTGCACGGACTGCCCATTGTCCAGTATTGACCCATGCAGGTTTCCCGGAGTCGATACGGCATCCGGGTTCTTCCGGCAAACCCGGTTCGGGCGCGTGCCTATTTCTATTTTGGTACGATTCCGGCCCTGCAAGCTAATTCAATATGCGACACCCAAGGAGGTGCCGGTATGTCTTTGACCTTGGATCGACGCCAGTGGTATTTCACCATTGGCTTGATTGCCCTGCTTTTGGGCAGCATGATTTTTGCTGCCTGCGCGGCCCGACCTTCCGTCTCCGAGGCGGACGCTGCGGCTGCGGCCATGCAGGACATGCGTGACATTCGCATCGTGGTGGTCAGCCACGGCCAAGCCTCCGACCCGTTCTGGTCGGTCGTCAAGAACGGTGTGGACCAGGCCGCCTCGGACATGAGGGTCACGGTCGAGTATCAGGCTCCCCAGACCTTTGACATGGTGGCCATGTCCCAGCTGATTGACGCGGCCGTCGCTTCCGACCCGGATGGCCTTGTGGTCTCGATCCCCGATCCCGACGCGCTGGGCGATTCGATTCGGGCGGCCGTGGCAGCCGGCATTCCGGTCATTTCCATGAACTCCGGCAGCGACGTGGCCGCGGATCTGGGCATCCTCAACCATGTGGGCCAGACGGAGTACGAGGCCGGCTACGGCGGCGGCCGGCGGATGGCCGCGGCCGGTGCCACCAAGTCACTCTGCGTGAACCAGGAAGTGGGCAATGTGGCGCTTGATCTGCGCTGTCAGGGCTTTACCGACGCCATGGCCCTGTCCGGCGGCACGGTTGAGGTGCTGGCCGTGGATCTGGCGGATCCGGTGGATGCACAGCAGCGCATTGCCGCTGGTTTGACAGCCAATCCCGATGTCGACAGCATCCTCACGCTGGGCCCGACCGGTGCGGCTCCGGCCATGGAGGCCCTGAGTGAATCCGGCCAGCTGGGCGACATCCTGCTGGCCACTTTCGATCTCGGCCCCGAGGTTCTGGAGGCGGTGCGGGACGGCGACATGCTGTTCGCGATCGACCAGCAGCAGTACCTGCAGGGCTACCTGCCCGTCGTGCTGCTGACCCTGCACACCGAAAACCTGAACACGGTGGCCAACGAGGTCATCATGACCGGCCCCGGGTTTGTGACCCAGGACACGGCTGCGCAGGTCATCGAGTTGAGTGCGGCCGGCACACGCTAATCCTGCATCGGCCCCTGCCGACCGGCAGGGGCCAACCCCTCGATCGGGGCGGGAGAGCCGTACGCACCGTGCGGTTCCCCGTCCCGGTCACCCTTGTCCGACCTTGTCCGACCATGGCCGGATGCATGCACCGGCTGCACGTGTCCCAACCCGCTACTGCGCGAAGGAAGGGATTGACACATGGCTGAATCAACCCCGGTCGCCACATCCGACGAGCGGATGGTGGAGGCCAGCCTGCTTAAGCGGCTCCTGACCCGCCCTGAACTGGGTGCCGTGGGCGGAGCCATCATCGTATGGATCTTCTTTGCCATCCTGGCCCCGCGCGGGTTTCTCAGTGTGCGCGGCACGGCCAGCTATCTGGAAGTGTCTTCGCACCTGGGCCTGATGGCGGTGGCGGTGGCGCTGCTGATGATCGGAGGCGAGTTCGACCTCTCGATTGGTTCCCTGTTGGGCCTCAGTGGAGCCATTACCGCCATTCTGGCCACCCAGTTCGGCATTCCCTTGTACATCAGCGCCCTGGTGGCGCTGGTTGTGGCCTTGGCCGTGGGCTTTGTCAATGGCTTCATGGTCACTCGGACCAAGCTGCCTTCATTCATCATCACCCTGGGCAGCCTCTTCATCATCCGGGGCCTGACCATCGGCGTCACACGTGCCGTCACGGGCCGCACGCAAATCGGCGGCCTGGACGATGCCCCGGGCTATGGCCTGCTCTTCAACCTGTTCGGCCGGGACATTCCGATCGCCGGGGTTGGCTTCCCCATTTCCATTCTCTGGTGGCTGGTCTTTGCCGCTCTGGCCACTTGGATTTTGCTGCGGACCGAGATTGGCAACTGGATCTTCGGCGTGGGCGGTGCCGAGGAGGCGGCCCGCAACGTGGGCGTGCCCGTGGAACGGCTCAAGATCGGGCTGTTCATGACGACGGCCTTTGCCGCCTGGCTGGTGGCCACGATTCAGGTGGCCGTGGTCAAGTCGGCCGACACGCTGCGCGGCGAACAACAGGAGTTCATCGCCATCATCGCGGCCGTGATCGGCGGCAACCTGCTGACCGGCGGCTACGGTTCCGCGGTGGGGGCCGTGCTGGGCGCCCTGATCTTTGGCATCGTGCGCCAGGGCATCGTCTTCGCCGGCGTGGATGCCGACTGGTTCAACGTGTTCCTGGGGGCCATGCTCATCATTGCGGTGCTTGTGAACAACTTCATCCGAACCACGGCCGAACGGGCACGGAGCTAAGTCATGTCTGATCCGAACGGCACTCCCATCGTTGAGGTTAGAAACCTCAGCAAGTACTTTGGCAGCGTGATTGCCCTGAACGATGTCTCGCTCAGGGTGCATTCCGGGCAGGTGCTCTGCCTGCTGGGCGACAACGGCGCCGGCAAGAGCACTCTGATCAAGGCCCTGTCCGGCGTGCACCAGCCGACGGACGGCCAGTATCTGGTGGAGGGGGAACCGGTTGTCTTCGCGTCCCCCCGCGATGCCCTGGATCGGGGGATCGCGACGGTCTATCAGGACCTGGCGATGATCCCGCTCATGAGCATCGCCCGGAACTTCTTCCTGGGTTCCGAACCCACCCTGGGCTGGGGACCGTTCCGGCGGTTCGACATCAAGCGGGCCAGCGAGCTGGCGCGGTCCGAGATGGCCAAGATGGGCATTGATATCCGCGACCCCTCCCAGCCGGTCGGTACCCTGTCCGGTGGCGAGCGGCAGTCTGTGGCCATTGCCCGGGCCGTCTATTTCGGGGCCAAGGTCCTGATCCTGGACGAGCCGACGGCGGCCTTGGGCGTCAAGCAGGCCGGCACCGTGCTGCGGTACATCCACCAGTCCCGCGAGGCGGGCATCGCGGTTATCTTCATCACCCACAATCCCCATCATGCCTGGGCCGTGGGGGACCGGTTCACGATTCTCAAGCGCGGTCGTTCGCTCGGCTATTTCGGCAAGACCGACATCACGCGCGAGGAAGTGGTTCAGATGATGTCCGGAGCCGACGAACTGGATGCACTCTCCCACGAGCTGGATATGATTGAGGGAGGACCTGAGTAGGTCTCCGCGCAGCGGCATTGCACAGTTTCCCGGCAACTGTCGGCACCGCCCGCAAGCGGCGCAGGTTGCACCGAACCGGGCCGATGGTGGGGACAGCTCCACCCGGGCTCGAGTTGCAGGGACTTGCAACTCGGCCTCCATCAACCGAGAGCGAAGGACCGGCGCCGGTTAAGGGAACAGCGTACCGTTTAGCAACTATGTTGGAAGTCAAGCGTTGAGGGCCACCGGCACAGACCCACAGGGTGCCAAGACTCCTCAAGTAGAATGCGGGGCAAGCGGCCTCGCTTCGATACCCAGGAACATTGATGAACACGGCTGTTGTGGAACGCATCTCAAGTGGCAAGGTATCAGAAGCGCCGCGTTCCCGGAAGCACCCATCCGTATCGGACTGGGACTGGCGCATACCGCCGTCCAGGGGGGACACCGATCCGGTCACGGCACGCCGAGCGCGTCAGTTTCGTACTCGCTGGCGGTTGTCCAATCCTGATGAGTGGCGGAAACAGTTGAAAGCCCTGTCGCATTTCGACTCCGATTACACCTATGACGAAGGTCATGAGTACACCGAGGACTGGACCTCTGATCCGGACTACCCTTTTGAAAGTCGCCGCGAATACGATAAGGATGGCTTCCTGGTGCCTCCCCATAGCTGGCATGCTGCGTACCTGACCACCATCCTGCTCGTCTTGCAGGAACTCTTCAGGCGGGGACTCAACCTAACGGTCTCGGAGCCGGAACTCCATTTCGACTCCGAAACCTCCAGGACACTGCTCCTGCTCACCGATGGCGGCAACCTCAAAACCCAAGTCAATCCCGATGTGGCCGTGTTGCCCGGCCAAGCCGACTATGCGAAGCACCGCGTGCTCCGCACGGATTTGGGGGAAGCGACACCGGTCATGGTAATCGAGGTGGTGTCCCCGACTTCCGTGGAGCGGGATCGCGATGAAAAGTTCCGTTTGTATGCAAGACTTGGAGTAGTCGAATATCTCCTTGTCTACTTGGGGGATGCAGACATTCCATCAGAGTCGGACTTGCGCCTGGAAATGTTCCGTCTCCAAGATGATGGGTCCTACATCTTGGTCGGCGAAGCCACGGGCGGACCACCCTACCGTTCCATCCACAGCCAAGTTTGCGGCACCTCTCTGCGTATTGGTCCGCCTCGAGACAAGGTGGAGGTGCCCCTGTTCCAATGGTACGACTCGGATCAAAAGCGCTGGCGTGACACCTTCAGCGATGAGCACTTTGAAGGCCGCGCCGAAGGTCTCGCGGAAAGCCGTGCGGAGGGACATGCCGAAGGGCAGTTGAATCTTGCGCTGAAGATGCTGAAGCGTTGGTTGCCGACTGATGTAGACACAGACATGGTGGCCAAGCAGTGGTCCGATATCGAGATCCCCGAAAACCTGGACGACATAATTCTCGCTGTCCAAGCCAACCCCGAACGGTGGCGCACCATTCTCGGCATGGATGACAACAGGGACCCCGATGACCCGTGAACTAGGGCGTGTGGACACAAGGCATCCAGTGGCCGCGGGACCGGCACATTATCAT
>CAZMKQ010000129.1:0-13249 GCA_964566955.1 uncultured Caldilineaceae bacterium | reverse complement strand
CCCCCCTGTACTGTCGTCAACACATCAAGTACTAACAGTATAATGGGTTGGTATAAGCTTACCGTCCCCAATCCAGGACAGTTGGAAAGTCTCCAGATGAAGACCTACCGGCCCGCTGAACTGGATGCTGACAGTGTTGAAATAAAAATGTCCGCTGCGGCGCTCAACTTCCGCGACATCATGGTCTCACTGAACATGCTGCCTTCAGCAGCGTTCGAACAGTCGGCATTGGGGACCGAAGTCGGAATTGAGGGTAGCGGCACAGTTTGCCGGGTTGGGTCCGGAGTGCTCCAGCACCGCCCGGGAGATGAAGTCGTGTTTACCAAAGGTGGGTGCATTGCCGACCGCGTAGTGGTCCATCAACACACCGTGTTTCGCAAGCCTGCGTGCTTGAGCCTCATTCAAGGGGCCGCGGTGCTGTCTGTGTACACGACGTCCTACTATGCACTGTTGCACCTGGCCCGTCTCCGGAAGGGTCAGAGGGTGCTTGTCCACTCTGCCATGGGCGGGGTGGGCCTGGCTGCAATCGCCCTTGCCAAGCATGTGGGTGCGGAGATTTACGCGACGGCGGGCAATGATGAAAAACGGACCAAGTTGCGGTCCCTGGGGGTACGCGAGGCGTTCGACTCGCACAGTTTCGACTGGTACGACGGGCTGATGGAATGTACCCGCGGCGAGGGAGTAGACGTCGTATTGAATTCCCTGTCGGGACGGCATGTGGCACTGTGCCTGGAGGCTCTGCGACCGGGCGGCTGGCATTGCGAAATAGGCAAGGTGGACATTTTTGCCGACAACGCACTCAACATGTTCGTCTTCCGCAAGAACCTGCGTTTTGCAGCAATCGACGTAGACCGCCTGATGTTGGAGGATCCCAGGCTGACCCATGAAATTTCCCGGACCTGCATGGAGTTGTTCGAACAGGGATTGGTGCCGCCACTGCCCGTGACCGTGTTTCCGTATCACAAGTATGCCGAGGCGATGCGGCTGATGATGTCCGGGCAGCATCAGGGCAAGCTGGTCCTGGAGGCACCGCCGACATTGCGGGCATCCGGTTTGTCGATCGCCGATCGGCGACCCTACCTGGATCCGGATGCAACCTACTTGGTGACAGGGGGGCTGGGCGGCATCGGATTGCATGTGTTGTCCTACCTGGTGGTGTCGGGTGCGCGCCATCTCACACTGATGGACCGGGATCCGCAACGGCGACGCTCCGTTGAATGGATTCGCCAGGAAAGTTACCTGTCGATGATCGACTTCGACTACGAGATGGAAATCGTGACAGCAGACGTGGCCTGCGAAGAAGATGTGCGCCGCTGCATCGCCGGCTTGAGCAGGCCGCTCAAAGGTGTGTTTCATCTGGCCGGGGTCATCGATGATCACCTGTTGGTGGACATGCCACGCGAATCCGTGGCCACAGTCTTTGCACCCAAGGCCCGCGGCGCCCTGAATCTCCATCGGGCCACCCTCGATTGTCCGCTGGATTACTTCGTGATGTTTTCCTCCGTGGCCTCCACGTTCGGCAATCCTGCCCAAGCCAATTACAGTGCCGCCAGTGCCTTCCTCGATGGCCTGGCGGCCTGGCGCCGGCGTCGGGGACGGCCGGGATTGTCCTTCAATACGGCCGCGATCAAGGAAGCCGGCATGGCTGCCCGCAATTTGCATGTGTTGCGCATGGTCCAGTCTTCCGGCATGCCTCCGGTCAGTGCCCGTTTCTGTCTTTACAACCTGGATTACGCCATGCGCGCGCGCCCCGGACATGATCACCTGATCACCGCGTTGTTCCGGAATCCCCCTTGGCCGCAGACGTCCCCGGCCTACATGCGGACCGGACACCTGGTGAACAATGCGGATGCCTTCCGGCTTGATGCCGGCGGACAGTTCACAGTGGACCACGTGGTGGAACAGATTGCCGCCAAGGTTGCGGAACTCAGCGGGCATGAAGGCGGCAGCGTGGACGAACCCTTGTCCGCCTTCGGGCTCAATTCCATTTCGGTTGCCGAACTGGGCGCCTTCATCCAGTCGCAGTACCAGTTCCAGGTCAGTGCGCTGGAGTTGATGACGACGGCCACCTGTTTGTCGCTGGCCGAAGCCATCGTGACCGGAAAGTCCAATGCGGCGGAGAAGCAGGTTGAGGATGAGGTCCACAATCCGGAGGAGACCGTGCGGTCAAACCGCACAGGGGCGCGTCGACCATCGGTTTTTGCCGCTGAACCTGAAGATCACTTTCCGTCGGCCACGCCCGCGCCGGAAGTGTCCTGAGGACTGCATCGACAGGCTCCGGACAGGTTTGCCGGTTCAGCCATTCTTCCGTGTTTCCCGGGAACAACATATGCCGTCATCCCATCCTGCCGCACCTGTGGCACCCTTGGCCGGCACCATGCCGCCTGCCTGTGAACAAGACATTCTGGCCATGCGCCGTTTCATTCGCAACAGGGTCAGCGAAGGGAAGTTGGCGCCCCCGGCGGCACCGCCGGATTTCAAGGAGGTGTTCCTAACGGGTGCAACGGGATTTGTCGGGCGGTTTCTGTTGCGGGATCTACTGCAACAAGACAAGTCCAGAGTGGTGCACTGTCTGGTTCGGGCCACCGATTCCGACCGCGGCTTCGAACGCCTGCGCGAAGCCATGCAACAGGCAGGGATTTGGGACGAAGACTTTGGGCCCCGCCTGCGGGTGTGGGCGGGGAATCTGGTCGAGAATCGATTTGGATTGGCGCCTGCCGATTTCGCCGGACTCTGCCGGCAGATCGATGCCGTCTACCACATGGCCGCGGATGTGGCACTGGCCGCCTCCTATGCCAACGTGCGCACAACGAATGTTGAAGGTCTGCGCTCAGTGCTCGACCTGTGTCTGAGCCTGCGCTTCAAGCATCTGTTCTTTATATCCACCCTGGGCGTGTTTCCCCAGTATTTTTGCGGGTTTGCGAAGGAGTTCCGGGACAGTCGCATCGAAACCCAAATGCAGCCCGACCCGGACCATATGAAGCGGGTGTTCCCGTTGGGTCTGAGCGGGTACCCGTGGACCAAGCTGACCGCTGAACAAATCCTGTTGATCGCGCAGCGCGCCGGACTGCCGCTTGCCATTTTCAGATTGCCCCAGACGGCTACATCCACGACCGGGTTCGCCAATGCGGACAATATCATGGCGCGCCTGTTTGCTGCCATGGCGGATGTTGAAGCCCGGCCGCGCGGCACGGTCTTCGAATGGAACATGGAACCAGCCGACGTGCACAGCAAGGTGATTGCCGACATCTCCCTGAATCCCCGTCGGCAATACACCATCTATCATTGCTGCAATCCCAGTCTGCTGTACGGTGAACTTGAACCTGGGGACTTCGGGTTCTACCACCGCGAAGTCTCCTATGCCGACTTCAAGCGGCTGTGTCTCGCCAAAGGCGCAAGTTCGCCGCTCCACGGTCTTTGGCCACTGTTCGACCACTTTGAACCGTATTGGTTCCGTCAACGCGAACCAAAGGACTCGCAGCCCATCTGCGACCGAGCCATGCGTGAGGATTGTCCCAGTCCCATCGCATGGCCCGGCCTCCTAACCCTGCTCCGACGTGCCGATGACTGGGTAGGAAGCCATCCTGGCAAGTGGCCGCACCCGCGCCCCGAAAGTCGTCTGGACCTCGACTGCCTAATGGCCCAGGGTGAGCGCTACGCCCGGCGGCTGGAAACCACGCCCGACGAAGCATTTCCCGGCTGGCTTCTAACGGGGTTGGAGCAACTGGTGGCGGCATTGCAGGCGCCTGCGGCCCAAATCATGGAGTCGGCCAGAACCGGAGTCGTTCTGGAACTGAGCCGCGCCCTGCGCAACAACGCCCGGCTGGCGGCGGAACGCATCCAGTATCCGGGCATTGCCGAGACGGACATTGTCCAACCGGTGTTCATTGTCGGCATCCATCGCACGGGAACCACGTTCCTGCATCGACTGTTGTCCCGGGATCCGCGTTTCCGTGTGTTGCGGGCCTTTGAAACAGTGCAGGCCGCAGAGGTCAGTGCCGAACACGATGGCATTGCGGGAACTCCGGATGATCCCCGATTCCATTATCTGGAGGACTTGCTCCAGTCCGCCGGGCTCGTGAAGTTGTTCTCGGACCTGCATCACATCGATCTCAACGAGCCCGAAGAGGAAATCACCTTCTTGAGGATGTCGTTTCACAGTTGGACCAATGTAGTCCGGTACCACGTACCCTCCTATGCCTGCTGGCTGGGGCATGTCGACATGTCCGTTCCCTATCGTCACCACCACCTCGGAAACCTTCAGCGGCATGCCTATGTCGACCGGTTGCAGCAGCGACATTCAAGGCAGTGGCTGCTGAAAATGCCGTTTCATTTGATGGAACTGGATGCCCTCATTCAAACATACCCGGATGCCTTGTTCATCCAGACGCACCGTGCTCCCAGACAGTTCATGGGCTCGTGGAACAGTCTGGTGGAACGGGTTCGCACGCTTGTCATGGAGCCGTTGTCCTCCCATGAACAAGGCCGTGAACAATTGGACCTGAACTCCGGCATGCTGGACAGGGTCATGGATTTCCGGCTGGCGCACCCTGAACTGGAGCATCGGTGGCTTGACCTGAACTATTACGATCTGGTTCAGGACCCGTTGGCCATGGTCGAAGTGGTGTATGACCATTTCCATTGGAATCTGGCGCCGCGGGTCGTGGCGACCATGGACGACTGGCTGATACAACAGTCAAGGCGCCGCAGCAGCGAACAACGCCATCAATATGAACTGGCCGACTACGGTCTGACCCCCGGCGATGTTGACCAAGCCTTTGCACGGTACCGCGACTTCATTGCCGACCGAGGCATTCACCAGCCGCGGCTGTAGCCGCCCGGCCATTCGGGTTTCGGCGGGCCGCAGGTCCCGATTGGGAACCGGAGGGTTTGAAACGGCCTGCGAGGTGAGGGAGCAGGTTGCGCCACCCTCGGGAGACGTACGGCATCTCGTGATTCGCCATGTAGGGAATTCTGCTTGTCTATGACAGGTGTTGGACGGACGGTTCCATGACATCAAAGTCAAGCTTCCCAGCTTGAATCACCAGCCCTGTCAGTTCCCGGGCCGCACCGAGCCCGGACCTGGAAACCATGGGGCGTGGACATGGCCGGCAAACCGGAAGCGGAGGCGCTGCGCCTGGACAAGGCGCATGTCGTCGCCAACGCATGTGTAACAGTTTCCCGGCGCGGAATCCCGGCCGGTATCACTTCGGGACTGTATACTTCGGGCTTGTTCACATGGAAAAGAGGAGAGGATTATGGGAACCCCTGTAGTGCTGAGTGACGGCGAGTTCGCCGCCGACGTCCTGGCGTCGGACAAGCCCGTGCTGGTGGATTTTTGGGCTCCCTGGTGCGGTCCCTGCAAGATGATTGCGCCCGTGCTGGAGGAGGTTGCCGTCGAGTACGAGCAGCAGCTCGTGGTCGGCAAGCTGGACGTGGACGAGAACCAGCAGACGGCCCAGGCACACAGCGTTTTCAGCATTCCGACCCTCATTCTGTTCAAGGATGGACAGCCTGTGGAACGGATTGTGGGCTTCAAGCCCAAGGAAGCGTTGATGGCCGCCATCACACCGCACCTGGGTTGATTGCGGTACCAAGCCGGTTGGCCAACGTCCGTCGGGAAGGTTGACCGACACTGGCAACTGAAGTGCCGCTTCGAGCGACGGAAAGGCCCGGTGCGAAGCCGGGCCTTCGTCGTTGGGGCCGTTGCTGCTCGCGAGGCCGGGATCTGATGCCTACCCTGGCCGCCGGCCACTCAGAAGCAGGTCGTACACGGACAACAAGCCCAGCAGACAGAAATCGAACAACAGAACCAGCAACAGACAGCTGACCAACATGCGGCTGGGAGCCGCGGCGCCGGCCAAGGCCGCCAGCAGCCAGTCAATGGATACTTGGCGGGACAACAAATCCGCCAGCACGAGCATCAGGACCCCGAGCCCGAAGTAGAAGACGACCAGGCGCAGGGAACGGCGGTCGCTGACACTGGGCATCATGCCGTTGCCGAACGCAAACAGGAGGTACAACCACAACATGCTGTCCTGGACCGCCAGCATTTCGCGGAACCAGGCAACAATCCGGCCGAAGCGAAGGCCCAATGCCAATTCGGCCAGCTCCGTGGTATACAGGATTTGGGTTCCGATAACGGCCATGGTCGCGCTGCCGACCACCAGAGGTGCCAGACCCACTGCAGTGTCCCTCCAGATGTCGGTCTCGGCCATCTGGACGCTGCCGAGTTCCAGGGTGTTGTCGCGCAGCGTTGGCCAGACGGTGAAGGCGCGGGGCTTGAGCCGCAGCAGCCAGGCGGCGAGCCAATGGGTGCCTTCGTGCAGCAGGATTCCGGGCAGGTACAGGAGGAAGAGAATCAGGGCCGCTACCTGTTGGGTGCCGGTCAACATCAGCAGGAAGCGATACAGTCCCCTCTGGGCCCGCTGGTTGGTCCAACCCAGCGCGTAAAGGCAATAGCCCAACAGGCTCAGGTACAGGACACTCTCGTTCAGGCCTGTCGGAACGCTCATGGGCCCCGCGGATGTCGCTGTCCGGTTTCAGGCGCCGGCGGTCAGTCTCACCATGGCAGTGTACGTGTCGCTCTTCAGGGCGGAACCGCCAATCAAGGCCCCGTCGATGTCCGGTGACTCCATGTACGAGGCGATGTTGCCCGGGCTGGTACTGCCCCCGTACAGAATCCGGGTGGTTTCGGCCACGGTCCCGTCGTAAAGGTCCGCCAGCAGAATGCGGATGATTTCACCGCACACCTCCTCGGCCACGTCGGGTGTCGCGGCCAGGCCGGAGCCGATGGCCCAGACCGGCTCGTAGGCAATCACCAGCCGCCCGGCATCCGCACCGGTTGCATTGGCCAAGGCGCCCTGCACTTGCCGGGTCACTACAGCGCGGGTTTGGCCGGCCTGGTTTTCCTCAAGGCTTTCCCCAACGCAGACGATCGGCACCAATCCGGCTTCAAGCACGGCATGGAGCTTTGTGTTCACCTCGTCGTCGGTTTCGTGGCAAAACTGGCGGCGCTCGCTGTGGCCCAGGATGACATAGTCGGCCAGTCCCATCAGCATGGGCGCGCTGACTTCCCCGGTAAAGGCTCCGTCAGGTTCCGCATGGGCGTTCTGCGCGCCTACTCTCAGCGCGCTGCCGGATACCGCATCCTTGACCGCGGGCAGTGACACAAACGGAGGACAGAGGATCTGTTCCACGGAGGTCACCCGACCGGTTTCCTGCATGATGTCCCGGGCCAGGCCGGCGGCATCCGCCGGCCCCAGGTTCATCTTCCAGTTGCCGGCCATGATGGGAACTCTAGACATGGGGTTTGGCCTCTCAGGGTGTTGATCTCTGGTTGGGGATACCGGTACACCTGTTGGGCCCGGCAGCACCATGGCAGATGGGGTGACCGCACGCGAACTCAAAGCCGGTGCACATCAGTATTTGAAAGTTGCCCGTGGTTTCCATCCCGGGTCCCGTCATCCGACGCGATTCGAATCCACCAACAGGCACCCGGAGGCTCAATCAGTCGGAGTTCCGGATGCGCCGCTGGAAGTCGGCTTGCGCTTCCGCGTACTCTTCGGCGGACAGGAACTGCCCGCCCGCGATCTCCCTGTTGACTTCCTGCCGGCGGCTGTTCAGCCAAACCTGGATTTCACAGGAGTCGAAGCACCGCTGGTCGCCGGAGGTCGAAACCACCTTCCTGACATAGTACTCGGCTCCCTTCACACCGGATCCTGCGTCCACCGGGCTCAGGTCGTTGTACATGTCGATACGGGTGGACAGCGGTTCCTGGCATCGGAAGTTCAGGGCGTAGATTTCCAGAAAGCGGCCGGAGCCGCCTCCGCCTCCGAGCCAGCTGCGCAGTTTGCTCAAGAATCCCATGGTCAACCGGACCTCGTCAGAACGGCCAGGCCGGGCAACTCGGTTCCGGCCAGGTATTCCAGGCAGGCTCCGCCTCCGGTGGAAAGATGGCCGATGGCATCTTCCATGCCGGCCTGGCGGATGGCGGCCACGCCGTCACCGCCACCCACAACGGATCTGGCATCGGACAGACCGCCCAGGATTTCCGCGAGGGCATTGGTGCCTTTGTCGAAAGGCTTGACTTCGCAAACCCCCATCGGTCCGTTCCAGAACACGGTGTGCGCCGGAGCCAGGCGGTTTGCATAGTGGGCCACCGTGGCGGGTCCTATGTCCAGTGCCATCCAGTCCTCTTCGATGCCGTCCGCAGGCACGATCTTGCGAGCTGCCGCACTGTCGAGTTCCTTGGCAACCACCAGATCAACCGGCAAATGGAGGCGGTCGCCGAAATCGGCGAGCAGACTCCGCGCCGTGTCCAGTGCTTCGGCCTGAACCAGGCTTTTGCCCGTGGCGCAGCCCTGCGCCGCGAGGAACGTGTTGGCCATGCCGCCTCCCGCCAGCACGTCGTCCATGTGCCGGAGCAGATTCCGGATGACCCCGACCTTGTCGCTGATCTTGGCGCCGCCCATGATGGCGATTGCCGGTCGCTGCGGATTGTCAAGCAGGGGAGACAGCCAGTGCAGCTCTGTTTCCACCAACAGGCCGGCCACGGCGGGAAGCACATGTCCGACACCCTCCGTGGAGGCGTGGGCCCTGTGCAGGCTGCCAAATGCATCATTTACATAAACGTCGCCGAATTGGCTCAGGACTTGGGCGAAGGCGGGATCGTTTCCGGTCTCGCCGGGTTCAAACCGCGTATTCTCCAGCAGTGTCACCGCCCCCAGGCTCCGCAGGGCGGACGGTGCGGACAGGTCCTTGATCAGCGGAACCTCGCAGCCAAGGATCCGGCCCAGGCGGTCCGCCACGGGCGCGAGGGTGCACTGCACATCTTCCTTGGACCGCGGCCGGCCCAAGTGGCTCATCAGGCAGACCGAGGCACCGCGGTCCAACAGGTACCGGATGGTGGGCACCGAGGCCAGGATGCGCGAATCGTCGGTAATGGTCCCCTCGCGATCGAGGGGCACATTGAAATCGACCCTCACCAGGGCTTGCCGGCCCGACCAGTTGATGTCGCGTACCGTTTTGAAGGCCACGCCGATTCGGTTGGGGTTGCCGGTCCCGTTGCCCAAATGGGATCGTATGCGACTCAGTTGCCCTGCAAGCGCAGGAAGTTGACGAGATCGGCTACGCGCTGGCTGTAGGCCCACTCGTTGTCGTACCAGGTCACGACCTTCACCAGGTTCCCGTAGAAGCCGGTGAACTCGGCGTCGACCGTGCTGCTGTGGGCATCGCCCTTGAAGTCGATGCTGACCAGGGGCTCGCGGCTGACGGCCAGGATGCCCTTCATGGGACCCGCGGCCGCCTCGTCGAATGCAGCCAGCAGTTCCTCGGTGGTGCCCGGGCGTTCCGTCTCGGCCACGAAGTCGACCACGCTCACGGTGGAGGTGGGCACGCGCATGGCCATGCCGTCAAACTTGCCCTGCAACTCCGGAACCACCAGCGAGACCGCCTTGGCGGCGCCGGTGGTCGTCGGAATAATGCTCAGGGCCGCGGCCCGCGCCCTCCTCATGTCGGAGTGGAACAGATCCAGGACGTGCTGGTCGCCCGTGTAGGCATGGACGGTGGTCATGAGGCCCATCTTGATGCCGAACGTGTCACTTACCACCTTGGCGGCCGGAGCCAGGCAGTTGGTCGTGCAGCTGGCGTTGCTCAGGACGTGGTGGCTGGCGGCATCGTAGGCATCTTCGTTGACTCCCAGGCACACGGTCAGATCCTCACCCTTGGCAGGCGCACTGATGATGACCTTGCGGGCCCCGGCGGCCAAATGCAGTTCGGCCTTGTCGCGGTCGGTAAAAACACCCGTACTTTCGACGACCACGTCGATCCCCAAGTCCTGCCACGGCAGATCCGCCGGGTTGCGCTCGTTGCACAGCGTGATGCGGTTGCCGTTGATGACCAGGGAGCCGTCCTGGTACTCCACCTCGCCGTCGTACCGGCCGTAGTTGGTGTCGTACTTGAACAGGTGGGCAAAGGCCCCGACATCGCCCAGGTCGTTGATGGCCACAATCTGCAGGTCTTCGGGGTAGGTGTCGAGGATGGCTTTGGTGACCTGCCGGCCAATGCGACCGAAACCGTTGATTGCAACTCGAAACATGGTCGGATTCCTGCTTCTGCCCCAGATAGACGTCTTGCCGCACGGATGCCAAGGTGTGCGCACGCCTTTAGATTATACGGAACCGGATCAATTCGGGGCAGGATCCGACAGGCGCAGGTCCCCGACGGCATCGCTTCCCGCCAGGGACGGGTCCGATTGCGGCCCGTGCAGGGTGGACATCCCGGTTCATGCATCCACCATTGTCATCACGGTCCGGGCCAGCTTGCGGGCATCGTGGCGCCAAGGCACCTGGTCGTCAATCAGGTCTGCTTCCACGCATTGGGCATCGATGTGTCCTTCCTTGGCCGGGGCTTGAATCCATTCCAAGCTGGGCCAGTTTCCGGATGTCAGGCGCCGGTTGTTGACCACGATATGCGTGAACACGCCCAATCCGTGGCGGTCAAGGCACTGCAGATAGTCGCCCAGCGTGAATCCGTCGGTCTCGCCCCCTTGGTTGAGGATGTTGGCCACGAACACCTTGGGGGCCTTGGCCGCCAGCAACGCGGCGCGAATCCCTTCCACAATGAGGTTGGGCATGGTGCTGGTGAAGAAGCTGCCGGGACCCGCCACGATCAGGTCGGCCCGGAGGATGGCTTCGATCGCGCCGGGAAAGGCACGGGCCTGGATTGGGTCCAGGGACAGTCTTCGGATGCGGCCGTGGGTCTGGCTCAGGTTGCTTTCGCCGCGCACGTGCCTGAGTCCGGTATCTGTGGGTGCGGGTTCGTTGGTTGCCACTTCGGCGCACAAGGTGACGGCCTCCAGAGTACTGGGCAGGACCCGACCCCGGACGGCCAGGACGCGGCTGGTGTTGAGGATGCCGTCCTCGAAGCTTCCGTAGATGGCGGACATGGCCGTGATCAACAGGTTGCCGAACGCGTGGCCGCCCAATCCTTCCTTGTCCCCGAATCGGTATTGCAGCAGAAGTTGAAACAGCTCTTCCGATTCGCTGAGGGCGGCGATGTTGTTGCGGAAGTCCCCCGGCGGGAGCATGCCGGTGGATTCCGTCAGCTTGCCGGAACTGCCTCCGTCGTCGGCCACCGTGACGATGGCCGTGATGTCTCCCGTGTAGTGTTTCAGGCCGCGCAGGAGGACCGGCAGACCGGTGCCGCCGCCAATGGCTGCAATCTTGATGTCCTTGGCCATGGGAAGGCAACCGTTGTGTGCCCAATTGGTGGTGGCGTCCTGCAAGGTCTCGTGTCGGGACCCAATTCAGGACTGTCGATTTGGGTGTCGGCCTGCAATCAGGTTGCTTCGGCCTGCGTAGTTGGAAGCAGGAAAGGGACTCGCGGCAGACCGCCGCCCTCAGCTCCCGCATTGCAAGCAGGGGCGGAGTGGCCGGAATGATAGGCGATCGTTGATGGGTACCTACCCACCAACAACCAGGGAACCGCTTGGATACAATGGGTTGACGCCTGCGGTTTGCCGGCCACGGAGGGTTGGGTACGTCGTGGCTCCTTGAGGTGTCCAAGAGCACCCTAAATGAGGGATCCGGGCATGAAGGAAGTGTGCATCATAGGAACGGGACAGACGGAAGTCGGCGAGCATTGGGACAAGTCCATCCTGCATCTGGCCCACGAAGCCGTAACGTCGGCCCTTCTGGATGCGCACGTCGAGTCGGTGGACGCCCTGTTTGTCGGCAACATGCTGAGCGGAGCCCTGTCGGGGCAGGAGAACCTGGCTGCGGCGGTTGCCGATTTCAGCGGCCTGCGCAACATTGAAGCGGTCAAGACCGAAGCGGCCTGCGCGTCCGGCGCCGCGGCCCTGCGCATGGGCTATACGGCGGTGGCCTCCGGCTTGCATGACCGCGTCCTGGTGCTGGGTGTGGAGAAGATGACCAACACCTTGGGGCACGATACAACCGCCGCCCTCGGCATGGCTGCGGATGCCGTCTATGAAACATTCCAAGGGGTCAGCTTTACGGCGCTCAACGCCCTGATGATGCAGCGCTACGTGTGGCAATACGACGTGCCCGACACGGGTCTTGCGGGATTCAGCATCAATGCCCACCGCAACGGCTGCCACAATCCGCATGCGATGTTTCGGCATGCCATCACCGAGGAGGACTATGGCCGGTCGCGGGTTATCTCGAGCCCGCTGTGCGTACTCGACAGCAGTCCCATTTGCGACGGTGCCGCGGCGGTGGTCCTGTGTGCGGCGGGAAGTTCGTCCCTGTCCGACGGTGCCCGCCACGTCGCCCCGGTGACCATTCTGGGCAGTGCTGCGGCCACCGACACGTTGGCGGTCCATGATCGCTCGGATCCGCTCAGGCTGGCCGCCGTGGAACTCAGCACGCAACAAGCGCTGGCGCAGGCAGGCGCAGGCCTGGACAACATGGACTTCCTTGAGCTGCATGACGCCTTTTCGATTCTGGGCGCCATGAGCCTGGAAGCAGTGGGCTACGCGGAGCCGGGGACCGGGTGGCGCTACGCCATGGACGGCTACATCGACATCGAAGGGGACCTGCCCGTCTCAACCCAAGGCGGCTTGAAGAGCCGGGGACATCCGGTGGGTGCGACAGGGGTGTATCAGGCAGTCGAGGCCGTCAAGCAACTGCAGGGACTGGCAGGACCCAATCAAGTTCCCAACGCTGCTCTGGGCATGATCCAGAATGTGGGCGGCAGCGGTGCCAGCGTCTTTACGCACATCCTGGGAATCTGAAGCGGGACACCCGCGACCGCGGCCGGCCTGATAGGTTTTGGCAGTTGGGCGGAACGGGTGCAAGTCGGTGCCGGATGGGTATGCCCAACCTTGGAGCGGTCGAAGAATCCGCCAAAACCTGCCTGATTTGCGTCCTGACAGTGTTTGACAGGTTTGACCCCCCACAATCCATGCCGACCGCGACAGTGCGACGTCCATGGATTGGGAGACGGGAAAAAATGTTTGTACCCAGCAGCTGGCGCACGCGGCACCAGCGCTACAGTCTGATTGGAGAAGTGTGTCCTGCCTGCGACAAGCACATCTTCCCGCCGCGCGACGTGTGTCCGTATTGCGATCAGCCTGCCGGACCGGCCCACAAGTTCAATGGCACCGGCATGGTCTTCAGCTACACCACGCTGTTCCAACCTCCGGCGGGTTTCGAGAGTCAAGCTCCTTACGTGGTGGCGCTGGTCCAGCTCGACGAGGGCCCCATGCTCACGGCGCAACTGACGG
>CAZMKQ010000128.1:0-13596 GCA_964566955.1 uncultured Caldilineaceae bacterium | reverse complement strand
ACCGGTCGCGGACAGCCCCGATTCACCCCCATCCCGCGACTTTGCGTTTACCCTGACCTTGCAGCACAGACCCCGGCTGCCTGCCCTGTACGGGACAGGGACGCACCGCAACCGCGGCATTGCGCCGGCCAGTGGGCGACCTGTGACGCCACTACCGACCGAAGGGTCGTCTCCGCATGGCCCGGCGAGCGGCACTGCAACCGGCTCCGTCAATCCCTCAGGCCGACCCAACCGTGGGTACCTGAATAGTTATCCCGAATCGGCAATCATCCAAACAGCTTAACAAGCCAAGCGAAGAATTCTTCGCACAGGGAACCACTGGTCTCGAAATCACCGGAACCGACGGCTGCCACCATGCGTCCTGGCTCCCTTCTCGCTGCCAACCATGCATAGAGTTTGGCCTTGTCTGCCTTTGCGGCTTCAAATTTTCTGTCGCCTTCTGGAATGTTTTCGATATAACTCCGGGACAACGGCCAAATTGGATCATCGCAGGAAATCATCCTCAATGCGAAGTCTTCAAGTTCTCCTTGTGACTTGTTGTCCGGCATCAACCAAATACCTACTCTGGGATGGTAGTCTTGTTCATATCTATGGTTCGGACAGTTTTTTGAGGTTGGCACCGGTATCGGACACCGGTGTGGAAGCCGTATTCAGGGACCGGACGGCCCCGTTGCCAGAGGGGGTGCCCGGTGCCACGGGTGCTCCGCCGCGATCCCGTGGCCGACGGCCTCCGCATTGACGCCATTTCGACCCGCGGCCGACCACGCTTCAAATCGTTGATACATTTCCCGCTCGTGGTGGCGGCGCTTGATGTGATGCAGCGAAAAGCGGTCCAGGGGCCGGTCCCGGGCCGCCCGCGCCTGCAGGCGCATCCAGAAATAGGTGGCGAACACCAGATTGAAGTGGAAGTGCAGTTTGGTCTGCGCGCGGGCCTGGCAATCGTGCAGGCCAAGATGCTGCTTGGCGTCCCGAAAGACAAACTCGATCTGGAAGCGCGCCCGGTAGAGACGCACCAGGCGGGTGGGCGCCAGTTGCGTGTCGCTGCTGTACAGCAGCACCCCCTCCACCGCGCGCGGGTCGGCCCCGTGCGGCAGGACATAGACCACCCGCAGCCAGCACTGCCAGGCGCGGCTGTGCAGGACCCCGTGGTACAGGTCCAGGTTGGCTTCGGGCCAGGGGGTGCAGTCCAGGCGCGCCGGTGCGTGCCGGTCGAAGACACCATCGAACTGCCGACGCCGGCCGGGCCGCCGCGGATGCGGTCCGGTGTAGCGATGGCGCAGCACGAAGTCGCGGCGCAGGCGGCCCACCGCGTGCAGGTCCAGGGCCTGCACGCCCTCGACGAAGGCCCGGTGGCTGTAGCCTCCGTCGGCCACCACCCAGCGCACGCCGAGGTAGGCCCCGGCCCCGGCCGCCTGCGCCTCCCGCAGCAGCGCCAGGGCTGTCTCCACGGGCGTGGCCGGCTCCGTGTCTACCGCCTCCGTCCCGTCCCGGCCCGGCGACGGGCGCGCGCAGAGGGGAAAGGCACCCCCCTCCTCCGGGTCCACGGCGGCCACCAGCGTCACCTCCAGCCCCCACTGCGCGGCCTGGGCCATGCCGTTCCAGAACCAGTCCGCACCCCAGGTCCGGTCGCCGCTCTTGCGCACGTGGGTGGCATCCACCGCCAGCGCCGGGAAGCGCGGGTGCGGATGCCCCGCGCACAGGGCGGCCACGGCCAGCCGGGCCCAGGGGAAAGGCCGCGCAAACCAGCGCGCATAGGTGCGCGCCGCGTAGCCCCCGTAGTAGGCCAGGCTGGTGAAGTTGACACGCCCGGGCAGCCACTGCAGCAGGCCCAGGACATGGGCCATGAAGTCGGCCTGCGGTTTGCCGCAGCGCATCAAGGCGAGTATATTGCACAGCAGACGCACGGGACACCTCTATCGCTGATGTCGTTGATCTGCTTCAACGATAGCAGGCCCCGTGCGTTGCCTGGTAGCAGCTTTGGGCTCCCCCCCCGCTTCACCCTCTTGGCGCGCCCCAAGCCCTGCTTAGGCGGAAAATGGCGCGTCCCAACGGCTCAAAACTGTCCAAACCATAGTACATTAGCAACTGTGTTAGAAGCCAAGACTCGTCTCGAAGTACTTCCAAGCCAATCGATAGTCCGTTTCTCGATTCGGTCTAATGAATGGGGCTTTGTATTCAATCGTGTATTCATGCGGACCGCTAGGAAGAAAGTCGATCGTTACATCCTCAGCTATGTGCCCTCGTTGTATGTTTCGGTATCGTTCCCACTCAGAACGAGGCATTTCCATACCTTTGCCGCTGCGTCTTGACCAGACAATGCGGCCTTTTTGGTCATACCAAGTATTCTCTTCATAACTGTTCAGGACCGGAAATACGAGCCTGTAGATTTGGATCAACTCGTCCAACTTCAACCCAAGTGCCATAGCCACAAGCACGTCTATTTCGAGCAAGGCCTGACGGCGGGCTAAGTCTGTGCGTAAGGCACAGTTCCGGTTCCAAGTATTAGGTGCCGCAAGTGGATCCTCTTGTTCCAGACCCGGGTAGGTTGCTGACCAGCCCAACTGGGAGTAGTTGGGAGCGAGTTTGTTCCAGATGTTGACATGATGATTGGTCAAACAGTTGAGCTGTAGCATGCGATGACATGCCGTGTCCGGTAGTTCGACCACTGGCAATTGCGATGTAAACGATGGTTGCATGTGGCTAATCTGTGCCGACTTGGTGAAAAAATCGTAAGGAAGCGAACTCCATAGTGTGCATACGACAGCTGTATCCGTGAGATTTCTGAAGGAGACGGAATGCAACACGTTCACGTGTTGCATTCCGTCTCCCATGAGGCAGCACTGTAATGTTCTTTCACTTGCAGCACCCACATATTCTCTCAAAGCAATGCGTACACAATCGATATGCTTCACAGCATGGTCCCACGGTACAGATCGCATCAGCCTCCGGTACTGTTCCCTAGACATAGCCGGTGTGTAGTTCGAACGAGGCAAGTAATCATCCGGAATGACCATCAGATCGATGGTTTCGTAATCCTTGTGACTCTGGCAATTGCGATTTGGGTTTTTGGCAAGTGGATTGGCCAAACCAATGTTTGGTCCGGTAAGGATTAGGTTCTGTGGACAGCTCCGGAAGGCAGTCTCCCGCTTGAATACCGGCGGATTGGATTTCCGGTCTGTAGTCTCGTTCCACATGCTATCCTGCATGTATGCACCCTTGAGATCTCCCAAGCGTCGTGATTGGGATGCAATCTTGACTAGTGCTCACTCACGGAAGTTGTTAGGGTAAAATGGAGGCCATTCTAAAGCCCCACGGACACCGGTTGGAGAACATGGCACGGATACGCGGTTTAACCCTGCAGGCAGCGGACCGACCGACCCTGGAAGGCTGGGCGCGGTCCCAGACCCGGCCCCATCGCCAAGTGCAGCGCGCCCGCATCCTGCTGGCCTTGGCCCAAGGGCAGACCCTGGCGGCGGTGGCGGCCGCGGTGGGCGTGACCGAGGACACGGTCGCCGCCTGGCGCGACCGGTATCTGGAAGCCGGTCTGGACGGATTGCAGGATCGGCCCCGGAGCGGTTGCCCCCCGACCTACACGGAGGCGGACCGCCAGGCCATGTGGCAGAAACTGCAGGAGGACCCGCCGGACGGGCATACGCGCTGGAGCCTGAGCCTGATGGCCCGGGAGACCGGCATCTCGACCGGGCACCTGCAGCGCTGGTGGTCGGCGGCCGGGATCCAGCCCCACCGCGTGCGCACCTTCAAACTCTCCGACGACCCGCAGTTCGAGGCCAAGTTGCGCGACGTGCTCGCGGTCTACGAAAAAAAAAGGACCCGGACGTGGTGAGACTGTCCTTTGACGAGAAACCCCAGATGCAGGCCCTGGCACGCACCCGGCCGGGCCTGCCCGCGACCGCCGGCCGCCCCGCCACCCGCACCCACGACTACGTCCGCCACGGCACCCTCTCCCTGCGGGCGGCCCTGGACCTGGATACCGGCCGCATCTACTACGCGTGTGCCGCCCGCAACCGGCATCAGGAGTTCCTGGCCTTCCTGCGCCAGCTGGCCCGGCGTTTCCCCACCCGGCAGGTGCACCTGGTCCTGGACAACTACGCCCCCCACAAGCACCGCAAGGTCAAGGCCTGGCGGGAGGCCCATCCCCGCTTCCACTTCCACTTCATCCCCACCTATGCCTCCTGGCTGAACCTGATTGAGCACTGGTTCAGTGCCCTGCAACGCCACGTGTTGGCCCACGGTTCCTGGGACAGTGTCCCGGCCTTGCAGGCCGCCGTGGGCCGCTACGTGCGGGGACGCAATCGCCACGCCCTGCCGCCCCGCTGGCAAGGGGACGCGGACGCCATCCTGGCCCAGTTGGCACACATCCGAAGAACTTATGAGACTGTGCACTAGGGATGTTGCCAAAGGTCGGGCATGCAACAGCGGTAGTCGGCAAGAGGTTGTTGACTTGCCCGGATCAAGGATGCTACCGAGATTGGTTAGCATCGTTTCGTCAACCTCGATCATTCGACTGTGATGGCCCCGCAGCTGCCAATGCCCGTTGGCATCCTTGATGCCCGGAATTGGTCCTGCACCGTCATGAATTAGACTTTCATCTACGGTTTCATGGGCGAAGATGTTAGCCATCATGCGGAATCGGGCTGTTCCCTGCTGGCCGCGATAGACACCAATCGCGAACACTGTTCTGTTGGCGACATCGCTGAACATGTGTCTCTTTCGCTCGTTGGCAAACTGCAAGATCAGAGCCAAGCGATTGTAGCAACCCTCCCTGAGTGCATTGCCTATAGGGTCTAGGAAATGATCGACTGGGTGAATCAATCCAATGATGCCTTTTCCAGAGACAAGGGCAAAGTTGTTCACCAGAAACAGCTTGTATGTATTGGGACGAACGCCTTTTAAAGTGAGGTAGTTATGTGGATGTCTTGCGAAGGCAGCATGGGCACTGCCGATCCGGGCATCAAAGATGAAGGCTCCACGATGTCTGCGTTCAAGAAGGTTGTCGCGTTGCTGAGCAATCCGGTCCGCACTCCACTTACGTAGCACGATCTCTGGAGCAAGCTGTGCCAGAGGCTCCTTTTCGGTCCAGTGTAACGGCACCCAAGGCGGATTCCCTACAATCAAATCAAATCCGGACTGCTCCAACAGCACGTCGGCAAACTCCAACGGCCAGTGGAGGAAGCGATGTGTAGCTGAAGTCTCCTTGATGACATCCAAACGGTCTGACATGAACTTCGCGAGGTCATTAACACCCAGTGGACTGTTGGTGTCATCTAACAATGTCCGAACCGCGCTCGCTTCGACCTCCTCCAACTCTGCCTCCAACACCCACGACGAAGTGCCTCCAGTTGCTGCAGGCCTGCCCGTGAGGATCAGTGACATCTCCAGTAGGAACTGGTGCCTCGATGGCAGCACGCTGTAGGCACTGATAGGCCAAAACCAAAGGCTGCACCAGTAATCCAAGGCCAACTTCAGCCTGCTGTAATCGTCTGGGAGGCCTGATGGACGATGTGTCCGTTCTTGAATGGTCGTGGCTCTGGCAGGCCAGACCTCCGGAAGCGTCGCCTCGTACGCGGTACGCTGATTGTGCAGGTCATTCGCTACTGAGACCCAAAGTTCGTCAATCACAGCCGACAACTCTCGCAACACAGCGCACTCATGGTCGGTGAAGGGCCGCCCATACTCTCTACTCCAAGCTGCCCCCTGTTTCACGGCCTCTGGTACCAATGTCTTCAACTCCTTGCGCGTGACCGCGGCCATCTCCTTCACTGGGAGCAGGAAGTGGTACACCTCGTCGTCCTGTCGCTTGTCCCCGAACCCCAACTCCCGCAGGCTATCGTTGTCCACCTTGTAGCCGCGCTTTTGTTTGCTGAGCGTCAGCACCGCCCGACGCGCTCCGACAATCGAGTTCCCTGTGTAGAGGGTGTGGCTGAAGTCCGGCCGGAAGCCTTCCGGCTCCATGCAGTTCAGCCACAGCGACATGGCCCCGAGTTCCTGAGCCACCGGGTTCAAGTCCACTCCGAACGCATTCCGCGCCGTGATGTAGGCACGCACTCGTTGTCGCTCCCGCGGCAAATCCTCCGGTGGAATGGTCTTCCCCAGTTCCCGCTGCTTCAGGCGGAGGTAGCGGTCCGCTAACTGATTGACGGCTTCGATCAGGAACGCGGCCGAACCCATGGCCGGTTCCAGGATGCGGATGTCGAGAATGTCGTCCGCCTTGCGGTCCTTCAACAGTTCGTTGAGGGCATGGCGCACGGTGGCCTGCGTCAGGGACTCCGGCGTGTAGAACGAGGCCGTGGCCTCCCGATCGTAGCCTGTCTGGCGGTAGACGAACGTTCCCTTTTGGTAGATGCGCGGCTCGTTGCCGTCGTAGACAACCTCATCGTCCTCGTACTCATCAATCTTTTCAATTGGCACAAACCAGGCTCGTTCGAGGATGTCCGGTTGGTCGTCCTGTGCCCGTTTCACCTCCACCAAGTCCTGGTCCGCAATGAATCCGGAGAACGACAGCAACGCCTCGTAGACGCTGCCTAGCTGGTTCACGCCGAGCTGGGCATAGGAGATGCGGCCGCGCCCTCTTCTACCGGTGCGCCGCCCCTTCCTGCGGTGTGTTCCGGCTCCGGACAACGACAGTAGCTCCAGCACGCGGCGCAACACCCGATCCGGGAACCGGACGGCGTCAAGATGGGGAGTCTGGTCCTGCTCGAATAGCACCGATCCCACCGGTTCCAGTATGAAGTCGTGGTGGGTCTCCGACCTTCTCAGGGCCTCCCGATCGCGCATGGGCGTCCCGTCCAACTGCATCCGGAACAGCGTCTGCAGCGACTCGTGTAGGAACCAGCTGTCCTCGTTGTCCGGCAACCGCGCCAGTTCCGCGTCGCGCAGTGCCTCCAGGCTGTAGCCGTTCTGGTAGACCGGCGAACGCATCCCCGCGTGGCCCAACTCCGGATGCGCCTCGGCAAAGAACAGGAACAGCAGCCGGTACAGGTAGCGCAGACACTCCCGGGTCAGGTCCTCCGCAGAAGGTACCGGCCGGTGCTTGTCGGCATATTGGCGCAACGCCTCGTTGCCCAGAAGCTCGACTGCTTCCTGCATGGCGTACTTGAGGTCGGTGGAAACCCCGACCGCGTGCAGGCGCGAGTTTTCGTCGAAACCCTCCATGCCTCGGATCTCGCCGGTCGGTACCAGGGATGTCCGGTGCAGCAGGGCCTGCATGGTCCGGGAAGACTCCGAGTCCGGCTGCGTAAGGATGGTTTCTAGGTCAAACCGAAGGAGCCGGTCCTCGGCCCACTTGACCCGATCCAGTAGCACAATCCGGGCCAGCGACACCACCATGACCCACCGGGGAGGCCGGCTCTGGCCGAACACCCCCGCCTCAATCACCTTCTCCACGGTCGTGCTGCCATCTGGCAGATCCAGTTCGTTTCCGTCGGACCAGGGATAAAGACCCGAGTGGAATGCTCCGGCCAGAGGATCCCCGCCCCATTCGTCATCGCCGATCTGATCCCGGAACTCCACTACCCACAGCGCGTCCTGCTCCTTCGAGGTGGCTACGCGCGCCAGCAGGGGTACCGCCACCTGGCGGTTGTCAATGGTGACCGGCACTCGTTCCGGACGCCGCTCATAACCCAGGGCTTTAAGCAGACCCTGCTGGAACTCCCCGGCCTGTCGCGGCAACACGCCCCGCTCCATGCCCGCACCGTAGGCACGCTTGCCTTGCAGGTACAGGTTTGCCAACCGCCGCCGGACCGCTTGGCCAGCCAGTTCCGCGTCGGTGTCCTGTTCCCACTTCCTCCGGTCCTTGGCGAACAGGTCGGACAGGTAGTGGTCCGAGAAGAAGCTGTTCTCGTTGGTGATGCCGGCATAGGTTTCAGCCATGGTTGTGCATGTTCCTGGTTACTCTTCGGTCGAAACCGTGCTTGGCTCGAGACACGGATGCCGCTTGGAAAAGGCGGCTTGGGAGCGTTCATGCCAAGTCCGGGAGCGGTTGAATCCGATCCCAAACCTGCTGGTCACGCAGGTGCGTAGTCTTCGATTTCCCGGATGATTGCCTGAAGTTCGTCCACATCCCTTCGCTTTCTGTCATAGTCCTGGTACGCCTTGTAGGCGTGCTGCAGCAACTCCTTGTACAGCACATGACGGGCTCCATAGGCGGCCAAGGTGTCCTCCACCACACGACGGCCGTCTGGGTTGTCCCATTCCCGGGGATGGTTGCCCAGCAGGACGACAATTTCGATTGCCGGCCGCTCGCCCATGCTCTCCAGAAGCTTTGCCAGGCCACTGCGATACTTTTCGATCTGGGCGGTGATCGCCGGCAGGGCAATCCTTATCTCGGGACGCTTGAGTTCAATGATGACGTGCTTGCCTGCCGTGCTTTGATAGCCGATGTCTATCCGTCCCTTCTTTTCCTCATCCGTCAGTCCGGCCTCAATCTCGTCGAACAGTTTCCCAACTTCAGCTTCCATGTACGAGGTGGTCTCAATGCGTTCCCAATGGGGATCCAGCAGCCACAAATGGGTGAAAATGTACTTCTGGATGTCCTTCTCGACACGATTCTCTTCCACCATGGCCCGCAGGGTCCTGACAATGGACAGCCGGTGTTGAACAATCTGTCCGTAGAGGGCCAGTTCCAAACTGTCCAGATCCCGAAACAGATCCAGCACGTCGTCCAGGCTCCGATCCCCGACATGCTCCAAACGGGCTAGATTGTCGTGGGCCCGGTAGAACTCGAAGGCCAGGATCGCGTGCTTGATTAGCTGTTTTCGGTCGTCCAGCTCGTCGACCTGTATACGATTGACGCGTCCGATCCAGGCTTCCGCCTTGCGTCTGTGCTCGGTGCCCAGATTCCCCATCCAGTCCCTGACCGCCGGAATTTCCAGGGCTGCCTTGATCCCTTCCTGGTTGCGCCACGTGGTCCAGCGGTTCTGGACATGCTTGAGTTCCGCTTGGAGAAAGACCTGTAGCTCCTGAAAACGCTCATCGTCTTCGACGATTTGCTGACGGTTGCTGGTGGCCACGTCCGGTTGGTCGTCTAGGTCGAAGGAGTCGACCCGCAGCTCTCCGATCAGATAGCTGGCGTAGATGCCGCGTTCGCTGAACTGCCCCAGGACATCCTCTTGGGCCAGCTTGCCGCGGACATAGATGGCCAGCCGGTTCAAGTTGTCTCCGCCCTGGTCCTCCTTGAGGTCCCTGGACTCCTTCACCGTACCTATCCAGCCGGAAACGGAGTTGTCCGCCGCGCCGAAGTGCTTGGGGCGTTCCGTGACCCGAACCTCGTCCGGACACATCCGTTGCACTTCGGTTTGATCCCCGTAGGTCCACAGGAATTGCAACTTGGCACAGTAATCCCGATCGGCGGTCGTGATGGCTTCGCCGTTCACGAACACCTGAAAATCGTATTGGGGTCCGATGATGGAAAAGCGCCGGGCCAGTCGTTTGCGTAGTGCCGGTACAGTGCGAATGGTGTGCCGACGTTGCAAATCTGTCAGTACGAAGCATGTACCACAGGTCATCGATCCGATTTGCGGATCGATTTCCGGTGGGAAATAGCGTCCTTGCGGGTCCCGTTGGATCTGCTGGCGAATCTCCTCCACTTCCATCCGGATGGCACAGGGGAATTCTCCGGTCCTGATCGTATGCACTTCCACCCGGTGGGCGATGGAAAACAGGGACAATTTGCCGATTCCCTTGCGCCCCATGGGCGCGCGCCCGCGCGGCGTGTATCCCGGCATGGCATCCCGCCGCCGGAATCCCATTACCAGGAAGCGGTCTTGGACTTCGTCCCGGGTCATGCCTAGGCCGTTGTCCCGGATCGCGATGCAGCCGGCGTCCGCGTCAATGTCGATATGCACCTCGGTGGCATCCGCATCCCAGGCGTTGGCCACCGCTTCGGACAGGACGGCGGGCACGTGGCTGTAGAGATTGAGGCCCAAGTGTTCCAGTACGTTGAGGCTGAGCCTCATCTCCAGGCGTGAGGATTGCGTCATGAATGGTCTTGGAGATGCATCTTGATCGAACGCGCGACCGCCTGGGCCATCGCGACGGGCACGGCATTGCCGATCATGCGTCCCAGCCATTCAAAACCCACTTCGGCATCGGGCGGCACAAAGGCGTAGTCCGGAGCAAAGCCCTGCAGAACGGCTCCCTCGCGCAGGGAAAGGGCCCGATCCTGGGATGGATGACCGAAACGACCACTGCCGTAGCTGAAAAACTGGGTTGTCAGGGTTGGGGCCGGACGGTCTCCTTCCATGCGACCGTACACGGCACGGAAGGTGCGGCCGGTGCGGCGTCGGTGACAGGACGCGACTAGGTGTTCCGGCCAGTCTTCCCAGGTGCCTCCGGGCCGCGAAGCCCGAATCCGGGCTAGGTTGAGCTGGGATAGATTCTGGGCGCGATGCAGACGATCTGCGGTGTCGGTTCCGCCGGCCGGTATCGGTGTCAGGCCCCCGATCGCTTCGTCCACGGTCGGGTACGCCGCGGGCGCATGGGTCGGGTTTGGCAGGGCCACCGGGCCCAGAAGCGAGGCCACCAGAACCAAACGGGTGCGTTGCTGGGGCAGCCCGTAGGCTGGTCCGTACAGCTTGCCGAAGACGACCTGATAGCCCGCCTCCTCCAGGTGGGCCACGAAACCACGGAAGGGATGGCCCTGCCGGAAGGTGAGCAGATGGGGCACGTTCTCCATCGACACGACATCGGGCTTCAGGTCGGCGGCCAGTTGCGCAAAGTCTGTCAGCAGATGCCACTTTGGATCGTCGCCGTCGCGTCTGTATTTCCGGCTGTAGGGTGAGTAGGGCTGGCAGGGAGCACAACCGATCAGTACCTTGCGGGCCCCGGGCCGGAAGTGGGATGCCAGTTCCTCCGTATCCAGATCCTTCACGTCTCGGCATGCGAATGGGGCGTGGTTGTTGGTCTCGAAGGCGTAACGGCAGTGGTCGTCCAGATCGATGCCCGCCGCAATGGGGAAGCCTTCCCGGCGGAACCCGTGGGACAGCCCCCCTGCACCGCAGAAAAGATCTACCACGGACACCGCTGACTCTACCGTCATGTCGTCCTCCGTGGCGAGCCGTCGGGGTTCAGGTGGCGGTAGATGGTGCTGCGCGACACACCGGCAATACGGGCGATTTCGTTGACGGGCAGCTGTTTCTCTCGCATGAGTTCCCCCGCCTGTTGCAGGGCCTTGCCGGTGAGTTTGGCCTTGCGGCCGCCCTTGCGCCCCCTGGCCCTGGCCGCCGCCAGGCCGGCCAAGGTGCGCTCGCTGACCACATCGTTCTGGAACTCGGCCAGCATCGCAAATACATGGAACTGCATCTTGCCCGCCGCTGTGTTGCAATCGATGGTCAGGCCTTCCTTGAGCGTTTCGAGACCGATGCCGCGGTTGGCCAGACTGACGATCTGATGCACCAAGTCGCTCACCCGATGACCCAGACGGTCAAGCCGCCAGGTGACGAGGGTGTCGCCCTCTCGCAGGCAGGCCATGGCCTCTTAGAGGGTGTTTGGAAAGTGTCCTCAGGCCGCGGCGAGGCGCTTGAGCATGCACCGGGCCATGGCGATGTGGATCCAGGATTCGGAGGATTCCATCCGGCCCTCGTAGTCCTTGCTCAGGCGGCGATGGCGGCCCAGCCAGGCAAAGGTGCGCTCCACGATCCAGCGCTTGGGCACCACCTCGAAGCCCTCCGCCTCGGGGTCGCGGCGGACAATCTGCAGGTGCCAGGTTCCCTGCCCCTGCACCCAGTCGCCCAGCTTGGGCCCTTGGTAGCCGCCGTCGCCCCAGACCACGCGCAGGCGGGGACAGTCGTCCGGCAGACCCTCGAGGACCCGCCGGGCGCCGTCCCGGTCCTGGATGTCGGCGGCATGCACGACCACCTTCAGCGGCAGGCCCAGCGTGTCCACGACCAGGTGGCGCTTGCGGCCCTTGACCTTTTTGGCGGCGTCGTAGCCCCGCACTCCCCGGGTTTCGGTCGTTTTCACGGACTGGCTGTCGATGATGGCCGCACTGGGCGAGGTCTCCCGGCCCTCGGCCCGGCGCAGCTGTCCCCGCAGCGCGGCGCTGATGCGTGCCCACAGACCGCATCGGCGCCAGGTCCAGAAGTACCAGTAGACCAGGGTCCAGCAGGGCAGATCGTGGGGCAGCAGCCGCCAGGCACAGCCCGCCCGCAGCACATACAGGATGGCATTCACGATTTCGCGGCGGGGCACCTTGATGGGGCGCCCGCAGGCGCAGGGGCCGGGCAGCAGGGAGCGGATCCGCGCCCACTCGGCATCGGACAGATCGGTGTCGTAGGGTTGGCGTTCCATGAGGGGCCGTGTAGAGTGTGTTGGGGGCACGCAGGGCGAGCTGCGTTGCAAGGCAAGATGCATCTTACTCTGCGGCCCCCTTGGCCTCCCCCAACGGCATTTCCAAACACCCTCTTAGAACTGTGGCCGCCGTGCGCACGGCACCTTGCCGCTGCAGATATCCTGGTAGATGCGTTTGCAATCGGCGGTCTGCAGGGCTTCAAACTGCAGGGCGTGCGTCTGTTCATGGTCGCTGACGCGGGCATAGCCGATTTTCATGGCATCCCAAGTGTATCAAAAAGATGTGTTGGGTTATTACTATGGTTCGGACAGTTTTTGAGGTTGACACCGGTATCGGACACCGGTGTGGAAGCCGTATTCAGGGGCCGGATGGCCCCGTTGCCAGAGGGGGTGCCCGGTGCCACGGGTGATCCGCTGCGATCCCGTGGCCGACGGCCTCCGCATTGACGCCATTTCGACCCGCGGCCGACCACGCTTCAAATCGTTGATACATTTCCCGCTCGTGGTGGCGGCGCTTGATGTGATGCAGCGAAAAGCGGTCCAGGGGCCGGTCCCGGGCCGCCCGCGCCTGCAGGCGCATCCAGAAATAGGTGGCGAACACCAGATTGAAGTGGAAGTGCAGTTTGGTCTGCGCGCGGGCCTGGCAATCGTGCAGGCCAAGATGCTGCTTGGCGTCCCGAAAGACAAACTCGATCTGGAAGCGCGCCCGGTAGAGACGCACCAGGCGGGTGGGCGCCAGTTGCGTGTCGCTGCTGTACAGCAGCACCCCCTCCACCGCGCGCGGGTCGGCCCCGTGCGGCAGGACATAGACCACCCGCAGCCAGCACTGCCAGGCGCGGCTGTGCAGGACCCCGTGGTACAGGTCCAGGTTGGCTTCGGGCCAGGGGGTGCAGTCCAGGCGCGCCGGTGCGTGCCGGTCGAAGACACCATCGAACTGCCGACGCCGGCCGGGCCGCCGCGGATGCGGTCCGGTGTAGCGATGGCGCAGCACGAAGTCGCGGCGCAGGCGGCCCACCGCGTGCAGGTCCAGGGCCTGCACGCCCTCGACGAAGGCCCGGTGGCTGTAGCCTCCGTCGGCCACCACCCAGCGCACGCCGAGGTAGGCCCCGGCCCCGGCCGCCTGCGCCTCCCGCAGCAGCGCCAGGGCGGTCTCCACGGGCGTGGCCGGCTCCGTGTCCACCGCCTCCGTCCCGTCCCGGCCCGGCGACTGGCGCGCGCAGAGGGGAAAGGCACCGTGACAAGGGTATTTGCACAAAGGTGCCATGATTGGTGGGGTCTGTGCGAAGGCAT
>CAZMKQ010000127.1:0-13620 GCA_964566955.1 uncultured Caldilineaceae bacterium | reverse complement strand
CCATCGAGAACAAGACGGGACCGGCATCTTCCGACCACTTCAACCAGGTCAGGGGGTACGAAGAGACGCTACGCGGCAAGTATAAAAACCATACGCTGAAAAGCGTCCTGTTGACAACGTTACCGATGGAAAGTGGGGATTCTTCAGACATTGTCCAAGTTGGTTGGAAGTCCGTCGATGAAGCCATCGGTTCACTCCAAGAGAATGGAGTGTTCCACCCTGGTGGCGTAGAGGCATTCGTTCGACAGTACCGAGAATTGCTCGAAAGACAATTTGGTTTCACGGAAGGGGGTGACCTTAGGGCACTGCTCGACGACCATCGCCCCATACTGGAGAAGATGCTCCAGCTCCTGGAAAAGGATGGCGCAGACAGCGTCTGGGAGAAGATGCCGGAGGATCGGACCGAGTACCGAGACGCGCTTGTCAGGCTGGTACAGGAATCCAGACAGGATCCGAAGCAACTGCGAAAGGCGATGGCGGACTACCTGAAGAGCCGGGGCTGTGAGACTTGGTCAACCCAAAATGCCACTCGGGAGCAATATTGGCTGAACTGGACAGACAGGGAACTGGATGAGACCTCGCGGCTCCTGGGTGGCGAGAGCAAGTTTCTCAATTGGGGCATGACCTTCACACATCGCAATGTCGGCGTGGGTTTCTACCTCTACCGGCCTGGAAAGGAGCGAGAGCATCCTTCTCCCCTGGACCGGCTGAAGCATTTCATGGAGGAAACACCGATAGACAGACTGGAACCGGAAAAGTACCAAATTAGCAACAATGGCTATGGCTGGCATGGGGTCTACTATCAGCCGATGCTGCCCGAGGACGAGTTTGCTGCCATGTCAGTATCCGAGGGCCGAGACGAAGTGCGTCGGAGGCTGGAAGACTTCATGGATCCGAACGAGTCGGACTACAAGCGCATTAACGACTACTTTCGATGCCTCGCCTTCAGACCCGATGTTTCGACATCCACGCGGGAGGAGTCGTCATAGCACTGGTTTGAACCGCTGCTCAATGCGCGGGGCGACCACCCGTGGAAAGGTTCCGACCAGTTGCGGCCTTGGATTGTGAGCATCACGACCGAGACCAAACAGAGGGCGCGGGCATGACTGTAACCGTAAGCCCGGAGGCAATTGCGTTCCTTCCTGCTGCCGATACCTGTCACAACCAGCGTTCCAAGGTCCCAATGGGACCTTTGCGGTTCCGGCATCCCCGGGCAGCGGACCTGACCGCTACACCGGTCCGAAAGATTCGTTGATCTCCCGCTGGTACCCCGACAACGTGCCGGACTGCACCTCGCCCATCGTGACCAGCCGACTCTCTGCCGCGGCCTCCAGCAGGCCGCAAATCACGGCCAAGGCCCGCGGGCCCTGCATGCGGTATCCCAATGTTCCTTCAGCCGCTGGATGACCATGTCGGCGATCCAGGCATCCTGCATGTCCGCCGCCAGCGGCGAACTTCCGCAGAAGGGCGTCCCCCCTTTCCAGCCGCTGCACTTCCAATGCCCGGTCGACATCCAGCCCCTACACTCGTTTGGCGCGCGCATGTTCGTCATCGTCCGCGAAGGTCCGGAAGCCCCAGTGACCGGGGTTGTCGCGAGCCGGCAGGTGGCCACTTGCCGATATGGTGGACAGCGTACCTGGCTTGGTTAAGCAGTTGTGTGTAGGCAACCTGCTCCAGCAGCTGCCTGTCGAAGACCCCGTTGAAGTTGCCCATGTTGGCCAAGAGGCCGTGATTGTGGGCATACAGGCCTGTCAGCAGAGAGGCGCGCGTCGGGGAGCACAGGAAAGTCGTGTGAACCGCATGCCCTCCGCCGCCAGACTGTCCATGCCCGGCGTGTACACCACGGTGTTTCCACTGAAACCCAGAGCATCGTGGCGGTGTTGATCGGACAGCAACCGCAGGATGTTGGGACGATTGCCGGTCATGGTTGTTGGAACTCGGCAAAAGGCAACTTAACCGATCTGCGACAGATCCCTGGGGCAGCGGACTCCCGCCGGGCACCGGTCGTGCAAAGGCCACTGCACAGAATCCCTGCCTCGACCGTGCGTTCACATGGCATTATCCCCGCACCGCAGGCCGCGGCGGCAGGCACTTCGGCCATGGCTCCCTGCCAAACGGCAATGGACATGGGGAGAACCGGAGACGGCGGAGCGAAAACACAATGACACGGGTCGAAAACGGCCGGGGATGCGAACATGAACCAGGAAAACGGTGGACACGACGGAACCGACCTGCAGCCGGGCGCCACATGCGAACTGGGCGGGGTGCACTATGTTGTGGACCAATGCCTGCCAAGGGGATACTGCCGCGGCCATCGGGCAGACGATCCCTCGCTGACGGTTCTGCTCCGCAACACGCCCTTGGAGCACCAGGACATCTGGCAGGCAGTCGATCAGGACCGGTCCGCCTACGGTCCACGACATCCCATGTTCCCGGAGCTCGTCTACGGCGGAGAGGACGGAGCGGTCCTGGAGGATGTGTCCGGTGATCCTGTGCCAACCGGCTTGCCGCTGCCCCGTGCCATCCAGGTGTTGGAGGAAGTCAGGCGGGAAATGCGGTTTCTGGCCGCCGCCATGCATGCCGCCGTCACCGACATTCGGCCGGAAGACCTGTTGTTGGCGGAAGACGGACGCACGCGCCTGCGGTTGTTCCCTGCCCTGTCGCCATTCGACCCGCCGACGGGAATCCGGCGCAGGCAATTCCCCGCCACGATACAGGCCTCGGAACGCAACTGCGCCGCCGTGTGGGGTGCACTGCTCTATACCTTGGTGACGGGCAACCCATTCCCTCCGGAAGGCCTGGACTACAAGGCAATTTCCTCGTTGCGGGTGTCCGGCCTGCCGCAACTGCTCAAGGCTACCGTGGGGGACGGCGACTCCCTCGTCCGGTGGTCGTGGTCCGGTCGCACCTCGGAACTGCTGGCTCTTGGCAAAGCCTGCAAAGCCATGGTTCAGCCCGCCTTGCCCCAGTACCGCATTGGCGCCGCCACCAACATCGGTCGAAACCCCGATCGACTGTACAACGAGGATGCCTACGGCATGGTCCAGGGCCTGATTGAATGTCACGAATCGCACCAGAGGCTCATTCGCGCCTGTGTCGCCGACGGGTGCGGTGGCGAATCGCATGGTGAAATGGCAAGCCACGCCGCGGCCCACGCCTTCTGTCAGGAACCCGCGCCCCGGTCCCTGACAGACCCCGCGGAACAGATGCGATGGACCCGCTCCCTGGGCTGGGCCGCCCATGATGCGGTCATGAGTCACACGGTGGTGAAGTCCGGTGCCATTTGCCGGTACACCCGCGGTAAAGTCACAATCCCCCATGACTGCTGCAGGTTGGTCGCGCACGACGGGATCTGCACGATTGCCGAGCCCCACGACTGCTGCATGCGGACCGTGAAGCACGGCAGCACCACCCTGACCGGGGTGGTGGCGGTAGGAGATTGCCTTACATTGGCCCACGTGGGGGACTCCCGGGCCTACCTGCATTCGCAGGCCCGCGGGCTGGAACTGCTGAGTGTGGACCACACCAAGGACGGAGGACTGGAACGGGCCCTGGGCGACACCAGAACGGAGCTGTTGGCTTCCGACTATGTCGACACCCTGGCCAGCCGCCCTTGGCCGCAAGACGAACTTCGTCCTCCGCCTTGGCTGACGCTGGGGATTGGTGATGTGGTGGTGTTGGTCTCGGATGGTGTGTGGGGTGCCTGGAATCCCCGACCAGGATTCTGGGGGTTGTTGTACAACGACCCACCCCCGAAAGTCCCATTCCCCGATCTGTTGGCGTGTGTCATCGCCGATGCGGACGGCGAGCCGCAGGCCATCGCCGACAATCTGGTGGCACGCGTGCTGGAGACCAGGGCGGACGACAACGCAACGGTGGTCGCGGTGCAACGGACTGCCTGAGCCGGGGTTTTCCGTCGGGAAAGGGGCGTTCCCCCGTCACCTTCCTCGGGATTTGCAACATCCCGGAGCAACGAATCCGACTGTCAAGACGCTCAAAGCGACGCGTTGATCTCCCGTTGGTACTCCGACACCTTGCCGGAAAGCACCTCATCCATCGTGACCAGCCGACCCTCCACCGCGGACTCGAGCAGGCCGTAGATCACGGCCAGGGCCCGCGTGCCCTGCATGGCATCGACTTCCACCGGCTGGCCGGTTTCCACGGCATGGGCCAGTTCCGCATACTCCAGGGCCAGCAGCTTGCGGTCGACGAACGTGAAGTCCATCTCGTAGGTCCAAATCCGGTCGCCACCAAACAGCCGCGCGGTCAGGGGGTCGAGTCGGAAATCGGGAACCAAATCCAGGACCGCTGCGCCGGCCGCACCGTGTCCATCCGTGCGATGCACCGTCAAGGGCTGGCCGTGCCGGTCCTCCGTCAGGTCCATCGAACCTTCGGAGCCGAAGATGGTCCGTTCCCAAAGGGGTTTGCCCCAGCCGGCATGGTCTTCGGTGTACTGGGCCACCGCGCCGCTGGCAAAGTTCAGCAGGCCGTACAGGGCATCCTCGGCATCCGGCTCAAAGCGCTCCGGCATGGCAGCTTGCCACTTGGCGTAGACCCCACCGGGATTGCCCAGGACACCTTCGGACTTCCCCAGGTTCACCCGCTCCTTTTCGTGCAGGCGGACCTGGCCGTACATGGAGACCACGGGACCCAGCAGGTACTCCAACATGTCCCCGTAGTGCACCCCCATGTCCACGAGAATGCCCCCAAGTCGGCGCATATGACGCCACAGGGTGATCATCATCGTGTTTTGGCCGCTGACCGAGTTCATCTGCAGAAGCCGCGGGGCACCTATGGTGCCGGCATCCAGCAGGGCGCGCGCCAGCCGGTTGATCGGGTCCCGGCGATAGTTCTCGGCCACGCTGATCACAATATCAGGGTGGCTGCGGGCGGTCTCGCAAATCTCAAGCGACGAAGCCACGGTCAGGCCCACGGGCTTCTCGGTCATCACGTGGATGCCCATGTCCGCCGCTTCCGCGATCAGGTGGTGATGCAGCCCCGGCGGCGAAGTGATGTCGATGGCCTGGACCCCGTGGGCGGCCAGCGAGGCCAGATCGGGTACGGGCACCGGTTCGGCACCCAACTCCTGTTGGGCCAAACGAGCGAGCGACTCCGCGTTCTCCGTCACCGGATCGCAGGCCGCAACCAAATCCAGCGTCAGCAGACCCTGCTGCTGCAGTTCCACCAGCCCCATGAGATGCCGGTGGCCCATGCCGCCGCAACCGACGATGGCAAGACGCAGACTGGTGGCCATCACATTTCCTCCCGTTGACCGGCTTTCCCTGCGACCTACAGGCTGCCGCAGATCCGAATCAGTGTCTCCTGTACGAGAAGCTCGTGGTCCAGGGACCGATCAGGCGGGTGATCGCCGCGTATGGCCCCCAGCAGGGAAGCCAGTTCCAGTTCATACAGGGACTGGCGGCTCTGCGGATTGACCGACACGTTCTGCTCGCCTTCCGCGTAGCCCCCGGCCGCGGCGGCCAGGCACAGGCGAATGTTGGTGGCAGGCTCAAAGGGTTCCGTGATGGTGGCGCTGCCCTGTGTCCCGTACACCTCGAAGCGACGGGCCGGTGGGCGCACCTCCATGGCCGCTATGTCAATGACCGCCAGGGCCTTCTCAAACTCGAAGACCCCCACGGTGTTGTCCATGAACTCCGGCACGATGCCGGTGTGGTTGCGGAAAAAGCTGGTTGTTTCCACCGGTCGTCCCAGCATCCAGACCACCTGGTCGAGCATGTGGCTGGCCAAGTCGTAGAACATGCCGCCCGGATGCACTCCGACCCGGCGTCGCTGTTCCTCGCCCACGTTGGTGGACATGTGCGCCCGAAGGCCGTACACGTCCCCCAGGAAACCGCTGTGGACCCAGTCCGCGACCTGGCAGAAGCCTTCGTGGTAGCGGAACATGTACCCCATCTGCAGCTGTGTGCCCTGGCCGCGCGCCTGTTCGACCACGCGCTGCCACTGTTCCCAGTTCTGTCCCGCCGGCTTGTCGTACCAGACATGCTTGCCGGCATCAACCAGGGCCTCGGTCTGGTCCAGGCTCTCGATGTTGGCTCCCTCGGAGGACACCATCACAATGCTGTCATCGGCGAGGATCCCTTCCATTGAATCGAACCAGTCGATCCCGTTCCAGGGGGCTTCGGAGCCCACTTCGGCGCGTCGCGCCTCGTCCGGCTCGTAGACGCCAACCACCTCCACTTCGGAACTGTCCAGCATGGCACGCAGCTTGCCTGCCGCATGTCCATGACGGGTACCGACCTGTGCCACTCGCATCCTGTCCATCTCAGCCTTCCTCTCCCTCGTTGTCCGCGATCATCTTTTCGCCGCGCAGGCGGCCCACCCGAATGTCGTAGCGACCGGGCCGTTCCGGCGCGAGATGGCCCGACTCGACCATCAGATCCAACGGATTGACCCGCGTCTGGAGCGGCAGCGCCACCCGTTCGTGCAGGCGCGCCGACTCGTAGACTGCATGCACCATCTGCAGGGCCTTGTAACCATCCATCCCCGTGCTGCGATAGGGCTCCCGGCCCTCCACCCAGTCAGCGACTCCGTCGGCCTGCGCCGCGCCGCCCTCCAACCACTCGAAGCGCGGGCCCAGCTCCCTTACGGAATGGAACCGGCCTTCCGGCATGTGCTCCTCCCAGGCGCCCTTGGTTTCGTGGTTGAGCAGCTTCAGGTCGCTGGTCGTGAGGTGAATCATGCCGTCCGTGCCATAGATGCGCGCGCCCTGGAAGAAGAACGGCAGCACGTCGCTCAGGATCAGGGCCTGGGCACCGCCCTTGAAACCGAACGTGCCGATCGCCCGGTCCTCGATGCGCGTGTTGCGCTCGTACTGGTCTGTCTTGCGCTCCACATTGCCCATGACCCACTCGCACTCGTCGTCGTTGAGCAGGTAGCGGTACATGTCCGTCTGGTGGGAGGCGAAGTTCGGGAGGCCGTCGCCGCCGAAGCTCTGCACCAGTTGCACCTGCCCAATGCGCCCCTCGGCCATGAATTCCCGGGCCAAGGTGTAGGAGGGCAGAAAGCGCCGCTGGTGGCCGATGGCCAGCTTGACACCGTTGCGTTCGCAGGCAATCAGCATCTGTTCCGCGTGGCCCACGGTATCGGCCATGGGCTTTTCGCACAGAATCGCCTTGGGTTTGTGGACCGCGGCCGCAATGGTCCACTCGGAGTGGCCGGCATGCCAGGTGCAGATCGACACCACGTCCGGCTGCACCTCCGCCATCATTTGGCGGCCGTCCCGATAGTGGGCCGGGTTGATGCCGAACGCTTCATTCTTTTCCTGCATGGCCGCCGGCTCCAGATCCGCCAGCGCCACTACCTCGTAGCGTCCGCAGTCCAAGTAGCCGCCGATGTGCTGGGATGCGATGCCGCCGGTGCCGATGACCGCCGCGCGCAGCTTGTCCGCCATAAATGGATGTCCTGTTGATGGGACCCCGAGCAGTCGGGGTGGGGAGCCGTCAGATCGCGGTGTAGCCGCCGTCCACGCAGAGCACCTGGCCGGTCACCATGCGCGCCGCCGATGAAGCCAGGAATATCACAGCACCGGCAATTTCCTCCGGCTCCGCAATCCGTCCCATGGGCACCCGTTCCAGGTTCTTGGCAAATTCCGGGCTCGTGGCCATGGAGGCCTCCAGCAACGGTGTCCGGGTAAAGGTCGGAGCCACAGCATTGACGGTGATGTCGTTCGTGGCCCACTCCAGGGCCAGGGACCGCGTGAACTGACCAACCGCACCCTTGGCCGCGGCGTAGATGGAGCGCAGGGGTCCGCCCACAACACCGACCTGGGAACTGATTGTGATGACACTTCCGGGCCGGCCGGCCTCGATTAGATGGGCCGCCACGGCGGCGGACATGAAGTAGGCGCCCTTGAAGTTGATATCGGAAATCTGATCGAACTCTTCCTCGGAATACTCCAGGGCCGGCTTGGGAACGTTGTAGCCCGCGTTGTTGACGAGCGAGTCAATCCGTCCGAAATGTTCGACCGTGCCCGCCGTGAACTCGTTGATGCTGTCCAGGGAGGCCACGTCAAGGTGGGCGGCGTAGGCCTTGCGACCCAGGCCGCGACAGACCTCCGCGGTGGCTTCGCACTCGGCCACGGTGCGGCTCCCGAGGGCCACGTCGGCCCCAAAGCGCGCTGCCGTCTCGGCAATGGCCTTGCCAATGCCCTTGCCGGCTCCGGTCACGATCATGACCTGGCCGGTGAGATCAAAACTGATGTCCTGTGGCATGGAAAGTTCCTTGTGGGAGGGGAAACTGGTGCAGGTCCGGTGGTCGAAGCTCGCATGACCGCAGTTGCCGAATCAAACTCGACGCGGTCGCAACCTGCCCCGCGTGCACTCCCGCCAACCGGCAGTCCAACCTTCGGCCAGATGCCGTTCGAAGGCTGGGTTCAGGCACTCGGAAGCCAATGTCCAATCCCTGAACCACCAAGGTACGGCGGGAATTTGGTCAGTATGGCACAGACCAAGGTCCGTCCTCAAGGCACTCGTCGCGGGCACTGTTTCAATCCCGTTGATATGGGTGGCAGATACACAGACGACGAGGGGTCCCTACAATGGTGTTGTCACAACTACCAAAGAGGCCCCCTCGTCATGGACTTCATCCTAAGCCCCCCGGCCAATCCCGAACATCAACGGATCCGACCCGACGATCTGGGCACCTGCCCCTGCTGTGGGGTCTGCGCCTGGCGGTGCAACGGCACCTGTTCCCACCACCTGGTCATTCTGGGGCGGTTGCGCATCCAGCGTGGGTAGTGCCTCTCCCTGCCTCACGACGTGACTGGACCGGCGACCGTGCGCCTGAGGGCCCGCAGCATGGCCTGAAGCAATGCATGGAACCCGCTTGTACGGAGGATACCCATGACCGCTCAGATCCAATGCAACGAGATTGACACAGTACAGATCGGCCATGTAACATCATGTCACACAATCTGGCATAGTATTGCAGTCCAATTAAATTTATGAACTCTTGTGCCCCCGAACAAGGGGTACCATTTGCTGTTCCGGCGTTCCTGTGCGCAGCCGTGGCAGGCCTATCTCGTGTGAGGTCCCCGGCCTGCGACCTGTCCACCCTGGTCCGGATTGCCGGCAGCCGCGGGCGCATCGAGTTGGCCTTTGAGATGGTCAAGCAGGAAGTAGGCTTGGACGAGTACGAGGTGCGCAACGCCCGGGGCTGGGACCGCCACATGATCCTGGCCCTGTGGGCGCTAGCCCTGCTCAGCGTGGTGCGGGCCGCCTCCCTGCCCCCGCCGGCCCCCCAAAAAAAGCGCGCGGGGATAGGCAGCCTGGCGGCGTTTCAACGGGCCCGCGGCCTGGCCGGGAGCTGACCGTGCCGGAGATCCGACGGTTGTGGCAGCGGCTCCTGCCCGTGGCCGCGGACTTCGAGCAGGGGTTGGCCTGGTCGCACTGGTGCCGCTGCCACCCGTGGGTGGCCCTGCACTGCCATTACCGCCGGCAGCAGGCCACCACCATGTTAATTACTACTGTAGTATTAGGGTGCCATTACAATCTCGTTATTGTGGCTCCAGACATGCATACGATGAGGGCTCCCTATAATGGTGTTTTCAACATAACCAAAGATGCCCCCGTGGTGGACTGTATCCTAACCCTCTCCCGCCAATACACGGATGCCGTCCGGCAGCTAGTCGCCCAGTACATGCTTGGACCTGTGGCACACGCAGTAGCAAGGCAAAAACATTGGTTATTTATGTTGAAGACGTTAGAAGGCATACTGATCTTAGAAAATAGATATCTATCCATGTTTGACAACTGCATCTTCATTGTTCATGTTTTATTCAGGGTGCGTTTCAATGACTACTGAATCTAATGTCGATCAAAAAGTTCAAAAATGGTTAAGGGAAAATACCAAAGACACCGATCTAGCGTCAATGCTGTCTGATTTAGAAACGAATGAATTAGTACTATTTGATGCCGAGTACGAGCAGGTCAAAAAGTCCAAGACTGTGGGCATGTTGCTTGCACTGTTCCTTGGTGGGATTGGCGCACATCAGTTCTACTTGGGGAAAATACTCTGGGGAGTCATATACCTTGCGCTTTGCTGGACTTTTGTTCCAATACTACTGTCTATTATAGAGGTTATCTTTTTCATTTCAGGGCGCGTTGATCAGCATAATACGCTGAAGGCTAGAGCAATCGTTGCCAAAATCAAATTAATGAGACCTGGAACGCCTTCCGATATTGAAACCTTGACATCAGACTATGATTTTGAGGCCTGAGTCGGTGGGTCGGTCCAGTCCAGGGCCGCGTTCAAGGACCGGGCAGCCCCGCTGCAAGAGCTGACAGCAACTTGTATGTTGTGTGGGACCCACAGATTCCCTAATCTGTGAGGTTGGGTGAGAGGGGCGCGCCGTCAGTAACTGGGTGCGGCAGAGACTATTTCTGCCCGGCACCGCAACACAGTCGGGCACCCCTCTCACGATCACTGTCGCTCCAAACAGCAACTGTGTTGCTTCGCCAACAGCGATCCGGGCCTCCGCTGCTTGCTTCACACACCGCCCGTGCGGGGACCACACAGGCGGTGTGTGAAGCCACCGGCGGGTATGAACGGCTCTTGGTGAGCCGCCTCAGGGCTGCCAGCATCACCGTGCAGGTGGCCCATCCGCTACGGGTGCGCGCCTTCGCGCGCGCCTGCGGCTACGAGGCCAAGACGGACGCCTTGGATGCCCGCGTACTCGCGCGCTATGGCTCAGGTGTTCCCGGCCTCGACCCCCTGTCCATCGGAGAGCGAGGAGGAACGCGAGGATCTGCAGCAACGGCTGCGCCGGCGTCGGCAACTGGTCGATCAGCGGGTCCAGGAACGGAACCGGCTGGACAAGGGCGTCAGTCCTGTCGTTGGTCGGTCCACCCGGCGGCACCTAACCTGGCTCGACCAGGAGATCGCGCGGCTGGACAAGGCGTACCAGGCCTTGTTGCAGCGCAGTGCCGCCCTCTGCCCCCAAGCCACGCTGTACCGCAGTGTGCCGGGGGTGGGCTCCCTGACCGCGGCCATGCTGGTGGCCTTTCTGCCCGAATTGGGGCAACGGGACAGCAAGGCCCTGACTTCGCTGGTGGGGCTCGCGCCGTGGTCGCGGGACAGTGGCCACAAACGCGGCCAGCGGTCCATCCGGGGCGGCCGGACCGCCGTGCGCCACGCCCTGTACATGGCGGCGTTGTCCGTGATTCGACAGGAAGGCATCCACCAACACTTCTATCAGGGCCTTCGGCAACGAGGCAAAACGGGCAAGGTCGCCCTGGTGGCGGTCATGCGCAAGCTCCTCCTGCACCTGAATGCGGTGGCTCGCCGAGGGACCCCTTGGTTGCCACAGGAGGAGTGGCAATCTAAACCTTCAATGTCTTGACAGACAACACAGTATCTGTGTTGAAAGTCAAGTCCCTGAGCACGACCCAGGGCGTTTCCTGGCCGGGGACCCAGAGCACGATCAGGGTGCCGCACCGCTTGCGTCGGCTAAAGGCCTGCCCGGCCGTCACCGTGTACTGGCCTTCGTGCACCACGAAGCGCCCGGCCGGCCCGCGAGGCCGGTGGTCGTCTAAAAGGTCATGTGGCGGTCGTAGCGCAGGTAGGGGATGCCAGCCCTGACGACGGATGGCCTGCCACAGGCAGGGGCTCTGCAGGCCCTGGTCACAGAGCGCGCGCACGGTCATGTGCGGCGGTACGGCGGGCTCCAGCCAGTTCAGCAGGGCCGCGATCTCCGGTCTCCAGGGACTGGGCTGGCCCCCGGTCTTGACGCGCCAGGCCACGGGGATGACCAGGGTCAGCTCCGTCCCTTCCTACCAGATCAGGACTCAGCCTCGATCAGATCCGGCAACCCCACTACTACCTGGATGCGGCTATCAACCGTTGGCATGGCGCGTGGGACCGGCCGTTGCTTGGCTGGAAATGTGTGGAGATGGTTGGTTCCGGTAGGCGGCCCAAGGCTAAGGGGGCCCGGATCGATCGGCGCTGAACTGCCGGTGTTCAACGCACCGCCGTCCGTTGAACACGGGGCTCCACATGGATGGATCGCTCAGCCCTTAACCCCGCTCACGACAATGCCCTGGATATAGTACTTCTGGGCGAGGAAGAACAGCACGATGTTGGGAGTCAGGATAATCAGGGAGACGGCCATCATCAAAGCCCACTCCACCCGGTACTGGCTCTGGAAATAGCGCAATCCCAGCGCCAACGTGTACTTGGTCGTGTGGGACAGGAAGATCAGGGGTCCCAGGAAGTCGTTCCAGTTGTGCATGAAGGAGAACACGAAGATGATGCCGAGTGCCGGGCGGATCAGGGGTAGGCAAATGCGCAGGAACACATGGAACGTGTTGCACCCGTCAACCCGGGCCGCATCGTCCAAGTCGAGCGGCAAGGTCCGGAAGAACTGCCTGAACAGAAATATGAAGAACGCGTTGGCGCCAAAGAACGTGGGTATCGTGAGGGGCAGGATCGTGTCGATCCAGCCAATGCGCTTGAACAGCAGGAACAGCGGGACGATGACCGAAGGGAACGGCAACATCATGGTGGCCAGCACCAGCATGAACAGGGCGTCGCGGCCAGGGAAGCGGATTCGGCCGAACCCAAATCCGACAATGGCGCTGGAGATGACCGAGCCGGCGATGGCCAAGGCCGAAATGCGCACCGAGTTCACGGCCCACCGGTTGAACGGCAGGACGGTCCAGCCGTCCACGTAGTTCTTCCAGCGCGGCGGGTTCGGCAGCCACTCGATGGGGAAGGTGAACTCGGTACCGGATTTCTTCAGGGATGTGGTGATCATCCAGAAGAACGGGATCATGATCACCACAGTGCCCACCACCAGGCAGGTGTATACGAACACCTTGTGCAGAATGGGTCCCCAGTTGCGTTCCGGTACTACGGGGTGGGCGGCTGCCCCTTGGACTGTCATGCCGCCGGTACTCCGGTGCGCGTCCGATTGCGAGTCGGTTCAGTCCTCATAGTAGACCCAGTCCCGCGACATTTTTAGGATCAGGAAAGTACAGACAAGGATCACGACAAAGAGGATCCAGGCCAGCGCCGAGGCATAGCCCATGTTGAACCACTGGAAGGCGTGCTGGTATAGGTAAAGCACGTAGAAAAGCGTGGCGTAGTTGGGCCCCCCTTGGGTCATGATGTAGGCCTGTGTGAAGACCTGGAAGGAACCGATCACCCCTATGATCAGGTTCAGCAGCAGGACTGGGCTGATCATCGGGATCGTGATGTATACGAACTTGCGCACATGGCTGGCCCCGTCGATGGTGGCCGCCTCGTAGAGGGCGGTGGGAATGCCCTGCAAGGCCGCCAGGTAAATGAGCATGCTGCCGCCCACACCCCAAACACTCATGATGATCAGGGCGGGCATGGCCCAGGTTTCGCTGCCCAGCCACATTGGTCCCTGGATGCCGATCTTCGACAGCAGAACGTTGATGACTCCAAAGCGGGGATTGAATATCCACAGCCAAAGCAGGGACACGGCCACCCCAGCCGTGACGGAGGGAAGAAAGAAGACCGTGCGGAACATGCCCAGTCCCTGAATCTTCTGGTTCAGCAACAGTGCCAGCAGAAGCCCCAGGACGTAACTGTTCAGGTACCCCGGTTCTGCTCGCTTGAGGGCCGGGGCGGGGGCGG
>CAZMKQ010000126.1:9849-13651 GCA_964566955.1 uncultured Caldilineaceae bacterium | reverse complement strand
GGTTGATAGGCAGGGCGTGTAAGGGCAGAGATGTCTTCAGCGAACCCGTACTAACGCACGAGGGCTTAATCGTTTTTTGTTTCGTCTGGAACCCGGACGATGCTCATATCCTGATCAGTTGCCGTTCTGCCCCGGTTGGAATGCCAGGGAGAGCATATCGAGCGTTTTGTTGGTGACTAGAGCGGCGGGGGTACACCCGGTACCATCTCGAACCCGGCAGTTAAGCCCGCCAGCGCCGATGGTAGTGCATGGGTGACTGTGTGCAAGAGTAGGCCGTTGCCAACAAAACCCTCGATATGTCCCGGCCTCCGCCCTCCCCACGCCATGCGAGGATGGCTCTGAATCACTGCCGACGCGGCCGCCCCACGGTGGCCCGGTACGCGTGCGGCGGGTCCCATGGACGACCAACCTCCCCCTGACTTAGGCCAGTCGGACCGTATACGCAAACGGCGCACCGGCAACGGTGCCGCCTGCGCGCGCCCGGAGGTGGCGGCATGCCCCCCGGCGTCGTGATTTTGGCGGCGGGCGGCGGCACGCGCATGCAGTCGCGTCTGGCCAAGCCGCTGCATCCAGTGTGCGGTCGCACCATGCTGGCCTGGGTGCTGGCGGCGGCCGAGCCGTTGTGCGAGGGAAGACCCGTCGTGGTGACGGCACCGGATGCCGATGATCTGCGGGCGGCTTGCGGTGATGTCGCCGACACCTGTGTCCAACCCGCGCCCCTGGGTACCGGCGATGCCGTGCGACATGCCCGGGCGTTGGTGCCCACCGACACCGACGCCACCCTGGTACTGTACGGCGACATGCCCCTGATCCAAAGCAGTCTGCTCCGCAGGCTGCTGGATCGGCAACGCTCCGGTTCCGGGCGCGGCTTGGCGTTTGCATCGGTGGAGCGCGGAGAGGCCCACGGCTTTGGCCGCATCCTTCGGGATTCCGCCGGAGCCGTGCAGGAGGTGGTAGAGGAACGGGACTGCACACCGGCCCAGCTCGAAGTCACGGAGTTGAACGCGGGTGTCTACGCGTTTCCCACACAGTGGCTGTTCGCGCGGGCGGAGGATCTTCCAATCCAGGCCAACGGGGAGCGCTATCTGACGGATTTGGTGGGAACGGCGGTCAGGGACGGTCTGTCTGTGCAGGCGGTATCGGTGGATCCGGACGATGTATGGGGAGTCAACGATCGCATACAGCTGGCCAGGGTGGCGCATCTCATGCGGCAACGCATCAACCGCGGGCACATGCACAGGGGCGTCACGCTCGTCGATCCGGACCACACCTACATTGATGCCGATGTTCGCATCGGCCGCGACACCATGATCCTGCCGGGCACGTTGCTGACCGGTCATACCGACATCGGGGAGGGGTGCACGATTGGTCCCCATACCGAACTGGACCACACCCGGGTGGGCGAGGGGTCGGAGGTTCGGCACTCGGTGGTGGAAGGGGCGGACATTGGTCGGGAGTGCATGATCGGCCCCTTTGCCCGCATCCGCCGCGGTACGCGCACCGGCACCCATTTGCACATGGGCAGTTTCGGCGAGATTAAGAACAGTTCACTGGGTTCGGACATCCACATGGGGCACTTCAGCTACGTCGGCGACAGCGATGTGGGCGACGGCGTCAATGTCGGCGCGGGCACCATCACCTGTAATTTCGACGGCCGGGCGAAACACAGGACCGTGATCGAGGACGGCGTGTTTCTGGGCAGCGGCACCACACTGGTGGCGCCGGTACGCGTGTCCCGGGGAGCCATGACCGGTGCCGGTTCGGTTGTGACCAGGGATCTGCCGGCGGAGACCCTGGCGTACGGCGTGCCGGCGAAACCCCGGCGTTCCGTGGGCGATGGACCTCGACGGCAAGAGTCCAACCCCGATGGGCCTCCATCGTGACCGCAATGTTCTGGCTGTATCCGGCAGTATTGGTTGCCGTTGGTCTGTGGTCGTTGCTGAGCGCGACGGAAGCGGCCCTTGCCACCGCCAACCGCAGGGAAGTTGAGGCGTTGGCCGGTGGGCCCGATGCGGCGGCACATCGGCAGCTGGCAGCCCTGCTGGATTCGCCGGCCAGGTTTCTGTATGCATTTCTGCTGGTCAGGTTGGTGTTGGTGACGGGCATTGGCGCCGCCCTGACCCTGGTGTGGTCCGGTTCCGGCCTGGATTTGACTTCCAAGTTGGCCTTGGGGGTTGGCACGCTGCTGTTGTTGGCGATTACCTGGGTGGTTGGCCGGGCCTGGGCCATGCGCAATGCGGAAGTCCGGGCCTTGAGGCTGGCTTCGCTGGCGCGTTGGCTGACAGTGGCCATGGCACCGGTTTCGGCGTCCCTGGACTGGCTTTCCAACCTGATCGTGGGTCGTCGGCAGCAATCCTCCCAGGAGGAAGCCTTGTCGCTGACCGAGGAGGGCCTGCGTTTTCTGATTGGCCTCAACGATGAGTTGCAGGAGATTGACGAGGCGGAGCAGCAGATGATGGCGCGGGTCATGAACCTGCGGACCACCAACGCCTCCGAGGTCATGGTTCCCCGCGTGGACATCAAGGCCGTATCCATGGAAGCAACGCTGCAGGAGGCCCTGGACGTGGTGGTTGATACCGGACACAGTCGCGTGCCGGTCTTTGAAGGGTCGATCGACAAAGTGGCGGGCGTGTTCTACGCCAAGGACTTCATCGCCAAGTATCGGGAGGACAGGCTGGCTGATCCGCTGTCCTTCTATACGCGGCCGGCCTACCAGATTCCCCCCTCAAAGAAACTGCCCACCCTGCTGCGGGAGTTCCAGGAGCGGGAGATTCACCTGGCGATTGTGGTGGACGAGTACGGCGGCACCGCCGGCCTTGTCACAATTGAGGACCTGGTGGAGGAGATATTCGGCGAAATCCGCGACGAGTTCGATGCCGGCGAGGCGCATCCCATCCGGGATCTGGGGGACGGGACCTTCGAGTTGCACGCGCGGTGTCCGCTGGACTCGGCGGACGAACAACTGGGTCTGGAGGTACCGGATGATTCCGGGGTCAACTCGGTCGGAGGCCTGGTGTTCACCCGGCTGGGCCAAAACCCGGCGCGCGGGGATTGGATAGGGCAAGGTGCCTGGTTCCTGCAGATTGTGGAGATGGACGCCAACAACCGCATCACCAAAATCCTGGCGCGCAAGGCCTCGCCGATGGAATTGGAGGCCGGCACGAGCCGGCAACTGGATCAGAACGCAGTTCCCGGCACTGCCCTAGGGGGCCCTTTCACAGATTCGTCGGAGCGGGCCGGGGCATCGTCTGATTGACGCCGCCTCGCCACATCGCTCCCCGCTATGAACAGACCGCCGCTGGTCATCAGGGACTGGCTATGTTCGCCGCCCAGGCCACAGGGCCTGGTTTTCAGGGAGATGCAAGGCCGGTGCAGGACCTGGGGACGAAGCTTCGTCGAAGATGCCGCAAGCCTGCGCCACCGACCGGTTTGTCGGCGCGCAACTGTCCTGGGTACAGGCACCGCGGGGCCGCGGCGAGACTCAGGCAAGGTCTTCCAGGATGTCCCAGTTCTCCGACAAGGCCATTAGGCCGTCGGCGCGCAACACCTCGATTTCCTTGTAGCGGGAGTGGATCAGGCCCATTGCCTTGAGGCTGGCCAACTGGTTTGACACAGTCTCCCGATAGGTGCCCAGACGCTGTGCAAGGTCCGAGTGGGTCGTCTCGATGGCATCCCGGCCGTTGTCGGACAATCGCAGCAGCAGACGTGCCAGCCGTGTCCGGATGGTGTCGTGGGATTCGAGTTGTTCCGTGTAGAGGTCCTGCTGAAAGCTGATTTGGCTGTCCAAAATGGCTTCCAGAAC
>CAZMKQ010000126.1:0-9839 GCA_964566955.1 uncultured Caldilineaceae bacterium | reverse complement strand
CAGTTCGCTGATCAGGTTCAGGTCGGAGGCCAGTTCACAGACCGTGACCCGCGTGGCCGTCCGCAACCGGTAGTTGTCCCATCCCTCGAACAGGCCCGGACCGAGAACCGCACCGGGAGTGAATGGCAGGACAAACAATCGCTGGCGCTCCTTGGATGAGAATGCCCCGGGGGCATCGTTGGCTTCCGCATGCAGGCAGCCATCCAGGATTACGGTGTAGTTTGGCAACGGACGGGCCGAGTCGGCCACCACGGTACCGGCTTCCGCGGTCTGCAGGGAGGCGATCCGTGCAAAGTCACGGTCCGTTTGCAGGCGTTCCCGGACATCGTCCAGAGTGAACTCAAAGGTATTGTCGAAGGACGGGATGAGCATGACAGCCCCTTTCCCTCAGGTGGTTATGGTCCGTGCCGATAGTGTAGACCGAAATCAATCCCGGTTGCATTAGGGATTGGTTAAGCGTCATCCGGAAAATGCTGTAGGGGCATCGGGCGATGTTGTCCGGTCCGGAAGCGCATGCGGGGCACAGCTGTCGCCTTTGTCGACATGCGCGCGGGGCCAGGCCGCACCGGATCCTGCCGCAGGCGCGGCAGGCCCCCATTGAACTGTCGTTGCGTTACCGCATGGCTGTGGCGAACTGCCACCGTTCCCGTTGTTGGTCCGGCACAATGTCCTCCAAGGCCGCGCGACTGCACGCCTCCGGGTTCTCTGCCGACAAGGTTACCAGCCATGCCTCCGCGATGGCCAGGCCTTCAAGGTTCAGTTCCGGTCGCAGCCATGTGCCGCACAAAATGCCGTGATAGCCAAGCACGCGGGCAGTTTCGAACCCGGGCGCGCGGGACCCGGCCATGTGGGCCAGGTGCTGTTCGCTGGCCTGCTTGAGAACTTCGGCAAAGGCGTCGAGCAACCGTGGATTGCGCATTTGGGTTACGAGCTGGGCCGACCGTGCGAAGTAGTAGTCCCCTGCCAGGATGGCCGTTTGCTCCAGTGAATCCAGGTCCGCCTGCGGATCCAGCAGTTGATGATGGACTTCCAGGGCAATTCCGAGCAGTTCCAGGGCGACGGCGAGTTGACAGCGGTTAACCAGGGCCCGGCGACAGTCCGGATGCGGCAGCCCGATGGCCAGAATGACCGGGGCGCAGACCAATTCGCCACGGAGCCGCAATGGTTTCGGCAGGAGATAGTGAAGACCGGCATCGATCGACTCCAATTCCCGATCCAGGCCGGCACGCACGAACGCCAGTTCCTGCTCGATGGTGTGGTCCTGGGCCGATGCGGACTTGGATCGGCCATTGGTCATGATGGTTCGGAAGGCCAAGGGATGCGGGACCCGAGCACGGATTGGACGCCTATTGTAGTTTGTTCGGAAACCGGGACCTAGCCGCAAAGCGCGGCAGGCCATGGGATGCCGCGACCCGGCGCGGACGCATGGACGCGGGACCGGGGGAACCGTTCAGACGACGGGTGCGAAGAATTCGGCGATGTCCGGGGCCACGTCCGGCACATCGACGGGCACGCCTCCGTGTCTCAGGGAATCGGTTGCACAGCAGCCGGCGGCGACGCTGTGGCGGGCTTCCACGGGCGATGTGCGCGGGACCGACTCGCCGCGGACGAAGCCCAGGAATTCGGCAACGATGCGCGGGTCGGCTCCGCCGTGCCCTCCGGCCAGCGGTTGCAGGGGGATCTCAATGTCGGCGGCGGCATCGTATCCGTTCCGCCTCCGGTTCCAAACCTTGATCACGGTACCCTCTTCGCCGTTGCCGAAGTTCTCAATGCGGCCTTCGGTTCCGATCACCGTGTAGTTCCGCCAGTAGTCGGGCGTGAAGTGGCATTGCTGGTAGCAGGCCAGGACACCGTTGTCCAACTCCATCTGCATCATGCTGATGTCTTCGATGTCCACGATCGGATGCAGTCCGGTCTGGGCCAGCGGTGGCCAGTTGTCCAGGCTGTGCCGGGGTCGCGGCGCCGGTTCCGACAGCCGCTTGCCGACCCGGCCGTAGACCGCCAGCGTGCCCATGGCATGCACGCGCCGGCTGTAGCCGGAGCACAGCCAGTGCAGAACGTCGATGTCGTGCGTGGCCTTCTGCAGCAGCATGCCCGTGGACAACCGCCGATCCGCGTGCCAGTCCTTGAAGTAGAAATCGCCGCCGTGGCCGACAAAGTGGCGGCACCAGGCTGTCTGCACCTCGCCGATGGCGCCATCGGTGATCAGTTGTTTCATCGTGGCCACGAAGTCCATGTGCCGCATGTTGTGGCCCAGGTACAGTTTCGTCTGTCCGTGTGCCGCCAGCCGGAGGATTTCGTCGCACTCGGCAATGGTGATGCCCATGGGCTTTTCCAGGTAGACCGCCACGCCCGCCTCCAGCGCGGCTCCGGCATGGCTGCGGTGCAGGTAGTCCGGAGAGCAGACGAACACGGCATCCAGGCCCTGTTCCAACAGGACGTCGGGGCTGTCCGTTGTCAGTATGTTCTTCCCGTATGCGGCCCGACATTCCTGCAGAACCTCGGTGCGGATGTCGCAGACGGCCGCGATGCGCGCTCCGTTGCCCGGTTTGTGGGCGTGGGCCGCCAGGCCGCCTCGGCCACCGGCTCCAATTACGCCGACTTTCAGATCCTTCATGATGCCGCTCTCCGTTGGCGTCCGCTGCCATGTGCATCAAGGCGTTGTGCAGCGGACATGGGGGGGGACACCGGGCCACTGTCCCGTGACGTGGGCTGCGATGATTCTGTCGGCGGGTATCTGCGGCCCGGCCCGGACAGTTCCCTTATAATGGCAGGTTGCGCTTTCGCATCCAACAGAAGCCCTGCATTCCGGGTCCGCGCCATGAACCTCGAGTTGATACCCTTCGGCCTGACCTACGACGACGTCCTGCTGATCCCGCGCCGGTCGCGCATTCGCTCCCGGCTGGATGTGGATCTCAGCACCCGTTTGACCCGGAACCGGGACATGGGGTTGCCGGTGGTGGCGGCCAACATGGACACGGTCTGCGAAAGTGACATGGCGCGCGCCATGGCGGAGATGGGAGGGATAGGCATCATCCACCGCTTCATGACCTCCAAACATCAGGCCGACGAAATCGCCCGGGTCAAGGATACCGGACCTGACCTGCTGGTGGGCGCTGCGATCGGAACCGACCGGGACATGCTGGCGCGCATGGAGGCCTGCGTGCAGGCCGGCACCGATGTGATTGTGCTCGACATCGCGCACGGTCATTCGGAACATGCCATTGCGGGTGTGCAACAGTGCAAGGATCGCTTTCCCGATGTGGATCTGATTGCCGGCAACGTGGCCACGGCCGAGGGCGCCCTGGACCTGGCCGATGCCGGCGCCGATGCCGTCAAGGTGGGGGTTGGACCCGGTGGCGTCTGCATCACCCGTCAGGTCACGGGCGTCGGCGTACCCCAGCTGACGGCCCTGCACAACGTCTTCCACAGCGGCATCGACATACCCATCATCGCCGACGGTGGCATCCGGACCGCCGGCGACATTGCCAAGGCGTTGGCCACCGGGGCCGACACCGTGATGCTGGGCAGCCTGTTGGCCGGCACCAAGGAAAGTCCGGGCGACGTGGAGCAGTCCAGCCACGGTCTGGTCAAGCGCATTCGCGGCATGGCGTCCCGGGAAGCGGTGGAGGAAAGGGCCGAACGACTGCGCGAGCAGTTGGACGAGGAGTACTTCGAAATGCGTTCGCCCGAGGGCGTGGAGAGCACCGTGCCCTACAAGGGGCTGGTGGGCAAAATCATCGGCAACCTGATGGGCGGCGTGAAGAGCTCCTTCAGCTACCTCAATGCCGAAAACATCCGGGAGTTTCAGGAGAACGCGGCGTTCATTCGGGTTTCACCGGCCGGACTGCGGGAAGGCGAACCGCATATCGACGCCGTCTAGTCCGGCCGGATCGTCAGAATTCGTCGCCGCCGAGCAGTGACAGCAGGTGGTTGAGGTCGGCATTGCTGTAGAAGCTGAAGGTGAGGCGGCCCCGGCCCGTGGGTGAGCGCTTGATGGCAACCCGGGTGCCGAAGCGTTCCTGGAGTCCACGCTCGAGGCGGCGAACTTCCGCAAGGAGCTCCTTGTCCTGTTGGGGCTCGACGTTCTGGGGTTCCTCGGCGGCCGGTGCGGCCGGCTGTGTCAGGTCTCGGCACAGGTTTTCCGTCTCGCGCACGGTGAGATCGTCGTCCATCACCTGTTGGAGCGCGCGGATGCACGCTTCTGCATCGGTCACCATCAGCAGGGCCCTGCCGTGGCCGGCGGAAATCACTCCGGTTTCGAGTGCGTCCCGCACAGGCTGCGGCAGGTTCAGCAGCCGCAGGGTGTTGGTCACGTGTGTGCGGTGGAAGCCGATGCGCTCGGCGATGTCGGCATGGGAGAGCCCGTGCTTGTCGGCCAGCAGCTTGAACCCGGCGGCCTGTTCCAGGGGCGACAGGTCTTCCCGGTGCAGGTTTTCGATGAGGGCCAGCAATATCCCTTCGTCTCGGTCGGCCGTGCGAACCAGTACCGTGGCCGTCTTCAGGTCCGCCTGTTGCAATGCCCGCCACCGACGTTCGCCGGATATGAGCAGGTAGCAGCCCCAGCGGTCCGGATCCGTGCGCACCACCAGGGGCTGCAGCAGGCCGTGGGTGCGGATGGAGTTCGCCAGGACACTCAGTTCCTCTTGGTCGAAACGGACGCGCGGCTGTTCGGGATTGGGGCGGATGCGGGTTACCGGCACGTCCAGTTGAATGGACACCTCGTCGGGGGCCGCGTCATCGCGGTTGCCCGTGCGGTTGAAAAGGGCATCCAGGCCGCGGCCAAGGCCGGCCCCGGTGTTGCTGAAACGTTGGCTCTCGGTCATGGGTGCACCGGTGCTGGCGGCGGGTTGGCAGTGTTGACACCACGCTCAATGCGCGCCCGAAACTCCGCTGTCCACAGCTGATAGGCCAGCGTGCCGCTGCTGACCGGATCGTAGAGGACCGCGGGCAGGCCGTGGCTGGGCGCCTCGGCCAGGCGGACGGCACGGGGAATTACGGTTTCGTATGTGTCCTCGGGGAAATGCCGGCGCATCTCCTCCACCACTTCGCGGCTCAGGCGGGTCCGGGCATCAAAAAGTGTAAGCAGGAACCCGGCCAGTGACAAGTCGGGATTGAGGGATTGACGCACCCTGCGCACGGAGTCGAGAATGGCCGCGACCCCCTCCAGGGCCAGGTACTCGCACTGGACCGGCACGACCAGCAGATCGGCGGCCACCATGCCGCTGATGGCAAGCAGTCCCAGACTGGGGGGATTGTCGATCACGATGTAGTTGTAACGCGGCTGGCAACCGGCCAATGCCCGTGCCAGTCGCAGTTCCGCGTCGGCATCATGGCGGAGTTCGAACTCCAGGGCGGCCAGATTGGGGCTGGAGGGCAACAGGTCCAAGTGAGGGATCATTGTGGGGCGACAGACAGACGCGGCGTCGGTGTGGCCCGTCAGAACCTGGTAAAGGTCGCCGGCATCGTCCTGGGCCGAGGGACCCAGGCTGCTGGTGGCGTTGCCCTGGGGATCGTTGTCCACCAGCAACACGGTGAGATTCTGGCGGGCCAGGAAACTGCCGAGGTTGACGGCCGTGGTGGTCTTGCCGACGCCGCCCTTTTGGTTGGTGATGCATACCCGATGCCTGATCATTGTTCGGGTTCCGTTGCGGGATTGGCCTCCAGCCAGGCCAGTACGGTCCGGCGGTCCGGAATGCGGCTTGCACCCATGCCTTCCACTCCCATGGACGCCGCGGCGTTGGCAAATCGCGCCGAACTCCACAAGGCGCCGGTTTCCGCGTAGCGGATCAGGAAGGCAGTGGCGAATATGTCTCCGGCCCCGGTCGGGTCCACCTCGCGGGCGGGGCGCGGCGGCACGTGGCGACGGACAACCCGTCCCTGGCGGCGAATGAAAAGGTCACTGCCTTGTCGGTGGTTGGACAGGAGGACGACGGGCACGCGGGCCAACAGGGGATCAAGGCGGGACAGGTCGTGGTCCAGATCCTCGCGCGAAAGGATCAGAATGTCGAGATGGGAGAGGCTCTCGTCCGCTTCGGGCCAGACACAGGCCTCGACGCGGCCGTCCGGAGCGATGTGGCGCAGCCAGCCCTGGGCTCCGCCGGCCTTCAGGGTGCCGGCGGCAAACGAAGCCGGCAAGTCGCTGGCAATCTCCTGCATGATCGGACACAGAAAGACGGCTTCGGCCCTGCGCTGGCGGGGGGACAAATCCCGGCCGCCAATCGGTGCCGCCGGATCAAAGCACAACTGGGTGCGCACCTCGCCGCGGTATTGGTTGACGAAGGTGGTCGTCGTGTTCGACGGCAGCACGGTCCAGTGTGCCAAGTCCGTCAAGTCCGACAGGTCCTCGTCGTGGGCGACCCTGGTCACGGCTTCCGCGGCCACCCCCAGGGCGTGGCTGGTATGGGCGGCATAGGTGACGGAACCGCCGTGAATGAAACGGCTTCGATCGGATTCGTCAAGATCGCGGGTGACATTCCCCACGAGCAACAGGCGCGGCGGCGTGTGCCTGTCCGCGGGCATGGCCGGTCGACTCATCGAACGCTGTGTTCGGCGGGACCGCTTGGTGCCTACTTGAGCAGGATGACAACCCGGCGATCCGGCCCGGTGCCCTCGCTTTCGGTGTAGACCTCCGGGTGGTCCTTGAGGGCCACATGCACAACCCAGCGCTGGCGCTTGGTCATCGGTTCCATTTCCCAAGGTCGGCCCCGGTGCACGACATCGTCGGCGGTTCTGAGGGCTCGTTCCTGAAGTGCGGCATCCTGTTTGAGCTGGTAGTTGTCGATGTCCAAGTCCAGCTTCGGACAATCGCGGGCCAGCCGACGCATCATGGATACCAGGGTCCAGTGCATGCTTTGCAACGTGGCGCCGCGGCGGCCGATCAGTCGTCCGAGGTGTCGGCCTTCGACGAACAGGGTCAACCGGTCGGCGCTCTCGCGGGCATCGGCGGTCCAGGTTCGTTTCACCTGGAAATCCTCCACCCCCATGTACTCAAGCATGCGGGTGAGGGTCTCGATGGCAATGCGCTCGTTGTCCTCCTGTCCGGCCGGTGTCGGCACGGACTCGTCGTAGTCGCCAGTGCGCACCGTTTCGCGGGCGTTGCGCCGGCTCCGGGTTTCCGGGTCCAGGGTCTGCCGGTCGCGATCGTTCCCGGGTGTGCGCGGGGTCCGGTGTTCCCTGGACTGTTGTCGCCCCTTGCCGCGCCGGTTGCGCCGGCGCCGCGGACGGCGGTCGGAGCGGGTGCCGGCATCCTGTTCCGTTGCGATGGGCGCCGCCTGCGGTTCGCGCAGCGGCGGCGCCTCCTCTTCGTCTTCGTCCTCGGAGTCCCAGTCGTTCCATTCGTCGTCCGCCGCGGGTTCGGGCTGGCCGACAACTTCCTGCTGGTCCTCGAAGTCCAGTTCCGCGGCCAGGTCGTCCAGGCGGCTAATCCGGACCAACGCTTCGACGCGACCCAGGAACTTGCGCCGCGGATGCTGCAACACCTCGATGTCCGCTTCTGCGCGGGTTAGGCCCAGTACGTGCAGACCCTCGGCGATGGCGTCGTCAATGGTGCGCCCGCTGAACTCTCCGCTGTCACTCATCGCTGTCTATCCCCTCTTCTTTCTGCGCTTCTTGCGTCGTTTACGTGCCGGGTTCCCGTTGGCGCCGGCGGGAGCGGCCGCGGCTCCTTCGGCCACGGGTGGATAGGCCTCCCGGTGGGAGTGGTTGCCGGAGGCGGAGGCCGGGCGGGCCGCGGTTGCGGTCGGTCCGGAACCCGTGTTGACGGACGGTGCATCCGGCTTGGCCTGCATCTTTGCCATGACGTATTGCTGGACCAGCTGGATGATGTTGCCGGTGACCCAGTACAGGGAAAGACCGGCCGGCACCTGCAGTGAGAAGAAGCCGAACATGACCGTCATGATTGTACCCATGGATTTCATGGTTCCGGCCTGGGGGCTCGAGCTCCCGCCCATGGCCGGGTTGGTCATCTTGCTCATCACGAACTGGGTGATCACCAGGAAGGCCGGCAGCGACATGTAGGCCAGCAACTGCACGTAGTCGCCCTGCGCAAAGGCGGTCGTGATCCAGCCCAGGCCGCCCGTGAAGGCAGGGAAGCCCAGGTCGGGGATCCAAAAGAAGGATGCATTGTCGAGCTCCGGTCCCAGGACCACCAGGGCCGAATAGAGGCCGAACAGGATGGGCATTTGCACGACCAGCAGCAGGATGGGCAGGCAGCCGCTCAGGGGGTTGATGCCTTCCTCCTCGTACAGCCGCCGCTGTTCCCGCATCAGGCGGTCGCGGTCCTTGCCGTATTTCTTCTGGAGTTCCTGCAGTTTGGGCTGTACGTCCTTCTGGCTTTGCATGCCCTTGATCTGCACGTAGGTCAAGGGCAGCAGTACGATCCGAATGCCGATCGTGAAGAGGATGATGGCGTAGCCCCACGGGTACTCGGACTGGTTGTCCTTGAGCCAGTCCGACAGGCTGATCAGAACCCGCGCCAGGGGCCAGACCACGGCGGTTTGCCAGGGTCCGTCCGGCTCCACGACGCGCACGTCCACACCCTCGCGGGCGACGCCGCAGCCGGCCACCAGGAACGCGGCCAGCACCAGCAGGGCGATCAGCGGAATGTGTTTTTTGTTCATGGTGTTTGGAACCGTGTCGATCAGGGTACCGGATCCTCGCCGCCCTTGTTGAAGGGGTGGCACCGCAGGATACGCCGCAGTCCCATCCAGCCGCCGCGCCACAGGCCGTGGCGTTGGATTGCTTCAATCATGTAGTGGGAGCAGGTGGGGGAAAACCGGCAGGTGGACCCCAGCAGCGGGGACACGAAGCGTTGGTACAAACGAATCGAGAAGATGGCGAACCTGGCCATGTCCGTCGGGGGTCAACCACCGTCCGCGGCGGCACTTGGCGCAGGGGTGTCGGCGAGTTGCAGGTGCAGGCGCCGAACCAGTTGCAGCGCGGCCTGTTCCAAATCCCAATAGCCGACCCGTGCGGCTTCGGCGCGGCAGATCACCACGATGTCATAGCCGGCGTGCAGCCGGTTCAGGTTGAGACGGAAAATGGCTCGCAGCCGCCGCTTGAGGCGGTTGCGCACAACGGCATTGCCCACGCGTTTGCTGACCACAAAGCCAAACCGATTGTGGGGCAGGTGGTTGGCCAGGCAACACAGGACCAGCAGCCGGTTGCGGCGGCTGCGTCCCGCCCTGCGGACGCGGGCAAAGATACGCTGGTCCCGCAGGCTGTACTTGCGTTTCATGGGGGCGCGAACTCCCGTGGAGGGGCGCGCACCGGCTAATGAATGGACTTGCGGTGGGTCAGCTGAACAGCCAGCCGCTTGCGGCCGCGCAGACGTCGCCGCTTGAGTATGTTGCGTCCTCCCGGCGACATCATGCGCTTGCGGAAGCCGTGTGTGCGCAGGCGCTTGCGTACTTTGGGTTGCCAGGTTCTCTTGGGCATGGCGAAGGGGTCGCGGAGTGGGCGGAAGGACCGTCGACACGGTCACTGTTTCCGAACAGACAAACCGGAAGTATAGGCCCGTGCACGACCTCGGTCAAATCCAAACGGTCCCGCGGAACCATCGCGTAGAGGCCTTGGCAGGTACTGTTCGTTCCAGGCAGACCCTCGCATCCGGTAGCAGGTCGGAATGCAGGGGCGGATTTCCAAGGCAGTCATCGGCTCGTGTGCTGTTGCAACCCACCTGTGGCGCAGGCTGGGATGCAGGTAGGGAGTACGGACAATGATGCCGGAACCGCTGCCTCAAGGAAGGATGCGTCGGGTTCCGGCGTGCCCGGGAATGATGAGTGTTTCGCAGACACTGAGGATAAGGATGGCGGCGGGGGACAGTTCCGTCCCCCGCC
>CAZMKQ010000125.1:0-13761 GCA_964566955.1 uncultured Caldilineaceae bacterium | reverse complement strand
GACGATGGAACTGGCTCTGGCTGAGCAGGTGCGGAAAGAGGGACCGATGGTGGGCCCGCACGAAGCCCAGGCACTGGGTCTCCCCCGGAAAGGGCAGGGAGTATGGGCATCGGCTCTTTCCTCCAGCCGATGCCCGCAGGGTAACAGGGGGTATAGTTCCCCTTTTCAAACACCCTCCATGAGATTAAAACAGCGCTCTCCCTGACCACCAAGTAAAGAGGCAAGCTTGGAGTGCGCCGACCCGACAGGCGGAAGAAACTGCAATAATCATCGCCAGCAGAATGCTCACCCCTGTCCCAAGATTCGCAGAACAGGCACCCACAGGCAGATACGTGCCGATATCCTACAGAAATTCGAGGGTGGGTACTTTGGCTATTCCGATACCTCGTCGGCCAGCCACGAGATACCGTTCGGATCCAAGGTCCAAGAGCGCGCTTCCCCGTCACGAGCGAAGGACTCCAAAGCCGTCAGCAAGTCACGATCGAGACCCGTCCGCGCCAGGTCGAGCCGGATGGTTGCACCTTCCAAATCCGGCTGGGTAAGCCTCAATTCAACTTGGACCTCGTTAACTTTGGGCCGCAGCGAAGCCACGGTCCCGCTACACTTCAACCCCGGCCGGGCATCGCCGTGATCGGGCCACAACACGGTCCGGGGCTGAATTAGCAGGTGCGTGGCATGGGTCCCACCTCGCTCCCCCCCTGTACCCGCCGAGGATGTTGCCCACTCCCCGAGCCGTTTTCCCTCGGGTGTGTCCAGTGCAAAAATGTTGCCCATGCCCAGGTAACGTGCGCATGCCACCGTAGCCGGGTTCGCCACGAGGGCGGACGGAGCATCGATCCGATTCACGCGTCCCCCATGGATGAAGGCAACGCGGTCACCCATGAAGTAGGCTTCCTCCAGATCATGAGTCACGTGGACAGCCGTGCTGGATTGCGTTTCAAGGACACTGCGCAACTGGGTCACAAGGTCCCCGCGCAACCGCTGATCCACGGACGACAGCGGTTCGTCCAGCAGCAGGAGATCGGGTGCCGGTGCCAAGCTGCGCGCCAGGGCAACCCGCTGGCTTTCCCCCCCGCTCAACCCACGAACCGGCCGTTCCTCGTACCCGGCCAGGTCCACCAGTTCCAGCATCTCGTGTACGCGACGGTCCCGTTGGCGGGACGGCCACTTCAGCATGCGCAGGCCGTACTCCACATTGCGCCTTACGGACAGGTGCGGAAAGAGCACATGGTCCTGAAAAACGTACCCGATGCGGCGGGCATGAACCGGAATACCATCCTGATCCCTGCCTCCCAATTGCACGCGGCCGGAATCGGCCTGCATCAAACCCGCCAGGATTTGCAGGACCGTGGTCTTGCCGCAGCCGCTGGCACCCAATAGACACAGTATCTCGCCGCGCTCCTGCGCAAAACCCAGGCCTTGCAGCACGGATTCCGTGTCGCCAAACGACTTCCAAAGGTTGGTCACCTCCAGGTAGGCCACCGTCAGAACTCCCGGATGGCAACCGGCAATCGATCGAGGGCAAACATGGATGCACCGGTTACGGCCATCAGAACAACACTCATCGCCTGGGCCTGGCCCAGATTGGCCAGACCCGGGCGGCCCAACAAGCCGAAAATCATCAACGGCATGGTCGGGTGTTCCGGCCTGGCAATCAACAGGGAGGCCCCAAACTCCCCCATCGACACGGCGAAGGCAAACACCGACGCCACCGCGCAGGCAGGCAGAATCAGGGGTAGTTCCACCCGCCACCATGTCTGTCTGGGAGTTGCCCCCAGCACAGCACTGGCTTGCCGCAGGCCCGGCTGGAGGCGGCGGAGAGCCGGCAGAATCACGCGCAACACGAACGGAGAGGCAATCAGGGCATGGGCGGCCGGAATCAACAGGGGCGATGTACGCAAGGGTCCCATGGAGATGATGTAACCCAGGCCCAGGGTCACGGCCGACGTACCCAGCGGCAACAGGAACACGGGATCCAGCCATCGGCCGGCCCGACCCGGCATCAGGAACAGGGTGTAGGCCATGCCGATGCCCAGCACCAGGCTGACAACCATGGTCGCCAAGGCGTTGCGGACGGAGTTGCCAACCGCCTCCACGGGTGATGCCAGAAAAGCGCTGTCGGCGCGTCCCTGCAACAGGCCGGCGTAGTTCACCAGGCTCCATTCGGAGGTTCCGACCGAGAAGCTCTGGACGGTGAGGGCGGCCAACGGGGACACCAGGATCAAGGCTGCCACCGTACCCAGGCCGTCTCCAATCCAATGGCCCCGGGTACGGGGTTCGTCACCGGCAAACTGCTCCGTCGCCTCAACCTGCTGGGGCACCGCGTGCCGCCGCTGCAACCGCGTGTACAACGACATGGCCGTGAACGTGACGGCCAGCTGAACCAGGGCCAGAACAGCCGCAGCCGGCAAGTTGAAGTAACTGACCGCTTGTCTGTATATCGCGACTTCAAGCGTGCTGAAGCGCAGACCGCCCAGGATGAGGACCACGCCGAAGCTGCTGAAACAGAAGAGAAACACCAGCAGGGCCGATGAAACCACCGCGGGCAGGACCAATGGGGCCTCCACCGTGACCAGCGTGCGCCAGGCCGTGGCGCCAAGAGTGCCGGCGGCATCGGCCAGTCGGCGGTCCTGCTGACTCCAGAAACCGGAGACAACCCGGACCACAACACTCGTGTTGTAGAACACATGGGCCAGGATGATGATGCCGAAGGTGTGCATCAACTGGATGGGAGGCGCCGACAGGTCGAACCAGCCCATCAGCCAACGATTCAGCAACCCGGAAGGTCCCGTCAGTGCCACAAAGGCACTGGCCGTGACCACCACCGGCATCACAAAGGGAACCGTCAGCAGGAGCCGGGCCACAGACCGCAGGCGCGAACCGTGATCGCGCAGCCACCAGGCCAGCGGCAAACCCGCCGCCAGCGACGCGGCGGTCGATGCGAGTGCCTGCCAGGTGGTGAAGCCGAGCACTGTTGCCAGGCTCCGCCAATCCGGCAGGACCGCCTGCCCCCCGCCAACCAGCCTGTCCGGCCCCAGGGCCGTGACCAGAATGCGGACCAACGGCAAAAAATAGAATGCTCCCAAAAAGATGAACGGCGGCAGGGCCCACGCGAGGACCCGAAGCCGCCCGTTCATCGAACTTCGCTGTGTGATTGGCTCAGCCAATTTATGTCAATTCAACATCATGGAGGTCCATTCCTCGATCCATCGGCGGCGGTGGGCGTCGATGTTCTCCGGAGCCATGGGAGCCGGATCGGCCGGCACTTCGGCAAACTGCTCAAACAGATCGGGCAGACCGACAGCCTGATTGACGGGGTAGACAAACATGTTCAGGGGGATGTCCTCCTGAAATCGCACATCCAACATGAAATCCACAAAAGCCTTGGCCAAGTCGGGATGTCGGGTGCCTTGGAGGACTCCGACAAATTCAATCTGGCGGAACGTGGCCAACGGCAGGTTGAGGTTGACGCTGGCGGGTTCGGTGCGGCCGTCGGAGGCATACAACACATCGGCCGGGGGACTGGTCGAGTAACTGACCACCAGGGGTCGGGACCCGGCTCCGCCCGAACCCACGGTGAAGTGATCAAAGTAGGCTTCGCTCCAGCCCCCTGTGACCAAAACGTCATTCGCGAGCAGACCGGACCAGAAATCCAGCCACGCCGGTTCGCCGAAGTAGCTGACCGTGGCCAGCAAAAACGCCAGGCCGGGGGAGGATGTGGCCGGATTCTGCACCACCAGCAGACCTGCGTATTCGGGTTTGGTCAGATCTTCGAGGCGTTCCGGCAGCGCAAGCCCCCGGTCGGCAAACCAAGCCTTGTCGGCATTCAGATTGATATAGCCGAAGTCGACCGGCAGCAACCCGAACTCCGGATCCAGTTTCAGTTCATCCGCGATGCCGTCCAGCAGGGACGACTCGTGCGGGACGAAGAGGTCGTTTGCCAGGGCCCGGCTCAGGAACGTGTTGTCCACGCCGAAGACCACATCGGCCAACGGAGCCTCCTTGCTCAGAATCAGCTTGTTGAGCGTCTCACCGGCGTCCCCGAGGGCCAGATAGACAACATCCGCATTGTGGGCCTCCTCGAACTCGGTCAGCACATCCTCCGAAATATTGAAGGAATCGTGACTGGCCAGCACCAGCGAGACCGGCTCTGCAGGAGGCGGCACGATCAGCAATTCTCCGGAAGGACTACAGGCAACGACCGCAGCCATTGCGCACAACACCCCGAGCCAACGCAGGCCGGAGGTGAAAAGGTTGTGGGTGTTCATGGTGGGAATCCCTCATTGCAAACAAAAAAACCTGCTCCGTTCCGGGCAGGTTGGCGTTTGGCTGGAATTCCCTCCCTACGCTGGCATTACCCAGATCAGGTTCAAAAGGGTCACTCGGCTGGCAGCCGAGTTCTCAGTCCGTCGCATCGGACACCCCTGGAGAAGCCACAGTGTACCACCGACCTGATTCGGACACCGGCTCTTGCAATCAGGGGACAGGGAGATTGCATCTAAATGGGTTTGGGCTTGAGGCCCATCAGTTGGCACAGGTAGTTCTTGTCCCAGCCCGCTGCCCGCCGCTTGTGGGCGATGCCCACCTTCAGGGTGCGGTCCTGCCGCAGGAGGTTGTGGGCGATGCGCTTGAGGATGGCCATGTTGTGGGCGGCATACCCCGTGCGGATGCGGCTGTCGTCCTCGCCGAAGGCCACGTCCAGGACCCAGTGGTGGGCGTTTTCGATGGCCCAGTGCCCGCGCAGCACCGCCTGCAGCGGGAGCCGGGCCTTGGGCGGCAGGCTGGAAATGAAGCAGCGGATGTCGGTCGTGACCCGGTCGCCGATGCGCCGTTCGCACTCGACCCAGACCAGGCTGGCCAAGTCGCACCACGCACGGTCGGGGTCGGCATGGGCGAGCAGGGCGGGGTCGCCGGTCGTCCAGCAGCGACGGATTTCGATGCACCCGTGGTCCTTGCCGACCGTGTCCGCATAGTCGTGGAGTCGGCGAAGTGTCCGGGCGAAGGTGTCCTCCAGGCGTGCGTGAAGGCCCTTGTGGTGGTCCCGGACGCATAGCACGTAGTCGGCCCCCTACTACCGGATCTGGTGCGCAATCGCCTTCTGGCAACCCATAGCGTCCAGAGTCACGATGCAGCCCTTCAGGCACAACATGCGCAGCAACTCCGGGATGGCCGTGCTTGCGTTGGACTTGTCGGCCACCGCCGTCTGGGCCAGGACCAGGCGGTTGGCCCGGGCCCAGGCACTGACCAGATGCAGGGGCCCCAGGCCGCGCCCCCGGTCGTGGGAGCCGCGCACGCTCTGGCCGTCGACGGGCACGACCTGGCCCGCGGTCAGCTCGAAGGCCTCCTGCACCCCGTCACGGAAGCCCTCCTCGAACCCGCGCGCATCCAGCCGTGCCAAGACCCGCCCCAGCGTGTCGTGCGAGGGGGTCCCGTGCGGCAATGCCAGGAAGGTGCACAGCCACTCTTCGTTGAGCTGGCCGAAGAGGGCAATGGCCACGAAGCTGTCGGTGCCGCAGATCACGGCCAGCACCAACAGTACCAGAATGTCCGTCAGGGGATGCAGTTGGGTCCGGTCGATCCGGGGCTCCTCCAGGGCGTCCAGGATCGCGACCAGGGACGCAGGCATCGGGCGGTCCATGAGGGGTTCTCCGCAGGCTGAATCCGGAATCGCCCATGGTAGTCCTGTGTCTACCCCCTCAGCCCAACCAATTTAGATGCAATCGCCCTGGGTACACGACAACTTTGACCAGAGGCTGGGATGGCATTGCTGACAGCCTGAGGGAACGGTGGCACCAGATGTGTAGACACTGCCGCGTCCCGAACATGCCGGACAACCACCACCGCTTGAAAGGCTGTCTGTAACGATTGAAACCCCGCGTGCGGATACCCCGAAGCTTCCAGACAGAAGCAGGTGTACGCAACTCCTTCTGTGATGTCAACCACATACACGCCGACATCCCTGGGGCTTGGAACCGTACGGCCGACATAGCTCCCTCCGGTACTTGGAACCTGTTGTGTAGCGCCATATCAAGCTCCGCACTCGTGCAACTGCTCCATCTCAAGGGGGTGGACATCCAGGGCAAACGCAAAGTCGAGATTAGGCCAGGATGGGGACCAGAATCCACGGGTGGTGTCCGATCTGGTCGTGCCGTAGCCCGATGGACAAATTCGGTCCGAAATTCTGCTGAACCGTCCACATCATGTTCAACGCCGTCCGTCGCAAGATATCCATCTCGGCGGGGACATTTCCCTTGCACATGCGTTATATGTGCGGAATTATCTTGATATTCAGATCGATTCGTTCTGTACAAATCGATCAAGTCAAGGCCGCGGGACTGGACCCGAACAGCCCCGATTCACCCTCCCCACGCGACTTTGCGTTTGCCCTGGGTGGACATCCTATCCGGCCACCTCAATGGCATAGGCGGTGAGTGCCTGTGTCTCTCCGGCGGCCATGCTCTGCAGGACCACGGTGTAGATGCCGGGTCCATGAACTTGGACGACATGAGTCAAGTCGGCTTCAATCCGGAAAAAGCCCAATTCCACTTGCCAGACTTCGGCCGTCACCATTGCCAAGTCAACCATCTCTTGAATCCGATATCCCTGCTTGATGCGTCGACTTAGCTGTTCAATCTCGGCCTTGTTAGCTGGAAGCTGCAGATTCGGATCGGCATCCCACGGTGCTGGACAGCGTTCCCAGTCCACCGCTTGACTGTCCCCGCCCTGCCATGTGAATCCGGGAGGCAAAGGCCGGTGGATGGATGCGATTGGCTTTCCGACTGTATAGCAGTATGTCTGGGCAACCTGCCCCTTGGTGTACTCGGCCAACGGGGGATCCCATCTGATTAGGACATGGGTTTGGTCGTTCAGTTGCACCTCCGGCACGACCTGCCCCGCCAAGACAAGCCGTCCTCTCGCCAACGCCGGCGGCTGGCTGAACCGAACATACTCCCCCTCGAACACCTGTGTTGCCGCTATTACCTGACAGCTCTGGGCAAGGCCGATGTTCACTTCGCGGTGGAGAGGCCAGAGAATGTTGTCCCGATGGCCGAGGCTATCCATGAGGCTATTCATCACGGCCTCAACTTCCTGCTTGGAGATTGTCGGGAGACAGTATCCGTCCGGGGCCGCCAAGTCCAAGTAGCCTGTGTAGTGCGCGTTTTCGGCACTATAGTCGTGGCCCCCAGCCCAGGTGTGGCGCATGTACGGGGTCTCGCCGCGCAGGTTCCAGTGCGACAGGTAGCCGTTGGCGGCCAAATCATCCGCATGGCGCTGGGCACCCTCGTTGAAGGCAAGATCCACCGGTGCAAGCCCCCTCTGGGTACGCTCCCGATTGATAAGGTCCAGCATGTATAACCGCAGTTCTTGCAGTTCCGCTTCGGACAAGGATGCGGACAAGCCATCCGCAGTGGCATTGACTGTGGCTGAAGTACGGCCGGCCGGTGCCGGACCCGTCGCGGCCTTTGGCTCTGTAGAGGAGTTGGCACCAGGATTCCCGGCTTCCGAGGGTCCAGATGCCAATCCGTCGCTCTCACGAATTATCAGGGGACGGGAAATCCAGTTGCCGCCATCCAATTCAAGCCACTCTCCATCATCGCTTATCCCAACCACGACAACTTCGGTACCCGCCGGAAGGATCCGAAATACGGGAAAGCCGGTACCCGGCCCGGTACGGAGGTTTGAAGTGGCGTTGACAATCCCGTTCCAGCCAACCGCAGCCGATGCCGAACCATCCGGCAACGACGGTATGTCGACCATTGCCGCAGCACGCAGTTCGGCATACACCTCGGGTGGACAATCCCTGAATGGGGCACTTGCAGCAACGAATGCAGCAAACGCCTGAGGATCAACCTTGAATTGACCGGTGTGCGCGTTGTACGCCACGAGTCCCAGCATGTATGTGGTTGAGCTTGGCCTGCCCGGTCCTGCGTACTTCGGTACCGCCAAGAGATTGACGATGCCCTCTATCGGCATCCACCCATCATCCCGTTGCGGACCGGTGTCCACGAGCCAATCCAACGCAAATTCCCGGTCCAGAAGCAACACCCACTGCTGATCAGGATTGCGAGGAACCAATCCCACCTGCTGCACTGCCCTGATCAATCCCGGTTGCACCTCGCGACAAATGTACCCTGACGAAGACACCAGAGCCGGTTCAGGTTTGGCCGCCGCAACTGGTTGACGTCTGGATGTGGCCACCCTGAGTTCGCTGTATTTCAGATACCAGATGGCTGTGAGCCCCAGCAGGAATACAGCCGCCATGAGCGTCAGGCCGCAACCCAAGGAATAGGGTCTTGGCAGGCACCCCCGCCGGGGCCGATGGGGTCTGGGCCTTGGCTCGGCATACATGGAACGCAACCGGTTGTCGGTACCTGTACGAAGTTCAACGCCCCTGACAGCAAAGACTCTCGATGAATCCCGCACCCGCAATCAGGTTACGACAGGAAGGAACGTGCTCCACCGAATTCCCGCTGCGGGTGTCTGTCGGACTACAAACTGCAGCCAAACGCGGTCTCGGAGTCCCGCTTTCCACGGTTGGTGGCGGTTCATTCGCCTTGACACACCACCATCAAGGCCCGGGCCGAGCCATGAAACCCCGACCACAATATCCGCATTGAAAGACCTGTGCCGAGTTTAGGCAACAGTTCGTTGGCATTGATCTCCTCAATGGTCACCCAAGTCCAGCGCAATCCCGTCCGAACAAGTTCGCGGGCTGGCTCGGCCTCGGATTTCAGACTCGGCACTGTTTCAATCTCGTTGATCTTGGTCCGAGCCACCTGTGGCGACAGGCACACGGGAATGTATGTATAGGCTTTCATCGGCCTCCGCGAGCAGAAACCCGCTCGCTTCCAGCAAAACACACTGTGCTACGCGATGGCCCGGGCATCCGTGATCATTGTCTTCACAATCCTCGCGCTGTCCTTAGCTCGACTTTGTACAACTTGAGGTCGCAACAGGACGGAGAATGCAGGCTGGCAGAATGAACCAAATCACAATCAGAGGTTCATCATGCCCAGCCTGCCCGACCCCATTATATCGCTGCAGTCATCCTTCGCATCGCTCTTTGACGCCCGCACTTGGCGCAAGGTGCAGATCCTGCTGACAGGGGTCATTCTGGCCCCCGGGCGGCGCACGGTGACCTCGGCCCTGTATGCGCTGGGCCTGCAGGCGGAGGGCGACTGGACCCGTTACCCCCATGTCCTCAGCCGGGCCTCCTGGTCGTCCCTGGAGATCAGCTGGGCGCTGCTGGGGCAGTTGGTCCAACACCTGGTGCCGACGGGACCGCTGCACTGGGCCATCGACGAGATCCTGGAACGGCGTTGGGGACCCCGGATCGAGGCCCTAGGGGGTGTATCTTGACAAGGGTATTTGCACAAAATTGCGCACAATCAAACGGCTTGTTTTGCCCCCATCAAGCCATCGTTCCGTCCCGATTCCCTGTCCTGGGACACGCTGAACCCAAGATGGCTGCCAACGGGGCTGGACCGATCCGAATTCCCAGACGGTTTACGCTCACCAGACACTCCAAGAGGTCGTTGGCTCCCAATCAAGCCCCAATTATTGACATTGCGACCCTTGAACATATGTGCAAATACCCTTGTCAAGGTGCCTTTCCCCTCTATGCGCGTCAGTCGCCGAGCCGGGACGGGACGGAGGCGGAGCCGGCACGTGGAAACAGCCCTGGCGCTGCTGCGGGAGGCGCAGGCGGCCGGGGCCTATCTCGGCGTGCGCTGGGTGGTGGCCGACGGAGGCTACAGCCACCGGGCCTTCGTCGAGGGGGTGCAGGCCCTGGACCTGCAGGCCGTGGGCCGCCTGCGCCGCGACTTCGTATGGCGCCATGCCTACACCGGACCGCACCCGCGGCGGCCCGGCCGGCGCCGGCAGTTCGACGGCTGCTTCGACCGGCACGCACCGGCGCGCCTGGACTGCACCCCCTGGCCCGAGGAGGCCCTGGACCTGTAACACGGGGTCCTGCACAGCCGCGCCTGGCAGGGCTGGCTGCAGGTGGTGTACATCCTGCCGCACGGGGCCGACCCGACCGCGGTGGAGGGGGTGCGGCTGTACAGCCGCGACACGCAACTGGCACCCACCCGCCTGGTCCGTCTCTACCGGGCGCGCTTCCAAATCGAATTCGTCTTTCGGGACGCCAAGCAGCACCTCGGCCTGCACGACTGTCAGGCCCGCGCCCAGGCCAAGCTGCACTTCCACTTCAATCTGGTGTTCGCCGCCTATTGCTGGATGCGCCTGCAGGCGCGGGCGGCCCGAGACCGGCCCCTGGACCGTTTTTCACTGCACCACATCAAGCGCCGCTACCACGAACGGGCCATGTACCAGCGATTTGAGACGTGGTCGGCCGCGGGTCGAAATGGCGTCCAATCGGAGGCCGCCGGCCACGGCATCGCGGCGGATCACCCGTGGCGCCGGGCACCCCCTCTGGAAACGGGCCCCTCCGGCCCCTGAAGCCGGCCTCCCAACCGGTGTCCAATACCGGTGCCAACCTCAAAAACTGTCCGAACCATAGGTTGTACAAAGTCGAGCTAACCGAACGCCCCCACGAAGGGCCGGACCGACCAACAGGGAGTTTCCAAAGTCCAGGGTTTTGCAGGTGGGCCCACCTCGAATCGGTGATTTTGCGTCCCTCCCTGCAGTTTCGCGGGTTGCGTTAGGTTGCCCGTCCTGTTGCGGGAGAAGGACCCAGACCTGGAAAAAGCGGCCGTGACCGTGATACCAAGCACTGGAAGCAGTCCCGTAGCATGTACCGGATGCCGTTCACGAGCTTCTTGCAAGACCTACTCGCTTCAGAAAGCCACCCTGCCGCCCGATCAAGGTTCGTCCCAGGAAATCTTCCAGTTCGGTGCGGTTCAATACTGTCCGGCCGCCGACGCTGGCATTGTCGTCGATCAGTGTGGAGGGGACATTCTCCCAGTCAAACTCGCGCTTGCCGAAAGTGTTGGTTTGCTCAACTACGATCACCTTGTCGCCTTCCAGTATCCAGCCGGTGGCCTTATCGCCCTCCTTCTTCATCCGTGCTACCGGCCTCAACAAATGCTCAATTTGGGACTTGACCCGTTCATGGCGCTTGTTGGCGTAGTCGTTCCAACTTATGGATTTGCACCAATCGGGAGGATCACCATCCAGCAGATCGCAGATCGTGCCGGAGAGGATGTCCGAGGACAACGCAAGCCAGTCGTCGGGCCGCGGCGTTGTGTCAAGGCTGGCGAGTACTCTTCTCAGGTATTCCCGGTAAAGGTGTGTGGAGAGTTCCCGCCGCACATCGCGAATCTTCAGATGCAGATCGTGCCGCAGATCCTCCTTGTAGGACGGCAGTGCCGTTGTTGTGTAGGTCATGAGGCTGCGTTTGACGATCTGGTCGGTGAACGCCTTGAACTCCTGGTTCATCGACAGCACGAAACAGGGGTTCTCGGCGGGCAGAGGGGAAAGTTCATCCTTGATTGCATCCTCGCCGTGATCGCGCATGGCTTTCCTGCCGATGTCGTCGAACACGGCGGGGAAGCGCTTGTAGGAGTGCTGGATGATGCGTAGTTTGCTCTTGGTGAACTCGCGCTTGTCAACATTGCAGGCCTTGCCGAACATCGAAGTCATCAGAGTGTCAATCAAACTGGACTTGCCGCAGGACGGCTTGCCGTACACGATGGCGAACAAGGGAAACCGGAATATGTCCCCATCATGCAGGGCCTGTGTTCGCATTTCGCACATGAAGGGGGTGAAGTAGAGCCAGGACCAGAGAATGAAGTAGTCCCGTTGCAGTCTTGCCACGCCCATGCCGCCCTCAAAGGTGCCATCATAGTTCCCGAAGAATTCAACCAGCAGCTGCGCGTCCCTCCGAGCCGCGGCCCGGTCCACCGTCAAGGCGAAGGTCTCTCCGCACAGCAGAACAGTCCCCGTATCCCTGTCGATGGATAGTTCGCGATGGTCGGCTTCCTCTTCGGATTGCACAATGCGGATGCGGCTGGACTCCTTGACAATCCGGTGTTTCAGTTCCGGGGTGATCCGTTGCACGCCCTTGCGGGGTGGTGGAATAAGGCGTGCCACCACGGGCGGAATCGTCGCCTTCACCTTCTCAATCCGCTCTATCTGAGAGGGAACGTCGATGGAAATGATGTTGTCTTTCCGAGGGTTCGTTTCACCCGAGTCGAGCACAAGGGTCGCGTGCTCGGTGGGGTTGAGAACGGGAACTTCCTGGAGTGCTATTTCCGCCTGTTCCACCCAATCGGGCGGCAACGGTATCTCATCGGATGCCTTGTCCCTGATGGCCTTGTACTGGCCAAGGTAGTGGTCCCAGGCAGAAGGATCGTTGTCAAAGCACACCAGCGTCTCCGACTGGCGGCCCCCGAAGGCCGTTTCGGACAGATTTGCCGATCCGACGAGAGTTTGTCGTTCTCCGGACTTGCTGTTTTCAAGCAGGTACAGCTTCGCATGGGCTATCTGCTTGCGCAGTACGCGGAACCGCGCTTGGCCTTCCCTGACGCGGCCGAGGATGAAGGCATGGCGCTCATCAGACAGGTTCTTAATCGCAGCCCGGGTGTCGTCAACGGCAACCTTCTGAAAGGCCAGGATCTCCTTCAGCGTATGCAGAGTGCTTTCGCACCCGAACACACACTCGAAATCATTGAACGCGTGTCTGTCGAGCAGCCTGACGATGGCGCTCACTCCCGCCGAGTAGGTAAGGATCCGAATGCGGTCGTAACCGTCGAACAGGGACCAGGCAAACTTGGCCTCCGACTCAAAACGGGCGTAGGCTACGCGGAGACCGGTTCCATCGTCGAAGTCGAAGCCCAGGGGTTGTTCAGGAGCCGGTTCGGCGAATGTATTGAGGGCGGTGTGGGTATCGGGCAATGCAAAACCCCTATATGTCTATCAAGAACCGACCACGGATGTGCCCCGCATCAAATTGTCGGAAACTCTCAGAACTCTGACTGTCCGCGGACAGGGATTCCAGGCAACACGCATCCCTGAGATGGTGTGTTCAAGAAGGTTGGGGGCGAATCCACCGACCGGAATTGTACATTTGGCACCGGATGGCGGACCGGATCCATAAAATGTAGGTCGCGTGCGGCGCGGGCACAGCGTAGGCACACCGAAACCCGTTGCGGCGATCCCGGCAAGAACCCGCCCAGCGACGACTATGCGGCCGACTTCGCCCTCTGCGGCGACGACCCGGTGTTCGAGCCGGCGGCCGAGTTCCTGCGCCAGTTGTGGATGCGGCACCACCGGGTCGAGATCTGGACCGGCCGCCCGGAACATACGCGCGCCGTCACCGACCGCGGATCGGTGCGCCGCGTCAAGGGCCGGTAGCTGGCCGCCTGCGGAACAAAGCCCGACCTCGTGCTCGACGACCGCACGTCGTCGGTCCACTGGTGGCGCGCACTCGGCATCCTGTGCTGGCAGGTGCAGGCAAACGACTACTGAGTGGGGCTTATACCAATCCATCACGATTGAGTTACTGGAGTATCGTCGGCCAGGGCCGTCAGGGTGTCCCGGATCCAGCCCCACAGCCGCACAGTTGCCGCACCCGCGCCGGGTCCGTCTGCCAAGCCCTCAGGATCGGTTCCAAGGCTTCCTTTTTGGCCTCCAGGGTCGGATGGACCCGGTCCCCCAAGGCCCGGCGCAGCTCCTGGAAGAAGCGCTCCACCGGATTCAGTTCGGGCGCGTAGGGCGGCTGCACCACCTGCGCTGCCGGGAGGGCCTGCACATCCCCGCTCTTGTGGCCGCCGGCCCCGTCCCAGACCCAGCCGTCGA
>CAZMKQ010000124.1:0-13842 GCA_964566955.1 uncultured Caldilineaceae bacterium | reverse complement strand
CCGGACAGATCCGGGGACGGTGGCCTTGCTGGTCCATGGCATGCGGCGGGCTTGTGCGGAGAGCGGCTGCGAACTGGTGGGGGGCGAGACCGCGGAGATGCCCGATGTCTACCGCCCCGGCACTTTCGAACTCGTGGGCACGCTGATTGGGACCGTCCATGCCGCCGACGCCCTGCCCCGACGCGACCGGATGAAGTCCGGACACCTCCTGGTGGGGCTGGCGAGCAGCGGCCCCCACACGAACGGTTACACCCTGATCCGGTCGGTCATGGAGGATCGGGATCTGAACCTGCCTGTGGAACCGGGCGGCGCCAGCTGGGCGGACGCCTTGCTGGCGCCGCACCGCTCCTATGCCGCGGACATGGCTGCGCTCCGGGCCGAGGGGTTGGCGCCGGCGGGCATCGCCCATATTACGGGCGGCGGTTTCCAGGGCAACGTCGGACGCCTGTTGCCCGACGGTTTGGGTGCCGTGGTCGACACGAACGCCTGGCGCCCCCCGTCCGTTTTCCGTCAGCTGGTCGACTGGAGCGGCATGTCGCGCGACGAGGCGTACCGCGTGTTCAACATGGGCATTGGCCTGGTGCTGTCGCTGCCGCCGGACCGGGCCCGGGCTGCCGTGGACTTGCTGGGCGATGCCTGCATTATGGGACGGCTCGAACCGGGTTCGGGAGTCCGATTGGAATGAGTCTGTGTCCAAGGTCAAGCGGTTAACGATTCTGATTTCGGGGAACGGCTCCAATCTGGAGGCGCTGCTCGAGGCGTGTGGCACCCATCGGCTGCAGGCGGAAGTGGGCCTTGTCGTTTCCAGCAAAGCCGCGGTTTTTGGCTTGGAACGCGCCCGTCGGCATGGGATCCCCGCCAAGGTCCTGTCCTGGTCGGAACACCGGGCCTGCGGTGGATCGCGGGCAACCTACGACCAACAATTGGCGTGCTGTGTGGCGGCTTCGCGTCCCGACCTGATTGTGCTTGCGGGATGGACGCGGCTTCTGACCCGCGCCTTTCTGGATCGGTTTCCCGGGAAGGTGGTCAACCTCCATCCTGCACTCCCCGGGGCATTTCCAGGGCTGCACGCCATTGAACGGGCCTACACGGCCTGGCGGGAGGGGACGATCCGGGAAACAGGTGCGATGGTGCACTGGGTACCGGACGAGGGGGTGGACACCGGCCCCGTCATCCGCGTTGTCCGGGTGCCGCTCCGCGCAGGGGACACCCTGGAGGGCTTGACGGAACGGATGCATGCCGCCGAACACGGACTGCTGGTGCAGGCGACAGCCGCCGCGTTGGCGGGCGAGGTCGGATCGCTCGGACCATTCTCTGCCGCAGCCCGCGCGGATCACTGACCGAGTCCACCGGGAGGCAGGAATTCAGGCTGCTTGGCTTGTATTCCGACGGACAATTCCGCGGCAGTCCTGCAGCCGGTGGTGACGTTGCAACGGCGTGCCCGCTCCCATGTCACCGGCCATAGCGGATGGTGTTCTGCTGGTGCTCGGCATACGTGGCGGCAAACACGTGCGTGCCGTCAACCCCGGTGGTGTGGAAGAAGCAGTAGATGCTGTTGGCCGGGCTGCGGACCGCGTCCAGCGAACTGAGTCCGGGGTTGGAAATGGGACTGGGAGGCAAGCCCTGGTTCTGGAACGTGTTGTACGGCGACTGCACGCGGTCGTAGTCGTCCAGCGTGATGGCAGGCCACCAGCCGTCGGCGGCGTTGCCGAGGGGATACTGGACTGTCGGATCCGATTCCAGGTAAGGGCCGCGGACCTCGTCCCGGCATAGTCCCGAGAGGCGGTTGAGATACACGCTGGCAATCAAGGGCCTTTCCTCGGCCACCACGGCTTCCCGTTCGACAATGCTGGCCAGGGTCACGATTTCCCGGGGTGTCAGGGCCGGCTCGGCGGTCAGGCCCCGCTCTCCCAGCCTGCGGTCGAAGTTGTCCAGGAATTTGGCCACGACCGTTTCAACGCGATCGGCGTTCACGGGGAAGCGGTAGGTGTCGGGAAACAGGTAGCCCTCGAGGCTGGCGTCGGTCGGCAGGTCGGCCAGGAAGTCGTAGTCGTCGAATATCTCCATGGACCTGGGATCCCGCACGGCATCCAGGAATTCGCGGGCGGAGATGATGTAGTTGGCCTCAAGCACCTCGGCGAAGTCCTCGATGCGCATGCCTTCCAGCAACGTCACCAGGTCCTCTTCGTAGCTGGGCGCGTTGAGGGCCTCCGCCAGTTCGGGGATGGTCATGGTCTCCGACAGCATGTAGTTGCCGGCTTCCAGATAGCGGTCGAGGAACTGGACCCGCAGGTAGAGATTGAACAGCTCGGCATCCGTCACAAACCCCTCGTTCTCCAGGCGGTAGGCGATGTACAGGGCCGGTTCGCCCAGGCCAATTTCGAACGGCCGCGGCCGCGGGTCGCCACCGGGGGGGACCAACAGGCGATCCGCCTGCAGCTCAAGACTGAGGGAAAGGATCCAGTGTTCGATGTTGTCCGGGGTCAAGGCCGAGGCGGCCTGGTGGATGTCCAGCAGTGTTCGGCTTGGCCGGTCCGCGTTCGCCGCCTGCCGATCCAGGTGGGCCAGTGCCACGCCGCGGCTCCACAGAAGCAACGCGACCAGGCCTGCGAGCACCGCGGCCCTGAGCATCCAGCGCCAGGTTTGAGTGACGGAATGGAGGGAGTTGCCCCCACGCGAAGCCTGGCGGACGCGCTCCGTGTATTGACGGTTGCGGACGCGCATGTGCCGGCGTTGCCGGGCGGTGCCGAACATCGGTTCTAGGGATCGATGCGTCCCCATTCGCGCGGGTCGGACCGTTCCCGTGCCCGCATGTAGGCCTCGAGGATCAAGGCTGCTGCCACAGCATCCTCCGGGCCGCGGCGGCCGGCCTCCCGCTGTGTGATTTTGGCCGCCGCGGTGGTCCAGCGTTCATCCCAGAAGATTACGGGCCGGGCCTGCTCGAGCCAGTGCCGCTGAGCCTGCATCCAGCGTCGTGCCCATTCCCTGACATAGGCGGTCCGGTCGGTTTCGCCGCCACCGTGGTCGGAGACGGGCAGGCCGCAGATCACGGAAGCGACTTCGTGCCGGTCCAGCAGGCGGCACAGGTGCGCGAAGTCCGCCTTCCGGCTGGTCCGGGTCATCACCTCCAGGGGCGTGGCGCCGAGCCACAGCGAATCGTTCAAGGCGATGCCGATTTTGGTCAGGCCCACATCCACGGCCATCAGGCGCGGCTTCAGTTCCGGGGCCATCAGCTGTCCGAGGCCGAGGCGGCCGGCCAACTGGTTTCCACCCGGATGCGGTGCGACAGGGATGGCAGGGCTTCGCGCTCGGGCGGGGAAATGTGAACTTGCCAGGGTTCCTCAATGTCCAGTTCCGCCATTTTGCGGTCGAGGTCCGCGAGCGGTGTGCCGGCCAGCGTGGTTCGCAGGACCTGCCGGTCGGGTGCCTGGAGGTATCGGGCCCTGGTCCTGACCGTGAAGGCCAGCTCGGTGCCCGCGTTGACGGTCCCGGATTCGAGGTGGAAGTCCAAGCTGTCCGGATCAATCAGGGCCCGCGGCGGGGTTTCGGCCTCCAGCCTGGCCAGGACAAAGTCCACGAGGTCGCTGGTCTGGACGGCCAGTCCGCTGACCAGCACCATCATCGTCAGGGTCAGTTCGTCGGCCACTTCCCCGTTGAACAGTTCGGTGTTGGTCCACTGAATTGAAACCGAGACGGTTTCGCTGGGCAGCCAGGCGTTGGGCGGAACCTCGGGTGCCAAAATGGTCAGGGCCTTGCCGCGGACATCGGCCAGCAGCACATCGCGCAGGTAGTCCTGGTCGCGCTGGGACACGGCAAACCGCTCCTCGGAGGTGCCGCCCACCAGATCGCTGGGATTGGCAATGCGCACGCGCCGGGCCCAGCCGCCGGTGATCGTGTTGATGCTGTTGGCCGGGACATTGCCTTCCTCGCCGGCCTCGACGGCTTCGATTTCGACCAGCGTCTGCAGGCCTGATCCGCCCGCCAGGATGGCATCGGCGAGGGTTACGAAGGGAATGGCGTCGCCGGTACCGGTTTGCACCTGGGTGCCCGCCGGGATGGTGAATCCCTCCGTGCCCAGATTGGTGATGGCAAGGTAGCCCCGCGCCTTGTCCACGGGTTCCCTGGTGACCGCCGTGGTCTCCGTCGTGCCCACCACCTCGTGCGAGACGGAGATCCAGGTGGCCGGAACCAGACCGGTGTCGTTGTCCACGGTCTGGGCGTACAGGCTGGCGGACATGGGGACGTCCAGCTCCAGTACATGGGAGGACGGAGCCACCGTCAATGTCGCGCTCGGCTGCACATGGGACAGAAACAGCCAGAGCGCCGATCCCGCAATGGCGCAGAACACGGCGGCTCCGAACAGGCTGCGGATCCGGCTCCCGGGTGTTTGGGAGAGGACCGTAGCACGGCTCCGAGCGACCCGGGAATTGCCGGGGGAACCCCGGGGGATGGTGGCCCCGTTGGGGAGGGGGTGCGCTGCGCGCGCCGTGGCGAGCCAGCGCTCGGCTTCGGCAACCGATTGGAACCTGTTCCCGCGGATCCGGTGCGCGGTTGCCTGGGGCAGGCGGCCCGCCGTGACATAGGCAACGGGTAGACCGCGGATACGGGCTCGATGGGTCAGCGCCAGGCACCACTCCGCCAGGTCCGCACCTGGGGGCATGGAGTGGAGCTCCACCAGGAGCCCGGTACCCGCCGCGTCTGACACGGCCTGGAGCACATCGGCCAGGCGGCTGGTGTCGCGGACAACAACGGTGGTGTGCACGGGTTGGTTGGAATGGTGGCAGGGTTTCGTGTCTTGGCGGCGCGGATCGGGACAGGATCGGGGTTGGGTCAGGCCGCGGTGCGCTCGCGCACCGCCTCGGCAATCATGTCCAGGGCCTGCGGCAGGCCGGCCGGGTCTCGGCCGCCGGCCTGCGCCATGTTCTGGCGGCCCCCTCCACCTCCGGCAATGGCCGAAGCCGCCTGCTTGACCATCGCTCCGGCGTGCAGGCCTCGCTGCGACAGGCCGCGGGACACGGCAACGACCAGCAAGGGGCGCCCGTCGGTGGCCGAACCCAGGGCGATGACACTGTCTCCGAGCCGGTTCTGAAGGTGGTCGCACATCTCGCGCAAGGTGTCCCCGTCCCGGTTCGGGACCTGACCGAACACGCACGGCACTTCACCGAGCACGATCGAGGTTTGGGCCAGCTGGTCGATGTCGTCCAGTGCGCTTTCCCGGCGGGCCTGTTCCAGCTCGCGCCGCAATTCCTGCACGCGCCGGGAGAGGGCTTCGGCGGCTTCCACGATTTGGTGGGGTTGGGTCTTGAGTGCGTCGGCCACCTGGTGGGTTCGTTCCAGGACCGACCGGACCCAGGCATTGGCCGCCTCGCCGGTTACGGCTTCGACGCGACGCTGACCGGCTGCGCTGCTGCCCTCGCCGATGATGTAGAACGGCCCCACGGCGGCGGTGCGGTCCAGGTGCATGCCGCCGCAGAGTTCCTGGCTTTCAAAGCCGTCCGCCGCGATGCGCACCACGCGCACCGTATCCTCGTACTTCTCGCCGAACAGTGCCATGGCCCCGCCGGACACCGCTGCGGCATGGGACTCCCAACTGAGTTTGATCGGTGCATCGGCCAAAACCACGGACCGCACCATTTGTTCGACCTTGTCCACTTCCTCGGAGGTCATGGCCCGTTGCAGTGTGAAGTCGAACCGAAGGCGATCCGGTGCCACCAGGGAGCCGGCCTGGTGGACCGATTCGCCCAGGACCGCCCGCAGGGCGGCGTGCAAAAGGTGGGTGGCGGTGTGGTTGCGTTCGATGCGCCGGCGGCGCGTCCGATCGACTTCGCACACCGCGGCATCCCCGACCGTCGGACTGCCCCGACGCACCGTGCCCCGGTGGACCAGCAGTCCCGACACGGGACGCTGGATGTCGTCCACGGTGATTTCCCAGGACGCGTAGTCGCTCGACCGAATGCGGCCGGAGTCGGAGACCTGGCCGCCGGATTCCACGTAGAAGGGCGTGGCCGCGGTAACGACTTCAACGCGTTCGCCTTCGTTCACCGTCGCTGCCGGCTCATCGTCCCGCAGCAGCGCCAAGACCGTTGTGGCCGGATCGGGTGCCGACTCGTAGATGAGGTGGACTACGCCTTCCGGCGGCAGGCTGCCGGCATCGGTCAGCCGGGTCTTTAGGTCCCGGTAGCCCGCGTGGCTCCCGCCGTCCATGAACTTGGCCCGGGCGCGGCTTCGTTCGCGGGCGTCGGCCGCCAACTTGCGGTATTCCTCCTCGTCAACGGTCAGTCCCTGCTCGCGGGCAATGTCCCGGGTCAGGTCCAGGGGAAAGCCGAAGGTGTCCCAAAGCAGGAAGGACTGGGCACCGGAGATTTCCGTGCGGCCGGTGTCCCGAGCGTCCGCCACGATGTCCTCAAGATGGCCAAGACCGTTTTCCAGCGTGCGCAGGAACCGTTCCTCCTCGGCGGTTACGGTATCGCAGATAAAGGTCTGCCGATCCCGGATTTCCGTGAAGTGCTCTCCCATCTCTTCCACCACGCTTTCCACCATGCGGGCCAGGAAGGGCTCCCGGAAGCCCAGCATGCGCCCGAACCGGGCGGCCCGGCGCAGGATCAGGCGCGTAATGTAGTTGCGTCCCTCGTTGCCCGGCAGGACACCGTCGGATATGAGGAAGGTGACGGCTCTGCTGTGGTCGGCCAGCACCCGGAACGGCACATACGAGTCTTGGCGCTGCTGGTCCGAGGCTCCCGCCAGTTGTTGGATGCGGTCCATCAGGAAGCGGAAGACATCGGTGTCGTAGGTGGTCTCGACTCCCTGCAGGATGCTCGCGATGCGTTCCAGTCCGCATCCGGTGTCGACGCCGGGGTTGGCCAGGGGCACGCGTTCCGTCGCGGTCTTCTGGTCATATTGCATGAAGACGAGGTTCCAGAACTCCAGGTACTCGTCGTCGCGGTTGACGCCGTTGGCGTGCTGCTGGTCCAGGTCCCCCCAGTAGTAGTGCAGTTCCGAGCAGGGGCCACAAGGGCCCGTGTCGCCCATCGACCACCAGTTTTCACTGCGGCCGAAGCGGCGGATGCGGTCCGGCGCAGCCCCCACGGCCCGCCACAGTTCTTCCGCCTCGTCGTCGTCCTCGTAGATGCTGAACCACAGTCGTTCGACCGGCAGCTGCCAGACCTCCGTCACCAGTTCCCAGGCAAACTTGACGGCATCCTCCTTGAAGTAGTCGCCGAAGGAGAAGTTGCCCAGCATTTCGAAGAACGTGTGGTGCCGGGGGCTGGGGCCCACCTCGTCCAAGTCGTTGTGCCTGCCACTGACCCGCAGGCACTTCTGGGATGTGACGGCGCGGCTGTAGGGTCGGGTCTCCACTCCGAGCAGGGCGTCCTTGAACTGGACCATGCCGGCGTTGACAAACATCAACGTGTCGTCGTTGGCCGGCACGAGATTGCTGCTGGTTACCGGCCGATGTCCACGCGCCGCAAAGAAGTCCAGGTACTGCTTGCGGATTTGGTTGACACCGAAAGTATCGGACGGGACCAAGGACTGATTCACGGTTGGCATGTCCCCGTTAAAGTGACTGGTTCAGCGAGGGGCGGACAGCAAGAGGCCCCTGCCGACTAGGCGGCGCATTATATGATCTTCATTCAATCCCGGCGTTGAAGTTGGCCGGCCTTGCCGAGCCATCCCCTTCCGGAATTGGGTTGTTCGTCTCCGCTTCGGGTCCGAAAATCCGCACATGTCAATACAGCCTCTTTCGGCCGCCACCGTGGCGCGCATTGCTGCCGGCGAGGTCATTGAACGTCCGGTCGATGCGGTGCGGGAATTGGTCGAAAACTCGCTGGATGCCCATGCCCGCCATGTGGATGTGACCCTCAAGGGCGGCGGCCTGGAACTCATTCGCGTGGTGGACGACGGCGACGGCATTTCCGCCGATGAGCTGCAGCTGGCGTTCCAGCGCCACGCCACCAGCAAGCTGGCGGATTCGGATGGGCTGGATCGCATTCGAACCCTGGGGTTCAGGGGCGAGGCCCTGTTCAGCATAGGGGCTGTCAGCCACGTGACCGTGGTGTCGCGCCATCGACGAGATGCCACCGGCAGTCGTCTCCGGTTTGCCTGCGGCAAGGTTGAGGACCAGGCCCCGGTGGGTGCCGTGCAGGGCACGACCCTGCAGGTTGAGCAGTTGTTTGTCAACGCGCCGGTGCGACAGCGGTTTCTGAAGTCCGCGACGGCAGAGGCCGGTCGCGTGTCCCGGATGATGCAGCGGTATGCGCTGGCCTGGCCGGGTGTTGCATTTGCCTACAGTCACAACGACCGGGTGCTGATGCGGACCCACGGCCGCGGCGATGTGCGGGAGGTCCTGCTGGAGGTGCATGGCCGCGAGTTGGCACGTCAGGCCCTGTCCCTGGAAGGAATGCGCCACGACATTAAGGTAGCGGGTTTTGTTTCGCCGCCGACGCTGCACTATCCCAACCGGGGCCACATCGATGTGTTTGTCAACGGCCGCTGGATTCAGGACCGGTCGGTGACACAGGCGGTCGTGCAGGGATGTCACGGACGCCTGCCCGGCGGGAGGTTTCCCTTTGGCCTCATCTTCATTGAAATGGATCCCGTCCTGCTGGATGTCAACGTCCATCCCCGCAAGGCAGAAGTGCGGTGCCTGCGGGACAGGGCCTTGTTTGCGGCCGTGTTGCATGCCGTGGAGGACAGCCTGGCCGCGTACCAGCAGGTGCCGGAGGCCGCTCCGTTGGCGGACATGTCGGTCCATGAGGACGCCGCAGGGCCGTGGCAGGGGGCCGCACCCAACGCGGAGGGCCTGGCCCTGGATTTGCCCCGGGTCGATCTTGACCTCCGGCCGCATGGTCGCCTGCCCGTTGCCGGCAAGGACGATGCGCAGCCCGATCGCGTGGAACCGGTTGTCGGGGACTTGCCTCCTCTCCATGTAATCGGGCAGGTTGGACAGATGTACATCGTGGCGGAGACATCGGCAGGCATGGTGCTTGTGGATCAGCATGCCGCCCACGAGCGGGTGTTGTACGAGGCTTGGCTTGACCGTGAACGGGTGGACGAGCACCTGCGCTCCCGACAGGCCCTCCTGGTTCCGGAAACCCTGGAAATCGGAACCGAAATGGCCGGTCTGATTGACACCCATCTGGGGTTGCTGTCGGCTTTGGGGTTCGACATCGCCGCCTTCGGCGGCTCGACCTACGTGGTGCGGGCCATGCCCGCGCTGCTCGCGGACCGTGCGCCGCGGGCCGTGTTGCGGGAGGTGCTCGACTGCCTGGCGGACAATCGGGACTTGGTGCACGAGGAATTGGAACGACGGCTGGTCCGGGTGATCTGCAAGCGGAGCGCCATCAAGGCGGGCCAGCCGCTCGGCTTTGACGAAATGGAATCCCTGCTCACACAGTTGGGCAACTGCGGAAATCCCTTGACCTGCCCACATGGCCGGCCCACCATCGTCCAGTTCTCCAGCAAGGCTTTGGCCAAGGCGTTCGGACGCAGCTAGGGTCAACCTCTGACGCGCTGGTGCCAGAGCCGACATGCGGGGACCACCGCCATGGCCCCTATTGGCCAGCACGCGGGCCATGGCATGCCTGCAATGGGCTGACACGCGCGATGGATTGTGACCGGGTTTTGATAGTGTCGGTGACCGACTTCCTGTTCTATCCCGGAGAGGTGCTGGTGGAACCCCGGTAGTTGCAGGAGGCCAATTTCGGTCTCCCGACTGCCAACAACGTTCTGCCACCTTGGATGCCGTTACGTGAACATTGAGCGTGTCGCAGGCCACAGGATGCTACATGCGCACAGGTACTGGAACTGCCGGCAGGCGGAATGCAGGAATGCTTGCCAGGAATGCCTTCAGCCTACGGGAAGGAATTCCCTAAGGTGCGGAGGGCAAGTGCGCATTGGAGCCCGTTTCACTTCAGAGCACGGTGCCGCGCCTGAACGTCCCGCCTCGACATCGCATTCCGCTGCATTGCCGGGACCAGATAATTCGCGATCTCGGATATGCAGGTCCCGGATAGTTGAACCCACGTCTCCCGGCTGTGTACGGTTTGCCAGGGTTTCGAGACCGGATGCCAATCTTGGAGGTGGAGGTCATGGGCACGATGCCGAGCGTTGTTTTTGACTTGGACAGTACGTTGTTGGACAACAGCAGCTATCAGGCCACGCTGATGGGGATTTGCCGTCAGGTCAGCGAACTGCATCCAGGCTTGGAACCGGGGCAATTGCAACAGATCAACTCCGACATCTGGACCTCCAACAAAGACCGGTACATGACGGAACTCTGGGACGGCACCAAGGACACGTTCAGCCTTGGAGAGGAAGTCTGGGAACTCACGCTCGCCCAGTGCGGGATCCAGTCCCGAAGCATGGCCAGGGAGGCGGCCCGTATTCATGATGCAACCGAGGCTAGTCACTTCAGGCTGTACACGGATGCCCGGTCGGCCGTCCAGGCACTTCAACAGGCTGGGATTCGGATGGCACTGGTTACCAACGGGCCTTCGCAGCTGCAACGGCGCAAGATCGAAATCCTCGGGATTGCCCCTTGGTTCGAGTCGGTTCTGGTTTCCGCCGAAGTGGGGCACTCCAAGCCTGAGCCCGAGATTTACATGCTGGCCCTGGACAGTCTGAATGCCGATCCCAAGGATGCCTGGTTCGTCGGAGACAATCTGTATACCGACATCGCCGGCGCCAACAACGTGGGCATGCCATCGGTCTGGGTCAACCGCACCGGCGAACCGTTGCCGCCGGATGCACCGGCACCGACCCATGAAGTGCGGACCCTTGCGCCCCTGCCCGGCCTGATGGGTTTGAAACCTTCTGCCTGATGGTGTCCGGAGGACGGTTTCCTGCTCGTCGCCTTTGGTCCGATCCGCCATGGCAAGGGATCCCGCCAGGGTTCCCCCAAAGATCCAAAGGGTTCCCGCCCTGTGTTTTGTCACGGCTCCTGACCGTATCAACGGCCATGCCGACCTCTGTCCGCGCTTAGCTTCCCGGTGCCGCTGATATACCAATGGCTTCTTCAAGCTCGGTCAACTGCCCTTGAGGCACCAACCCCTGAAAAACATCGATCAAATGTTCCGGTGTCGTAATCCGAAACTGGTATTGGCCCATGTAGTGGCGCAGTTTGTCGGTGAATGCCTCATGGCCGGTGTGAGTCCAAATCTCGCCCAACAGAACCGCGGGACGCCGATAGTGGGTGGCGTGGTAGTGACGGAAACCATCATAGGGATGGGCCAACCACCATGGGGAGTCTCCAGGAAATCGGCTTCCGAAGTTCTCGTTGAGACGTTGCCAGTAGCCAAGGTGATGCGATCCGTTGAAATCCTGGTCGACAGTCTCCATCATGTAGACATAGGACAGATCCGCCAATCCCTCATCCAACCCGGGGTGATTGACCGGGTCATTGTGGACCAGGAGGTAAATCCATTGATGGGACACTTCATGCACCACCAGAAAGGCCGTGTTCCAGGGTTGGGACCTGTATCTCATGACACCCATCTGAATCAGATTGGAATATTCCATGGCTGTTTCCGCCAGCGGCGACGCGACGATGTTCAAATGCGCGTAGGGATACGGAATCCAGGCCTTGGAGAAAAAGTTCAAGGCCTGGGCCGCCTGGTCCAATACGCGAAGGGCAACGGGCTCGTCCTCGGCATGGTAAAAGGATTGAATCCGAACCCCGTCCACGTCCTTGCTTGAGACCTGGTACAGGGGACTGGCCTGCAAGACGAACCCACGTACCGGGCCTGTTACCCATCGCTGGCGTTTGCGGCCCTGGGCCACCGTCTCTTCGTGCACGGCCGCGCCGCTGCCCACCAGAACATATTCCGAAGGCGCCACCGCCTCCACGGTCATGAGCGCGGCCTCGTGGAACCGCATGTCGGTGTGTTGCGGAATCTCCTGTATCCACCAACCCATGGCGTCCGTGCCCGGCGCCCCCGACGCATGCACGGCCAACTCGGGGTAGAAGTGGGGGAGATTGATCATGTCCTGATTGGCCCCGTTGCGGACGTAGACACCTTCGTCCGACAGGTGTTCGTAGCCAAGGGACCAGGCGAATTCAACCCGAACCCAGTTGCCTGGTGGTAGGGGTGATGTCAACGGGATGGTGGCCGCTGTGGCTGAAGGGGAAAGAACGGGTTGAACGGAGAGACCGTCCACCACCACCCGCTCCAGTTGCATGTCGGTGTTCAGCCGCGGATGGTTGGCCGGTAGCCGGAACACGATCGCGGGCCAGGCCATGGCGCTGTTGTTGCGCAGTGCGATGACAGCCGTGCCCTTGAGCATCCTCCGTGCCGGGAAGATTTCCACGGACATGTCATATCGGGTCAGGTGGGACAAGCCCGCCAGCATGGATTGGAATTCAGGCCGCAGGCTCTCGGCATAGGTGGAGAGGGGCGGGAAACCCACCGGCTCCTGTTTCACGACGGCAACGCCTTGCGCTGACATGTCGTCGACCGGCACCGGCACCGGGGTGGGGCGTTTGGTTGCAACGATGACAAGCGTGGAGGTCGGGGTCGGCAAAGATGCAACCCTCGTCGAAACCGGGGATACTTGAGCCACTGCAGGGACCGCGGTGCCGGATTCACGCCACGGTGCCGTTTCCAACACTCCACAAGCCACTATCGTGACAACAGCCACGATGCTGCGGACCGCCCACTTGGGAATCCGGTGGCTGGCGGAGAGCGCGCTTCTTATTAACATGTACACAACAGGAACCGTGGCAAGGGTGCCTTGGTTCCCCTTCCGGGAAGTTGGGTAGCAGACAGGACGGTTGCCGCCGACATCCCCGGCCGGCAGCGGGACGCGGCAAGGCGCGGATACGGAGTTTGGTCGTCGGCAGTGACTGCGGACAGGGCAGCCCGCGTACTCGACAGCGCGCCGTGGGGGAGGCAAGTGCCTTGAACAAGGCGTCGTGTGGTCGGCACTGCGCGGACCGGTGAGCCAAGAGCGCGCTGGCTGATTCCGGGGTGATGTACTTCAGGGGCAGCCCCGGATTGTCCGGCCCACCGCTGCCCAGCCGGCACTGCCAGGCCCCCGTTCCGTTCCGTGTAGGGGCTGGTTCCTAAAGCCGCCGTCCCATTCGGGTTGCCCAGCCTGCCACCAACCGCGATCGGTGCCGCCACTCTCGGATCCTGGTCCTGCAGGACCGCCAGCGCAGAGCAGGCGGCCAAACAGACAATGACGTCGGCAAGCGGCGGTGATGACATGAAGGGACCCGCGTCCGGGATGAAGCAGAACGGCGGCGGACAACGCGGGTGCGTTCATTGTTGTAGCACATTCCGGCCCATACGGCAGCGGCCGGTGAGGTCGTTGGCACTGTTTCAATCTCGTTGATATTGGTTGTGGGCCGTCATGGGCGTCCTGCGTGCCAGCGGGTGGTTGCCGCTGCCGCGTCAGGCCATGCCGCGGGCCATCAGGCCCACGAAGTGGCGGGCGCCGGCCTCGGTCTTCACCCCCCGCGTCAGGCGGGCCCGGGGCTTGAAGCGGCCAAACCAGCCCCCGTCCGGTTGGTGGAGGCGGTCACTTTCGGGTTGTGTTGGCTGCGCACCAGGTCATGCCAGCGGGCCACGAGATGCCACAGCCGCTTGCCCACCTCCGGGTCCAGGCGCACGCGTCCCTGGGCCACCGCCTGCCACAGCGCCAGCAGGACCGGGCCGGCCTCGGGCGGTCGTTCCCGCAGGATCGGCAGCAGGACCCGGTCCCGATGGGTCAGGGAATCCTCGTCGAGGCCCCGGATGTGCCGGCCCACGGTGCGTTGCATGTGTACGGCGCACGGCTGCCGGTCCAGGCCCGACGCGTCCAGGGCCGGCCCGTAGACGGGGTCGTCGTCGGTGGTCACGCCCC
>CAZMKQ010000123.1:0-14302 GCA_964566955.1 uncultured Caldilineaceae bacterium | reverse complement strand
TGGTCGGCGTGGTGCTTGACATGAAGCGGCAGATCGAGTCGCAGCTCATGATGCGCAACTACGAGGGGTTCATCCGCTAGCGGACGAATCCGGGACGGTTCGCTCCATCCCGGCGGCCCGGGCCCGGAAGCGAGTTCAGTGGTGCTGTACCTGATTTTTCTGGGTGCGCCCGGGGCCGGCAAGGGTACCCAGGTGGAAAGGTTGGCCGCTGCCAGTGGCCTGCCGCACGTGTCGACCGGCAATCTGTTCCGGGAAAACCTGCAGCAGCGCACGCAACTGGGGCTGCTGGCCGAGAGCATCATGAACGCCGGCGACCTGGTGCCGGACACGGTTACGATCGACATGGTCCGGGACCGACTGGCGCGGCCCGACTGTGCAGGCGGCGCCCTGCTCGACGGTTTCCCCCGGAATCTGATTCAGGCGGACGCCATGGCGGAGATCGCGGGTGCGGCGGCCGCCGCCCTGCAGGCGGTCTTCCTGAATCTGGACGACACGGAATGCATGAACCGCATCACGGGCCGACGCCAGTGCCGGGACTGCGGTCTGATATGCCACATTCGGTTTGCCCCGTCGCAGGTGGACGGGGTCTGCGATCAGTGCGGCGGCGAGCTGTACCAGCGCGACGATGACAATCCCGCCACGGTGGAACGACGCATCCTGGCCTACTATCGGGAAACGTCTCCGCTCCTGGGCTACTATCATGCCCTGCGGAGACTTCTGACGGTGGAGGCGGATGGCGCGCCGGACCAGATCACCGCCCGCCTGCGGGAGGCTCTGGCCGGCCTCGTGGAGTTCGCGCCCGAATGAGATTCCGCAGACGGCGGCGTCGGGTGGCGCGGCGTTTGGCGGCCGCGCGCGGCAAGGGCAAAGGGCCCTTCAAGCCCGACTGGACGGTCAAGACTCCCGATGAGATTACCCGCATGCGGGAGGCGGGCCGGATCGTGGCCGAGGTTCACCGCATGCTGGCGGACGCAATCCGGCCGGGGATGTCCACTCTCGAACTGGACGACCTGAGTGCGGGCTGCATTGCGGCAGCGGGCGGCAGCAGTGCCTTTTTGGGCTACCAGGGATTTCCCGGCCACACCTGCATCAGCGTCAACGAGGAACTGGTGCACGGTATTCCGGCCGCCGATCGGATCCTGCGCGAGGGCGACATCGTCAGCATCGATGTCGGCGTCGTACACGACGGGTTCATCGGCGACCGGGCCTGGACCTACCCGGTTGGCGAAATCGGCGAGAAGGCCCGGCACTTGCTGCAGGCCACCGAAGACAGTCTGTACGCCGCCATCCAGGCGGCCCGCGTGGGCGGCACGGGCAACGACATTGCCCGCGCCATCGTGACCCATGTCCATGCGGAGCGGCTCCAGGTGGTTCGGGAATACACCAGCCACGGGGTCGGGCGGCAGCTGCACGAACCGCCGCAGCTGCTGCACTTCCTGCGGCCCAATTCCGAGGAGGCCAACTGTCCGTTTCCGCCCGGCCTGACCGTGGCCCTGGAACCCATGGTCCAAATCGGCACCTGGCGCACGCGGCTCCTGCGCGACGAGTGGACCGTGATCAGCCAGGATCGAAGCCTGTCGGCCCACTTTGAGCATACCGTGGCGATCACGGATGCAGGACCGCAGATTTTGACTTGCCTCTGAGATTTCGGTACCATGCCCGTCTGCGTTTGGGGCCGCCGTGGCCGCGCGCGAGGAAGATGCAATGAAGGTAAGGCCCTCCGTCAAGAAGATTTGCGACAACTGCCGCATGGTGCGACGCAAGCGGACACTGTTCGTAATCTGCTCCAATCCGAGGCACAAGCAGCGCCAGGGCTGAGCCCCCGCGTTCGTCGGGATCGGTTGCGGCTACGCCACACAGGAGTTTTCATGGCTCGTATTGCGGGAGTTGACATTCCCAGGGACAAGCAGGTCCTGTTTTCCCTGACCTATATCTACGGCATCGGGCGAACCATCAGCGCGGACATCTGCCGCCAGACCCAGGTGGATCCGACGGTGCGGGTCAGGGACCTGAGCGAAACCGATGTCAGCCGCCTGCGCGAGTTCATCGATGTCAACCTTGTGGTCGAGGGCGACCTGAGGCGGGAAGTGCAGATGAACCTGTCCCGCCAGATGGAGATTGGCTCCTATCGGGGCCTGCGCCACCGACGCAACCTGCCCTCCCGCGGCCAGCGTACGCGTACCAATGCCCGCACGCGCCGCGGCCGGCGGCAGACTGTGGCCGGCCGGCGGCGGGTCGCGCACTAGTTTCGGCGGCGGGGTCGTTCCCGAACCCACTGCACACCAGTCCTTTCCCGATTCAGCAGCACACCACGGAGCAGACGGCTTCAGATGGCTCGACCCACACGCGGGGCTCGTCGCGACAAGCGCCAGGTCCCCTTCGGCCAGGTTCACATCCGGGCTACGTTCAACAACACGATTGTGACCGTGACGGACAACGCCGGCGCCGTGCTGGTGTGGAGCAGCAGCGGCTGCAACAACTTCAGCGGCAGCCGCAAGAGTACGCCGTACGCCGCCGGTCTGGCCGGCCAGCAGGCCGGCACCAAGGCCTACAACGAATTCGGTGTCCGCGAGGTGCACGTGTTTGTCAAGGGGCCGGGTCCCGGCCGCGAGAACGCACTGTCCGCCCTGGTGGCGGCCAAGTTGCAGATTCTGTCGATAACGGATGTCACGCCGCTGGCCCACAACGGCTGTCGGCCCCCCAAGAAACGGCGGGTCTAGACAGGCCCCTGCAGTTCCCGTCGGTTTCCGGCGGTTTTCCAAGGAAGGATTCATGGCTCGATATACGGACGCAGTGTGCCGCCTGTGCCGCCGCGAGGGTGAAAAGTTGTACCTGAAGGGGACCCGGTGCACGGGGCCGAGTTGTTCCTTCGACAAGAAGGGATACGCCCCCGGTGAACACGGCGCGCGGCAGAACATGCGGCGCCGGCGCGAATCGGACTACAACATGCAGCTGCGCGCCAAGCAGAAGGCGCGGCGCATCTACGGCGTCTACGAGAAGCAGTTCCGGCGGTACTTCCGGGAAGCGACGCGGGCCCCGGGCCTGACCGGCGATGTCCTGGTCAGCCTGCTTGAGCGACGGTTGGACAATGTGGTTTACCGTTTGGGGTACGCGACCAGCCGTGCTCAGGCCCGGCAACTGGTGACCCACGGCCATTTCAACGTCAACGGCCGACGCAACAACATTCCTTCCTACACGGTGGCGGAAGGCGATGTGATCACCGTCCGTCCCGCCAGTCGGAGCAACCGCTACTTCAGCCAGCAGGAGTTCCGGTCGGGCGACGTCCTGCCCAGTTGGCTGGCCTTTGATCCATCTGCCCTGGAGGGGCGCGTGCTGCAGGCACCGCGGCCCGAGGAGACCCCGATGGATCTCAATGTGCAGTTGATTGTCGAGTACTACAGCGCACGCTGAACCCGGCCTGGCGCGCGTCCCAGCGAGGAGATCGAACATTGCAACACTCGGTTCTGCCCAAGCTGCACACTGAGCACGAAACCCGCAAGTACGGCAAGTTTCAGCTCAAGCCGCTGGCCCGCGGTTATGGCACAACCTTGGGTGTGTCCTTGCGGCGCGTCCTTCTGTCCAGCCTGGAGGGGGCTGCCATCACGGCGGTACGCATTCAGGATATCTACCACGAATTCTCCGCCATCCCCAACCTGCGCGAGGACACGACCCAACTGATCCTCAACCTGCGCGAAATCGAACTCAAGTCCCACGCGGCCCGTCCCACCCCCCTGACCCTGCATGTGCAGCGGCCGGGCATCTATACGGCCGCGGATATCATGGCGAGCCACGACGTGGAGGTGTTGAATCCGGAGCACTACCTCCTGACCGCGGACAGCGCCACCGACTTGGAGATTGACCTGATTGTCGAGCAGGGCTACGGGTTTTCCCGCCAAGAGGAACGCACCAACACCCCGCCCGGGTTCCTGCCCATCGATGCCATGTTCAGCCCCATTGTGAACGTGGCGTTCACGGTGGAGGACCATCGGGTTGGGCAGCAGACGGATCTCGATCAGGTGTCGCTGGAAATCTGGACGGACGGGTCGATCCACCCCTCCGAAGCCATGCAGACCGCTGCCGACATTCTCATTCGGCACCTGCGGGTCGTGTCCGCCGATATGCCCGAGGTGCTGGAACCGGAGGTCGAGGAAGTGGAACCGATGCCCAACGCCGTGTTCGAATCCTCGGTCGAGGGTTTGGAATTGAACGTGCGAACCTACAATTGCCTTAAGCGGGTTGGGATTGCCACGATTGGGGAATTGGTCCGGATGATGGAAAAGGGCCGTGAGGAGATGCTGGCCATTCGCAACTTCGGCGAGAAGTCCTTGGACGAACTCGTTACGCAGCTCCGCAAGAAGGACATGCTGCGTCTGCCGGGCGTGAACCTGGACGAGTACCTGGAGCCGGAAGACACCGAGGAATCCGCCGAGACCTTGGGCCTGGAGGAGGGGGCGGAGGCCGGCGATGCCGATGTCGTCCCCGCACCGGTTCCGTCTGTCGGCGAGCCGGAAGCGACCTAAGTCGAGGAAGTACACGAGCATGAGCACGCGTCACAGAGTTAGGCACACCCGCTTGGGGCCCGGCCACGGCAAGGCCAACCTGCGCAACCTGGTCAACCAGCTCATCGAGCATGAGCGGATTGTCACCACGGAGGCCAAGGGTCGGGTCATGCGCCGCGAAGCCGAGCGCATGGTGACAAAGGCCAAGCGCGGCCTTGCGGCCGGCGGCAACCGCGTCCACGCCTATCGCCTCCTGATGTCCCGTTTGAACCAGAACCGCGTGTCGGTGGAGCGGTTGTTCGAAACGCTGGCCCCGCGCTACGCCGAGCGCAACGGCGGGTACACGCGCATGATCAAGCTCGGGGCCCGCAAGGTCGACTCGGCGCCGATGGTGCTGGTCGAGTTTGTGGATGCTCCTTTGACGACGGCTGCGGGTGAGGAATCCTGATTGCGCAACGGGGTCCGGCAATCGGTGGCGGCGCGCGTGGCGTGGGACGGGAGTTCGTTCCATGGCTATCAACGCCAACCCAATGCCTGCACCGTTCAGGAAACCCTTGAGACCGCTCTGCATGCCTGTGTGGGAACCCGTGTCTCCGTGGCCGCGGCCGGCCGTACCGATGCCGGCGTGCATGCCACCGGCCAGGTCATCGCGGCGCATGTTGACTGGCGCCATTCGTTGTCGGATCTGGCGCGTGCATGGAACTCCCGCCTGCCCGAATCGGTCGCCATCCTGGAGGTGCACCGGGTACCCGCGGACTTTCATCCTCGGTTCGACGCCCTGACGCGCACGTACGAGTATCATGTCCTGTCCCACCGGTTGCCAACAGCCCCCCGTCGCTGGCCATTGCAGCAGGGTGCCTGTTGGTACCTGCCCGTTCCCTTGGACCTGCGCGGCATGAATCAGGCAGCATCCCTTTTGACAGGCACGCGGGATTTTGGCTTTCTGGGAGCGGCGCCGGACGGCGGACATACCGTGCGCACCGTGTTGAAGGCCTGTTGGGAACGGAATCCGGCTGTTTGGGGCAACGGGGAACTAAGGGCACTGCGCTTCACGGTGACAGCCAATGCGTTCCTTTTTCGCATGGTGCGTCGGATGGTAGCCTTGACGGTTAAGGTCGGCAGGCGGCAAGTGACGCTCGCGGACTTGCGCAGCCTCAGGGACAGTGTTGGCGGTGTGACACCGGGCCCGGCCCCCGCCAACGGATTGGTGCTCAGCCGGGTTACCTATGCGACTCCGATTTCGGACATGTGGAAGGCAGGCAAAGCGTGAAGACATTCAGTTTGAGTGCCGAGAAGGCCCATGCCCAGCGGCAATGGCTGCTGGTGGATGCCGAAGGCCAGACGTTGGGTCGGCTGGCGACCCGGATTGCCACGCTGCTGCGCGGCAAGCACAAGCCAACCTATACCCCCCACGTCGACAACGGCGACTATGTGGTGGTGATCAACTGTGGCAAGGTGCAGGTCACCGGCGACAAGCTCAATGCCAAGGAATACCATCGACATTCCGGCTACCCCGGCGGCTTGACCTCGGTTGTCCTGCGGGAACAGTTGGAACGGTTCCCGGACCGCGTCCTGCGCGATGCGGTCAAGGGCATGCTGCCCAAGACGCGTCAGGGCCGGGCCCAGTTGTCCAAGCTCAAGGTGTACGCCGAGGGTGTACATCCCCATCAGGCCCAGAATCCCCGCCAGGTCAAACTGTAGGAACGAAACCATGGACGTTAGATATGTCGAGGCCAACGGCAGGCGCAAGACGGCGTCCGCCAGGGTGCGCATTGTTCCCGGCACGGGCGAAATCATCGTCAACAACAAGCCGATGGAGGATTTCTTCGGGCGCGAGGCCAGTCGCAAACGGGTGTTGGCACCCTTGCGCGCCACCGACCGGCTGCACGCGGTGGATGTAAGCGTCAGGGTCAAGGGGGGAGGCGAGTCGGGACAGGCCGCCGCCACCGGTCACGGCATCGCGCGCGCCCTGGTCAAGAGCGAGGACCAAGGTTCCGAAGCGCAGCAGGCATTGCAGGCCACGCTGAAGTCGCTTGGCCTCCTGACCCGAGACCCGCGCAAAAAGGAACGCAAGAAACCAGGCCTTAAACGAGCCCGCAAGGCCCCGCAATACACCAAGCGTTAGTCACCGCCCGGGTTTGGTTGGCACCCCTTGCCGATCGGCACCAGGGCAGTCAGGGCAACCCTGCAGGGTTGCCCTGTATCCTTAACAAGGTTTGTTGCCGCGACGGGCAACGGTTGCGCGGTTTTCCGACAGTCCCTGGTTCCATCCGGTAACGCGTTCCACGCCGGACTGGTCCCCGACACCAGCTGTACGAGTGCGCATGTTGTTGGTCACCACCTCCATCCTCCACTATCCCAAATTGGACGCTGGTTTCAGTTCCTTCGTGCTGGATGTGCTGTTGGGCCTTCCCGGCCTCAGACCCGTAATCCACGAGGAACTGCAGGTTTCGGGCCACCAGTACGTGGTGGAGGAAGCGATGCGCAGACAGTGCGACGACGAGGAGGTGGACTGGCTCCTCACCGTGGGCGGTACCTGGCCCGCTCCGGGGGCGCTGTCCCGGCAGGTGGTTCCTGCAGCGACATGCAATGTGCTGGAGCGCCCCCTGCCGGGGTTTCTGCCCTGGCTGCGCTCGGAGGCGTGGGCACAGGACTCGATTGGTGCCGTACTGGAGGCTGGGGAAGCGGGAATCCGCGCCCGCACCCTGATTCTCAATCTGCCGGGGAACCGGCAGTTGGCAGCTCTCTACCTGCAGACCGCGGCGCGTGTCCTGGTTCCCCTGTTGCAGATGGTGCAGGGACGCGATCCGGACGAGGTGTTGACCTCCCCGGACCAGGAGACGGACCAGACGGTCGACGCGGCGGACGAGTCTCCGGGAGCCGACAGTCACGGCAGGCCGGTGGACCGGCCTGCGCTGCGCGAAGCAGACTTTGAGGCGTTTCTCAAGCGACGCCGATCTTGACGCGAGGCGCCTGCACGGAACGTGCGTGCGGACATCGCTCCCGGGACGGGGCGGACAACCCGGTTCAGGTAAACAGCAGCGACGCGGCGCGCAACTCCGTGATGGCTTCCAGCGTTGCCGTCCATCGATCCAGGGCCTGGTCGAGCTGACGGTCAACCGTGTGTTCGATTTCCCTGTGCAGTTCAATGCCCATGCGCGTCAGCTCGGCAAACAGGGAGTCGGCCTGGGAATAGCCTTGGAACAGTGAAACGGACGGTTCCCCATCGATTTGCAGTTCCTGCAACATCTCCATGGGGAGCACCGAAATGGTGCCGGGACCGATCAGGCTGTTGAAATAACTACGAGGCGTACAGCAGCCGGTTGCCGTGATGTTTTCCCATACGAGGGTCATTTCGCGGGCGCCATTGCGCAGCAGATTATTCCACTTGGGGCCCTGCAGACGGCGCGATTTCATGGCGGCGCTCAGGCGGGCCGTGGCCACCGCGGCCCGTCCCTTCAGGCCTTCGAGTGCAATTTTCCGTTCGGGGCGCGGGTCGTGCTGAAAGGCTTCCTCCAGCAAGTGGTCGACCATCGAGTCGATGCCTGCAATGTCCAGACCAGCGAAGCACTGCACATGGTCGATTGGCAACCGGCGGTGCACGCGGGCGTTCAACCCGTCCAGGTACTGGTCGTGGGTCCGCCCCAAGCGATTGCGGTCCATCAGGCCGGTAACGAACACACTGACGCCGTCTTCAATCAAAATCGACACGGCTCCGATGCCGGCATCCGAAGCCGGAACCCGGACCGCGATGTTGTGCCGGTTTAGGCGACGGGCCATATGCCTGCCGTAGCCACGGATATCCTCCGGGTCGAAGACCTGATCAGGCCTAAGCGGGATGCCCACAATGCCTTCGGACCCGCGTGAGGCGATGTGTTCAGGCATCAGGCTGTCAGCCAGCAGAGCGGCTTCCTTCAGCAGCAGGCCTTCCCAAATCCCACTGGCATCGATACTGTCGCGCGCCTCGAAGCAGGCCTGTACCGCGTGTTGGCAGGACTCGCGGTTGCGGATGTCGTCCGCGCTGGGGGTCAAGCAGCCGGCTACGCCGGCGATGCCGGATTCTCCAAGGAACACCGCGGGCTCTTCGCCGAGGTCAATCAGCGAGGACGAGTCCTGGAGCCAAAACGACTGGCCCAACCGTTTGGTTGACTTGACGAGGTCCATGGAGGCAACGGGTGCCAACGGTGTGGAGTACCGGGAGGAAAAGTGGTCAAACACCCTCGTCGGTGTGGACAGTCCGACACCGCAGGGGCCATTAATCTTCAAGTCAATTGTAGTACAAGTTGAGGCTGGACATGACCTGTTGGCGATTGACGCATTCACGCGACGGGTCGCTACTTGGCAACCCAAATCATGTTCGACGAGAGCCGATTCAGTTGGATGCCCGGGAGACATGCCACCCAACCGACTTTAGTCGCCACAGGTCTGGGATGCACCATGCCAATGCTTGATACGGAAGGACATCCAAGCATCGCCCGCAACGATCACGCCAAGCCATTGGCCGGATCTCAATCCGAATTCCTGCAATGACACATTCGGCTCGGCCCATTCATGAGGTTCCCAGCCGCCAGGGGGGATGACGGCACGCTCCCGTGGCAAGACCTGTACGGTGCCACCGGTATTGGGCGCAATGCATGCCGCCGCCACGGACACGGCGAGCTTGCGACACAGCCATCGACTGGGCACTGGCCTGGCTCCGGCTCCGCCGCGTTTTCCTTCTGGACTGCCGGAAAGAAGCTGGGCACGGGTGAACCTGGGTTTGGATGAGAGTTGTGTCAAGAACGTCCCAAGGCGTCCTGAGAGAGTTCCAGCACCAAGGCAGCCGCGTAAAAGGTGTTGCCCAAGTCTTCCAGTTGCCACCGGACGGAGGGGTCTTGTGGAAAACGGAATTTACAGGTCCGCATGCCATCCAGCATGGCAGCGGGAATGGAGAATCCGGTCAAGTCCAGGGAGAAACCCATGCCCACCGCCTTGGCAATTGCCTCCTTGAGGGTCCAGATGCGATACAGCTGGTGATCCTTCTCGGCCTTCGGGCACCTGGACAGCGTCCGGGCCTCGATGGGCGTCATGATCGTGCGAACTGTGTCCCAAAGATCCGGACGAGGCAGACGCACCTCCACGTCCACACCAATGCGGCCGGCCCGATCAACCGCGATCAGGCCGTGCAGTCCACTGTGACTGAGGTTGAAACTGACAGGCACCCGGGTTCCTCCCACAAGGGCAAAGGGTTTCCCGTAGCGGGACAGACCAAAGGAAAGGTCACGATTGGGGCAGTCCAGGCGGTGACAGACAATGGCCCGCAAGGCTGCGCGGCAAAGGCTGAACTCGCGCTTTCGACGGGCGGAGCGAAAACGATGGCGATGCATCTGCTCCCCCGTGTTCAACCGTGATACGGCATATCGCTCCCGACGTGCACAGGGAGACAGGTCCACGTGGACCACGGTGACGGAACCTACCTGATGGCACACACGCCACCAGCATTCCTCCGTGGAGGCAGACTGTGCCATTGATTTACAAATCGATGTTGGGGCGCTCATTGCCGTTGACCTGATTCCACTTGTGCCGAACGGTATGATCGACAGCTGACTCGTTCTTTCGCTGTTCTCCATTCAGATTGCCGTCTTTTTTGCAGGTGCTTCAACGAGACGGTGTCCGTCCCGGTTCGAGGCCAGGTGCAAGGCTTGGTTGGCTGAGGTCGAATTGCCACAACGGGTATCGCACAAGGGCAACATCTGCTGGAGACGAACTCCGGCCTCCTTCATGGAACGGTGGATGGTCGAATATCGGGACGGCGCCACTTCCCGGCCGTCGTCAATTCTCGCTGCGTGCGCACCGCCACGTGACCGGAATCGCCGTTCGTCCTCCGGCTTCATGGTACGGCATCGCTCGGTCCTGGCCGCTCGTACCGGTTGGATTGTCAGGGCATTCGCATTTTGATTGGGGATGTGGCACTTGGACACAGGGCGGATCTTCGGAAAGCCGGAACTCGTCCTCGGAGCCGGGAGCACACGCTCATGGAGGCATCGCGGCTAAGCGCGTCCGTGGGCGTAGAGGCGGGCCTGACTGCCGGAAGTCCTGTTTCCATGGTACGCGGTAGGTCCGGATCCGGGCCTTGGGATCCTGTGCGATGCCCTTCGCCCACCGTAGGCCAAGCCCTCGTGGCGGGCCTGCATCCGGTCTGGTTCCGCACTCGCCGCGCCCGGCTTCGGAAGTTCTGCCCTATGATCCCCACGGAGCCCCGGTCCCCGATTGCCTGCATTTATGACGTTGTGCAATGCAGTTTGTGCGAGAGGGTATCGGTTAATCGGCTTGTTTCGTTATCGAATTGGATGTCTGATTGCTGCGCCCATAGTCGTTTAATAAATTTTCGCTTGGCTTCGCCTCAAAACAGAATGCGATTCCCTGGATGGATTGTGGCTCGAGATCGCCTCTGAAATCCAAGAAGTTCATCCAGGAGCCGTCGTTGAATCGTGGATTACAGTCGGAATTGAAATATGAGCCGGTATCGCAACAATTTATAAGCGAATTATTGTGTCAAAATATCTGAACAGTAAGAAAAAATTTCTGTTGGGAACTTGATGGCATGGGCACTGGTTACTCCATCGTCCAGATCCTGTACAATTACCCATAGGAATGTCGCCACTCTTGGACATCTTACCAAGGAGCAAGCTCAATGAGCCAAGACAACGCTGAACAACAGCCACCGTCCGAGGAACCACAGACTCGTCCTCCGATTGACATGGAGATCGTGGGCGACAACATTGGTCAGATCGCCCAGTTCACGGTCGAAAAGTTCGAATTTGCAAATTCCACTACGTTGGCTCCCGAGGAGCGCGGCGACGCCATTCGTCAGATCGAAGATGCCTTGTGGGCAATAGTGGAGCAATTGCGAAAACGGCGCCAGGAGATTCGAGCTTCCATGTTCCGCGTGGCATCCGAGACGCTGGAGGACGCGCTTCAGTCCAAGGATTGACTTGAGGCAGTGCCGGCTGGGTTCCGTGGGGGCACTCCGCTGTTGCCGGCAATGGTTGCAGTCAGGCATCACCATGGCTTTGGACGACTGCATTGACGCCGCGTCGGCCCCGGTGCAAGTCCGTTGGGTGTGGGGGATCCCAGCGACCCAACAGGCACTGCCTGAACGACAACAGGGGATGTACACCGCACGTGCCAGCCGGGCACGACAGGGCGCGCAGCGTTTCACGGCGGCCCCATTGAACCCCTGCCGAAGTGGATTCGGCAGATGTGATGCCAAATCAATTTCCATGGTGCATCGGCGGGCAGCGGTGTTCTGGACGGCCTGTGCTTGGCAAGGCCTGTTTGTGCCAAGGAATGGCGGATTGGGCTGCGCAGTTGACCCGAATTGAATCAGGTTCCAACGTGTGGTTTCTCATAGGGCGGTGGGGCAGCAGCCGTTGACCGCAGTTGTCCTGGGATTGAGGTCCGACAGCACGACGAACACAGCGGCCTTCAGCCGATGCAACACGGAAAGTCGAGGTTGTCTCCTTGGGTAGGCGAGGCAATCGAGGCGGGAATGCCTGACCATGGACCGAATGGCATCAGGTGTCCTGATCCGGCACTTTCGGTAACTGGTACGGTTCGGGATGCAAGGCGACATGAGGGGAGTGTTGAACTTGTGGACAGGTGCCTTGGTTCCGCGAGTGGCGGATGGGTTCTTTCACGGGCCCCGACCAATGATGGTGTCCGACGGTGTTGAGAATGGGTTTGCGGGGCAACGGTTACAGGGTTGTCGCTTGTTCTCGTCCCATCGAGTTCCCACGAACGGCATGCATCTCACCGGACTTGCAGGAATTAGCAAAATGATGCGGGTTTTGGCGACCGGCATGTCGAACATGCTTGATCGACAATCGGCACGCCACCTGTACATACAGAGGAGGACGGCATGAATCCGTCAAGGTTGGAAGACGCTGTTGCCATCGTGGGTTACAGCCATCGTCTGCCCGGTCCCCTGCGGTCCGATGCCGACTTCTGGCATCTCCTCAGCACGCGGGATGTGGTGCGGTCACCTGTGGCGGAGCGGTTCGGCAAAGGGGTGCAGCCCATCGGCTCCGGAGCCAATTTTGGTCGTTTCGCCAGTCCCTACGAAGGGCTGATCGATGATGACGTGCGGTTCGCGCTCGATGCCGGATTTTTTGGCCTTTCCCGCACCGAAATGGAACAGGCCAGTCCCATGGCCAGGATGTTGATGAGCTGTTCCTGGGAAGCGATCGAACATTCCGGCTGGAGCACCAACGCGCTCCGCAACAGTCCCACCGGAGTGTTTATCGGAGCCCAGACTCCGCCCGAAGCCAATTACCGTCCCCCTCATGGCAACAACATGTTCAGCGTCATCGGCATCAGCCTGTCGATGCTGGCCAACCGGATTTCCTATCAATACAACTTGATGGGGCCTTCCATTACGTGTTGTACTGCCTGTTCCGCCGGATTGAGTGCCCTGCACACCGCGATGAATGCCCTTAAAGCCGGTGACTGTGAACAGGCCCTCGTAGGATCCTGCAACTCCATGGCATCCGCCCGACTGAGCACGGCATTCAATGCACTGGGGGTCATCAGTCCGCATGGCAGATGCCACTCTTTCGATGCGGATGCGGATGGCTACATGCGTTCTGAAGGCGTGTTCTTCTTTGCCATCAAACCCCTTGTGGTGGCGGAGCGGGACGGCGACCGCGTGTACGCAGTGTTGGAGACCACGGCCGTGAACACGGCAGGCGCTGCCGATGGCGCCCACGGCCTGGCCAGCGGACGTTTCATCACGGCGCCTACCCAGCACTCGCAGGCGGAGCTTATGCGCAGCGCCTATACCCGCGCCGGCAGGGAGGCGCAGGATTTCGACTATATCGAGGCTCATGCCACGGGCACGGTCGTGGGTGACCGCATCGAAGGCAACGCGATCGCAGACGCGTTCGGTGGGTGCGACCGTGATGTTCCCCTGCGACTGTCCAGTGTCAAGAGCAATCTGGGGCACATGGAAGCGGCAGCCTTTCACTGTGCCCTGCTCAAGACGATTTTGATGATGCAGGAACGGACGTTCGCGCCGATTTCGAAGAATTTCACCTCCCCCAATCTCGAGATCGATTTCGAACGGGGCAATATGCAGGTGCTGACGGACTGCGAACCGTTTTCGGAGCGCCCCGCCGTGGTTGGCATCAACTCCTTTGGCTTTGGTGGAGCCAATGGACATTGCGTGGTGAGCGAGTACCGGCCTCGGGAACCGCGTGTCTGGTCGGTGGCTCTGGCTGCCAATGCCGGAACCATGGTTCCCCTATCCGCTCGCACACCCCGCATGCTGGTTGAGACCGCACGGGATCTGCAGGAAGCCATACGGTCTCATCCCTGGGATCTCTACACACTGGCAGGAAACCTTTCGCGGAGGCGTACCCATTTCCCGGCCCGGACAGCCTTTGCGGTCCGCAGCCGGGAGCATTTGCTTGAGGCGTTGGAGGCGTTTGGCCAGGATCCCGGACCCGTCGCCGCCGTGGACGAGGAAGAGCAACCGTTGGTCATGGTGTTCTCAGGTCAGGGAACGCAGTGGGCTGGTTGCGGACGCGATCTGTACAACGCCCATCCGGTGTTCCGCCGCGTTGTCGATGCCGTGGAGGCGCATTGGCGCACATACTCGAACGTATCCCTGCGCAAGGCCTGCTTCACCGCTGCGCAGGCAGCCCTTGACGAGTGTGAACTGGCCCAGCCGGTCACGTTCATGATTCAGTGCGCCTTGTTGGAGATGTTCAATACCAATCCATCATGTTTGTATTACTTGTGTGTCGACAGGCAGGTCGGTCAGG
>CAZMKQ010000122.1:0-14533 GCA_964566955.1 uncultured Caldilineaceae bacterium | reverse complement strand
CGGTCTCGGGCAACCCCGATTCACCCCCACCCCGCGACTTTGCGTTTACCCTGCGGGAGACCCGGGGCCTGGAGATCCTGACCCCCTTGCGTGCCAACCAGCACCCGGCCCAACCGCCCGGCTTTGAGCGGTGGCTCAACCGCCTGCGGGAACGGATCGAAGGGGCCTTCCACGAGGTGCAGAACACCGGCCGCCACCTGGAGCATCTGACCTGCAGGACGCTCCGAGGGTTGTGCACGCATGTCGCGGCCAAGATGGCCAGTCATGCCCTCAAGCTCCTGCTCCGCCGTCAGGCCGGGATTGACGTCCAGACCTTCACCGTGGCCGTGTAATTCCACATTAGACGTCCAATTGCAACAAGTACAACTGTAGTACTAACCCTGCAGTGGTATTGTCGAGACAACCAAAGAGGACCCCTCGTCGTCTGTGCATCCGTCACCAATATCAACTCAACGAGATTGAAACAGTGCCATTGCTTTACAACTGTAGTGTGCTATACTGGGCCTGCACACTTGAAACAGTTCGCGCCATGGGTGCGGACCGGAGAAAACAATCAATGTTCAGAGTTGGTGTCTCTCGACGAAAGTTCCTGCAATGGAGCGGTGCCGGTCTCGGCGCAGCCGCGTTGGCCGCCTGTGTTCCCGCCCCTGGTGCGCCAGCGGCGAGCACTGGTGCCGACGCGGAACCCGTAGTCATTCGGTTCCACGGTCGCACCGGGGTCCAGGGTGATCACTTTATTGAACGCGCGCGGGCCTTCGAGGAGGAAAATCCCGGCATAATAATCAAGGAGGAACTGTTCCCCCATGCGGAGTACTTCCAGAAGATGGAGGTGCTGCTGGCGGGCGAGACCATCGGCGATGCATTCTGGACCGTCCTGCTGTGGGGTCTCTATCATCGCTTTGCCAATCAGGGGGTGTTGCTGGCCCTGGACGACCTGGTCGCCTCGGATGAATACGATCTGGGCGTCTTCTTCCCCGAATCCCTCGACGCGGCCAGCCATGCCGGTGCCCTGTACAGCCTGCCCTGGATTTGCCATCCGGGCCGGGTCGGCTGCTACTACAACAAGCAGTTGCTGGCCGACAACGGCTTGGAAGAGCCCCCCGCGGACGGGGACTGGACCTTTGAGGATCTGCTGGACTATGCCACGGTCCTGACCCAGGACACCGATGGCGACGGGCAGATCGATCAGTTCGGCATGCAGCCGGGCCTGGATGCCTGGAGCGTCCTGGTATGGGCGCGCGGATCGGGTGGCGAGATCTTCGACGAGGAAGGCGAGACTTCCCTCTTGGATTCGGAGGAAACGCTTTCTGCCATTCGTTTTGTCTACGACTTGATACACACGCACAATGTGGCTCCCTCGCCCGATCAACAGACAGCCGACATGTTTGTCTCGGGCCGCATCGGTATGGCCCAGAGCGGGTACTGGGGGCAAAGCTGGGTGAATCTCATCGGCGACCGGTTTGAATTGGGCGCCGTGCCCATGCCCAAGGGGCCGGCAGGCATCAATGGCTCGATGTACGAATTCGATCCCGCCTGCATCTACGCGGGCACGGAGCACCCGGATGAAGCCTTTGAGTGGGTCAAGTGGCTGGCCAACCAGGAAACCGGCATCCGCATCGCGGAAGCGGGTTCCGTGCCCGGCTCCCGCCCGGATGTCTGGGAGAATGAACGGTTGACCAAGTCTCCGATCCACAACGTCTTCACGAACATCATGTACAACGTGCAGCCGTTCCGGGGACCGGGCAATTTCCGAGGGCTGGAATTCCAGGATGCCTACGGCAACGGGATGGACCCGATTTGGCTGGGCAACGAAGAGCCCGAAAACTTGGTGCCGGAGGTTTCCGCTAAGATCCAGGAAGTTCTGGACAAGCCGGCTTCCTAGACCACTTTGATGCGGCGGGGCCTGATTCGAATTCAGGCCCCGCTGCTGTGGCCCGCAAACCCGGACAGTGCCAGGCCATGGGCGTCGTACGCGTTGAGGGCCAATGAGGCGTTAACTGGACCGAGGTCCCTATGCAAGGCAAGATTGCCTCCGACATCAAGGGAGGTTCCAAGCTCCGGAAACCGGCTTCGCTTAAGCGTCAGGAGGCCGTCGCGGGGTTCATCTACATCTCTCCTTGGCTGCTGGGCTTTCTGGCCTTTACGGCTTTCCCTTTTCTGGCCTCCTTCTATCTCAGCTTTACCGATTACACGGTCGTCTCCCAGCCGCGTTTCGCGGGCTTCGCCAATTATGTTGAAGCCCTGTCGGGAGACGACCTCTTTTGGGGCTCACTGCGCCGTACCTTTACCTACGCCGTGGTCGGCGTTCCTCTGGGCATTCTGGGCTCCTTGGCCTGCGCATTGCTCCTGAACCAGGGCCTGAAGGGCACCACGCTCTTTCGGGTCCTTTTCTTCCTGCCTTCGCTGACGCCCCTGGTGGCGCTGGCCCTGTTGTGGCAGTGGATCTTCCAGCCCGACTTCGGTGTGCTGAACTTCCTGCTGGACAAGGTGGGCATCGACGGTCCGGGGTGGCTGAGCAGTATCGAGTGGGCCCTGCCTTCCCTGATCATCATGGCCTTGTGGGGTACGGTGGGAGGGGGACAGATGGTGATCTTCCTGGCCGGTCTGCAAGGGGTGCCGCAGGAACTGTACGAGGCCGTGGAAATCGATGGCGGCGGCCCCTGGTTCAAGTTCCGGCACGTCACGCTGCCAATGATTTCCCCCACCATGTTCTTCAACCTCATCCTGGGCATCATTGGCGCCCTGCGGGTCTTCACTGTGGCCTATGTTTCCACGGAAGGGGGGCCTGCCTATGCCACGTGGTTCTACATCCTCCACCTGTACACCCAGGCCTTCAGGTACTTCAACATGGGGTACGCTTCCGCCTTGGCCTGGATCTTCTTCATCATTCTCATCGCCTTTACCTACCTCCAGGTACGCGCCTCGCGTCATTGGGTCTTCTATGCCGGCGAACAAAGCTGAAGTGTTGCTGTTGCCAACCGTCTGATGTCCGCTCGCCGACACCCGTATCTGCTCTACGTGCCGATCCTCCTGCTGGGGGCCCTGTTCATGGGGCCCTTTCTGTGGACCGTGGGCAGTTCCTTCAAGCATCCCACCGAAATCTATGTGTTCCCGCCGCTGCTGTGGCCCAGCGAGATGCAGTGGCAAAACTGGCGGGAAGTCTGGACCCAGGTGCCGTTTGCCCGTTTTGCCAGGAACAGCGTCGTCGTCACCGGGGCCGCGGTCCTAGGTCAGATCCTGTCCACGACCCTGGTGGCCTACGGCTTCGCGCGGTTTCGCTTCCCAACCCGCGACTTTCTGTTCATGGTGGTGCTGAGCACCATGATCCTGCCCTTTGAAGTCCTGCTGATCCCCCAGTTCCTGATCTTCCGGGAATTGGGCTGGCTGGATTCCTACAAGCCCTTGATCGTGCCCTTCTACTTCGGCGCGGGACCGTTCTTCATCTTTCTGATGCGACAGTTCTTTTTGACCATCCCCTTGGATCTGGACCAGTCCGCACGTTTGGACGGAGCCCACTCCCTGCGCATTCTCTGGAGCATCATTCTGCCCCTGTCCCGGCCCGCCCTCGCCACAGTTGCCATCTTCTCGTTCCTGGCGAACTGGGATTCCTTTCTGGGGCCCCTGATCTATCTCAACACCATGGAGAAATACACGCTGCCGCTCGGCCTGCGTTTCTTCCAACTGGTGGCGTTTGCCGGCGGCGCGCCCCGGGAGCACCTCCTGATGGCCGCGTCGCTCACGGTTTCCATTCCGGGCATCACACTGTTCGTGGTGGCGCAGAAGTACTTCGTGCGCGGCATCGTTCTCAGCGGCATCAAGGGTTGATCGGTATGACCACCACTCCAGCGGTATTCTTCGACGGACCCCGGCAGTGTTCCGTGCGGGAGCGGGAACTCGACTGGCCGTTGCCCGGCCATGTGCTGGTCCGCAGCCAGCTGACCCTGATCAGCACGGGCACCGAACTGACCCTGTACAGCGGGGAATTCCCTGAACAATCCAAGTGGGCGGGTATGGCGCGGTATCCCTTTACGCCGGGCTACGCCAACATCGGGATGGTGGAAGACATCGGTGACGGCGTGGATCCCGACTGGATGGGAGCCCGCGTAGCCACCCGCGGACGGCACCAGAGACTGAATGTCCTGGACACGGATGCCCTGGCGCGGGTGCCGGACTCGATCGCCGCGGAAGAAGCTGCCTTCTTCACGCTGGCCCAGACCGTGATGAACGGGGTACGCCGGTCTCGGGTTGGATGGGGCGAGGCCGTGGCGGTGTTCGGGCTCGGCATTCTGGGTCAGTTGGCCGTGCGCTTCTGCCGGCTGTGCGGTGCCTGGCCGGTCTTTGGCGTGGACCCGGCTGCCAAACGCCGGGCCTTGCTGCCGGAGGATGCCGGCGTCCACCCCGTGGATGCGTCCCAGGGGGCGGACGCCGTTCGGCAGGTCATTGCGGCGGCGACACGCGACCGGCTGGTGGACTGCGCCTTCGAGGTAACGGGCCTGCCGCGGACCATACCTGACTCGATGAGCACCATACGCCGACAGGGCCGCTTCATTCTGCTGAGCAGTCCCCGCGGGAAGACCGAGTTCGACTTCCACGATCTCTGCAATTCCCCCAGCTATACGATTATCGGGACCCATGGCGGATCGCATCCGCCCGTTGCAACTCCCGACAATCCCTGGACGCGGGAGCGGCACACCGAGTTCTTTTTTGATCTGCTCCTGGACGGCGAACTGGATCTCTCCCGCCTCATGACGCGCAAGGCCCATTTCAGCGATGCGCCGACCATTTATGAATCCCTTTGGGAGGCACGGACGGAAGAACTGGGCGTGGGATTTACTTGGGATTGACCAGACCGGCTGTCCCTGACACGGATTCTCCAAAACCAGGGCCAGTGAATTCCGAGACCGAATTCTTCATGCGCGAATGGAGGACACGGAACATGCCGCCTCCATCCTGCCCGCGGCGGTTTCGTCCAACGCCCGGTACGCAGTCGGTCCATCGCTACCGGATTTGGTGATGCATGGCCTCCCGGCGGCCCGCCGCGGGTCGCCGCAGTTGGAGCATCCCTGATGACAGTCCGCAACAAACCTTCCCGTCACATCGTGGTCGTGGGAGCCGGCATTCTCGGCGCGTGTATCGCCTGGCGCATCAGTGAAAGGGGATTTCCGGTAACCCTCATCGACAAGTCGGATCCCGGCAGCGGAGCTTCCCGTCACAGCTTCGCCATGATCAACGCCGACGCCAAGTTCCGGTCTCCAAAACCTATGAAAATCTCAACTTCCTGTAGAAAGCGGAAGCGGATCGTCTGTCTGGTTGACGCTTCGCCGACCGTGCAGGCCAGTGGGCCGGTCCGTCTTACGGGGCTCCGCGTCGGCGACGGCCGACCTAGCCGCCGTGTCGAACGCCTGGATGTTCCGGGCAGCGTTCTCGTCCCGGTCGCACTCGAAGCCACAGGCTACGCAACGGTAGGTGTGCTCCGAGAGCAATAATGCCTTGCTTTCTGGCCCCGCAGTGGCTGCAGGTCTTCGAGGACGGGTACCAGCGGTCAATCTGAACGAACGCGGTCCCCTGCCGGTCGTACCTGTACGCCGGCATCCGCAGGTACTCGCCGATGCCCGCGTCGTGGACGGCACGCGCCAGGCGGCTGTTCCGCGCCATCCCCGAGATGTTCAGGGGCTCCACCTTCACGGTCCCGCCCCGTTGGGCGCGGGCGGTCTTGACGTGGTGATGGTGGTCCCTGCGAATGTTTGACACCCTGGCGTACAGGCGTTGCCGTTCTGCGTACAGGGTCTCCCGCCGGTTGCTGTGGTTGTGCCTGCCGTGCACCTTGCGCGAGCGGGCAATGGCCTTGTGACGCATCGCAGTTCGGCCAGGGCGGCTTGGAGCAGTTTCGGATTGGCTATCTCCGTGCCCTCATCGCCGTCCCATATGGTGGCGAGCGTCTTTACGCCCATGTCAACACCCATCACCGGGCCCGGTCGCAGGGCCGGCTTGCGGTCCGCGGTCTCAACCTGAAACGACACGAACCAGCGGCCGGCCTGCAACGACACGGTGACGCTCAGGATTTCACCGGTGAAGCGCAGTGCCTCCCGCATGCGCACCCACCCCACGGCCGGGACGTAGGCGTGTTGTCCGTCCACACGGGCCGCGTGGCGCCCGTTGGTGAAAGTGAACAACCTGCCGCACTTCACCGGATCCTGTCCGCAGACGATTGCGATTGTTCTCCAAACATGTGCCTTGATCCCGCCGGCCGTGCTCCAGCCTGTGCGGACGGCGAGCTTCCCGCGGTGGAACCGGCGATCAGGATCGTGCGGCCCGCCAGCGGTTGCTCTTCGTGTGCGCCGCTCCAATCGGATCGACGTGTTCCTGATCGGGCCTTTCCGGTTCATCGCGAACACCCCCATACATTGCGCGTGCACGGCTGGGCGCGCCGCGCCCAGCCGTCCGCCGGTACAATCAGGAAGATCGATTTTGAACCGTTGTACACCGAGGGAACAGATGGAATTCCGATTGCTGGGTCGCACGGGTCTTAAAGTGTCCCCCCTTTGCCTGGGGGCCTTAACGTTTGGCACAAGGGAATTCCCGATTGGCGGGGGCACGCCGCCGGAGGACGCCTACCGCATGGTTGCCAGGGCTCTGGATGCAGGCATCAATTTTGTGGACACCGCCAATGTGTATTCGCGGGGCATCAGTGAGGAAATCACGGGCCAGGCCCTAAAACGCCTGGGCCAGCGGGACCGAGTGATCCTGGCGACCAAGGTACATGGCGCCATGGCGGATGATGATCCCAATATGCAGGGCACTTCACGCCGCCACGTGATGGAACAATGCCACGCCAGTCTCAGGCGGTTGCAGACCGACTACATCGACCTTTACCAGTTGCATCGTCCCCAGCCCCATTTGCCCATCGACGAGACCTTGCGCGCCCTGGATGATCTGATTCGGGATGGCAAGGTGCGATACATCGGCACCAGCACCTATGCCGCGTGGCAACTGCTGGAATCCCTGTGGGTGGCCAAGGAATACGGCTTGAATCGCTTCATCTCGGAGCAACCGCCCTACCACATTCTGGATCGACGGATTGAGCGTGAACTGGTTCCCATGAGCTTGACCTACGGGGTTGGTCTTCTGCCCTGGAGTCCCTTGGCTGGGGGGCTGCTCACCGGCAAGTACCGCCGGAACGAGGAATTGCCTGCCGGCAGCCGCTACACGCGCCATCCTGCCCGGCACACGCGGATGGTCGACGATGTGTTTCGGGTCACGGAAGGTCTGGAGGTCCATGTCCAGCAAAAGGGCGGCACCATGGCCCAGTTTGCTCTGGCCTGGGTTATGGCTCAACCTGGGATCACCAGTGCCATCATTGGTCCGCGCACCTTCGAGCAGCTGGAGGACAACTTGGGAGCCCTGGAGGTGGACATCACCCCGGAGGACTGCCAACTGGTGGACACACTGGTTCCACCAGGCACGATGGTATCGCCCTTTTACGAGGCGGATTTCGGTCCCAGTGCCTTTCGTTGGTAATGCCTACGATGAGCGTTGTTCCAGACCTGCCAACAGGGAGTCCCGGTCAGAACCGGGTGTGGGACTCGCCTGGGATGGTAAGGTCCGGCCGTCCCCGATAAGGATCCTTCAAGGCTGGAACCCTTGGCTTCCGGGAATCGAATACGCCACGCGCCCACTTGGCTTCGGGGATGCACCAGATGCGTCGAAGGCGGTTGTTGTCCCCCGAAAGCGGAGTGGGGTTGTGGTCAGTCCGTGCTCCAGATTCTGCTTGGCGTCCGTTTCTTCGTCCGGATGGGTATACGCCGGGTTCCATCGCCTGGACTGTGTTGTGGATGAACATGCGCTTCCTTGACCTTGCTTGAGAACCGGAGTGGTGGGACCCGATCAGGATCCGGTACACGACACGGCCGGCGGCGCATCCAGCCCAGTTGGAGCAGTTCCGATGACAATCCGCAACAAACCTTCCCGTCACATCGTGGTCGTGGGAGCCGGCATTCTCGGCGCGTGCATCGCCTGGTGCATCAGCGAAAGGGGATTTCCGGTAACGCTCATCGACAAGTCAGAACCCGGCAGCGGAGCTTCCAGCCACAGCTTCGCCATGATCAATGCCGATGCCAAATTCCCCCTCCACTACCACAACCTGAACCGCCGGTCGCAGGACATGTGGACGCGGTTTGCCGCGGAGCTGGCCCGGGACGGTGATGGCGCGAGTCTCGGATTGCGCTGGGGCGGCAAGGTGACCTGGGTGTCGGATGTCGATGCCGCGGCCCGACTGGAGGAGCATGTGCGCCGGATGCAGTCCTGGGGATACCCCATGCGTCTGCTGAGCGAGTCCGAATTGTCGGATATGGAGCCTGGTCTCAAGGTCGGTTCCATGGCGGCTGCTGCCTACAGCGAGAACGAAGGACAGGTGGAGCCGCAACTCGTGATCGAAGCCTGTCTGGACCGGCTGGCGGAAAGGAACTGCGATGTTTGCCGCAATACGGAGGTGACGGGCTACGCACAGACGGAAGAGGGACGCGTCAAGGCTGTCAAGACCACTTCCGGCGACATTCGCTGCGATGTCGTGGTGCTGGCTGCCGGATCGGATACCACGCGGCTGGCCTCTCGGTTGGGCGTTCATGTGCCGCAGGAGACAAGCTCGGGGGTGGTGATCCGGACCACGCCGCTGCCACCTCTGCTGCAGTGTGCCGCCGTCATCTACGCGCCCCCCACGGCGGCGGGGGAGCCCGAGGTGCATTTTCGCCAGTGCGCGGATGGTGGTTTCATGGTGGGAGAAGGCGACCAGGAAACCCACGCCGAAGATGGCAGCCAAGCCCATGCCGACGCGTTGCTGGCGCGCGCCAGCTCCTACCTCCCGGAACTGGCGCAGGCCCGGGCGGTGGCGGTTCCGGCGGGCCTGCGCCCCCTGCCTGCCGACGGCTATCCGGCCATCGGCTTCACCACGGAAGTCTCCAATGTGTATGTCGCGTTGACGCACAGCGGCGTAACACTTGCACCCGTCCTGAGCCAGCTGGCGGTACAGGAGATTTGCGACGGTGTGCAGGCCGATGCGGTACTGGGACCCTATCGGCCTCAGCGGTTCACATCCCGGACTGCGGAATAATGTGCCTTTGTGGATCCTCGCGGTGGGTTGTGCTCCGTGGGGGCCGAATTCCGGTGCCGCTATGACCGGGATGTCCGAAGGCAGCGTAGGTTCGGAACTGAGAAAGCCGCAAGGACAGGGCAACGCGAGCAGCCCCAATGATGGCGAAAGCTGCTTGCGACACTACGCATTCCCGTGGGATATTGGAACGGCATATGCGCAGGTGCGCTGTGGCCACCATCAATGCCGCCGGTTGCCTGGTAGCCTGACGGAGGCTGGTTTGGTGGAATAGTCCAGTCCCGGTTGTGTCCCACCTACCCGGTTCTCACCATGTCCGCTACCATCTCGCTCTCACAGCTATTGGCCTCGCCCGGTACCTCACTGCGGCAGACAGGCAGCCTGTTTGCCACGTGAAGCAAGTTCGTACTTCTGTTGGTCGTCTGGGAAAGTTTGGCAAACACAGCTTTCGTAGCAGGCATTTGTCTTCGGAATGAGTAGTTATGGGCTTGGGCCTCACTGGCCGTGTGATACTCTGGGCTGTGAAATTACGAACATTTATGCCCGCTACGGTGGTGTCCACCAGTCCCATCGCAACCGAGACAGTCCACCGGATCAGTCGGTACCGGCTGTATCCCGGCAATACCGAGACGGGCAGCGCACTGCGTGGCAATGAGAAGGTGAATCGATGAAATTGAACCAGCCTACAGTCCGGTTCTCGGGACCCAGGCATGGATCATGGTGACGCTGAGGCAAAGGCATTGAACGGGTTGGTGGACTCGGACGCCGTACAAGCCTTGGCTGCGATCAGACGGTGCGTCCAGTCGGTTGAAACCGAACGGCGCGTTGCCTTCGCGCGGGCAGTCGTCTCGGAAGTAATCTGCAACTACTGGAGCGGCCTGCGCGCTGTCTTCCATGGCTTGGATGAACTGCGGGGGATTCCTCCCGACCTTGATGTCGCCTACCCACATGGATCGTCGGTCGATGGCCTTGTCCGAACCCTTGGGCAGGCAGCCGCCAGATTAGATGCGACGCAGGCTGGCTATGCGATCGGGGGAATTTACACAGGGTTGTTGCCGAGACGGTTTCGAGCGGCCCACGGCGCGTACTACACCCCTCCGGCACTGTGTGAACGGCTGTTGGATCTGGCCGAGGCGGCCGGAGTCGACTGGAGTTCGGCGCGGGTGCTCGATCCGGCGTGCGGGGGAGGCGCGTTCCTTGCGCCGGTGGCCCGACGCATGGTCGAGTCCCAGGGATGTCGGCCGCCCGCAGCGGTGCTGTCGGACATCAAGGACCGTTTGGCCGGGTTTGAACTTGATCCCTTCGCGGCATGGATGTCGCAGGTCTTCCTTGACGCGACTCTGGTCGAATTGTGCGACGGGTCGGACATCCGACTGGAGCCGGTCGTACAGGTATGCGATAGCCTGGCGCGACACGAACCGCAGGACCGGTTTGATTTGGTGATCGGCAATCCCCCCTACGGACGCGTAAAACTGTCCCCCGAACTGCGGGCAGCCTACCAACGCAGCCTGTTTGGTCATGCCAACCTGTATGGCGTGTTTACCGACCTGGCCCTGCGTCATACGCGTCCGGGCGGTGTCATTGCCTATGTCACGCCCACCAGTTTTCTGTCCGGAGAATACTTCAAGGTACTGCGCGGGCTGCTTGGCCGAGAAGCGCCGCCTGTTGCGATCGACTTCATTTCGCAGCGCAAGGGGATCTTTGCCGATGTCCTGCAGGAAACGATGTTGGCCGTGTACCAACACAGTGGCGACTCCGGAACCGGACAAGCCCACCTCATGTCCCCGGAACCGGACGGTGCAATCAAAACCGAGCCCATCGGGTCCTTCAAGCTTCCGGATCCTCCCGCACAACCGTGGCTGATCCCACGGGCTGCCTCGCAGGTGTCGGTGTTGCACCGAGCCCGGGACCTGCCGTTCCGCCTGTGTGACTACGGGTACACGGTTAGTACCGGTCCGCTGGTTTGGAATCGGCACAAGGCAAGTCTGCGGCGCAGGCCGGGCAAGGGGCGGTTCCCCTTGGTCTGGGCCGAGTCTGTGCGACCGGGGGGCGTCTTTGAATTCCGGGCGGAACGGCACAACCACCAGCCGTACTTCCAGCCGACCGCACGTGAACACTGGGTGGTGACGGACTGTGCCTGTGCCCTGGTGCAGCGAACCACGGCCAAGGAACAGGTCCGGCGCCTTGTTGCCGCCGAATTGCCGGCCTGGTTCATTGCGGAGCACGGTGCCGTGGTGGTCGAGAACCACCTCAACATGATCAAGCCCTTGGAGGGTAGCCCAAAGGTGTCACCAGCTGCCTTGGTCGCACTCCTGAACAGCCAGGCGGTGGATCAGGTGTTCCGCTGCATCAACGGCAGCGTGGCGGTGTCGGCCTACGAACTTCAGGCATTGCCTTTGCCTCCTCTCGAAGACATGCAGAAATTGGAGCGTCTGGTCCGGTCGCGGGCGGGCCGGGAAACTTTGGAACGTGAGGTGGAACGCCTCTACACCCAACGGAACATCGGGTGATGCAACTCGCTCCCTTGCCGACCGTGGCCATCACAGGCAGTGGTTACTGGCTGCGGCCGGATCAGGTGACGAGAATGACCGATGTGTCTTCACGACAGACCCGGGAAGGTGACCATGGTCGCGGCCATGTGCAAGCTGATTCTCATCCTCAACGCCGTGCTCCAGGACCAGGTCTCGTGGCAGACCGGCAACCACACCCGGCGATGCTTCAGCACAGTTGATGGATGGTTGCATCTTTCCACTGTAGTGTTGGCTTGCAATGGCCTTGGCACCGGTACCGGGATACGGGGCAACCAGGCCCACAGTGCATAGAATCGTCTTGAGTTTGTTCAGGCCGGAGTGTGCAAAAGCAGGATTGGCAGGAACAGCCGGTCCGGTAGCGGGGGCAACGAACCCGTTCTGGGCCCACCCGTAGCTATGGTGATGCCCAACGGCAGGGAGTGCTTCATGCAGGATTCTCAAGATATCCAGCCATTTCAGATCACCAAGGCATGGGCTCGGAACTTTCGCAGCATGGCGGATACGTCCGTTGAACTGGATAGGCTGACGGTGCTGGTCGGTCCCAACGCGGCGGGCAAGAGCAATGTACTGGACATTCTGCGGTTCATCAAGGATGCCTTGCGCTTCGATCTGGAAGCAGCCATCTCTCTCCGTCATGGCCCCGGGGCGATTCAGTACCGGTCCGAGCAAGGCCAGGCATCGGAAATTGAATTGGGCCTGACAGCCCTTGAGAGGCGTCGGCACAGCAGTTTCACTCTGGATTATCACTTTGTGATTGCCATCAACGCGGATGGCGACTTCCGTGTCAGGCAGGAACGTGTTCTGGTGCGACCGGATGCCTTGGGGCAGTCGTTTGAAAGGCCTCCCTACTGATCGCCTTGTACTCGGTGTCCAGCGAGTGTGCCTTCTGCGAGGAGCTACGGCGGGTAGGTGTGGGCAAACGCCCAGTATTTTCTCCGCCCTTCTTCTTCAAATTTTGCTCGTTAGAGTTGGGAGGAACTGTCCACCCAGGAACGAGCCTTGTCGACCAGTTCTTGCGAAGCAGCAATGATGTCTGTTTCGTGGATTACCTTCACACCATGACCGTAGCCGCTTGCCTTTCCGCGTCGCCACACTTCCGTCCGTCTCTCGAAGATCTCCCAAGAGGGCCACGCCGACCGAATCGCCTTTCTGCTAGTGTCCGCTGTAGTTGGCTTATCGCCGCACCGAACGATGACCACGCCATCTTCGCGGACATGTCGTCGGGCACACGCGAAAACTTCATCAATCAACGTACGATAAGTGGAAAGATTAGAGTACTTTTGTGCCTTCTTCCAGTTCTTGCGCATATCTGATCCAAGAAGCCAGAGGCGGATCCACTGGTCGTTCCAATAGTCGGTAACATCGTGGTACGGTGGGGATGTAATGAGTAATCTGACATTCTGTCTTGGCATCTCTTCGAGTTCTTCCCTAGCATCACCCAAGCTGGTGAAGGAATGAGCTAGATCTGGAATTCCAAAAGCGTACCTTCGCTGAATCCGGTCGGAGAGAAAGGCCACTGGATCGGTTTGTGGTGGACGGAGAAGTCCTCGCTTGTTCCACCACTGCACGGCATATGCCGGCGAGTGCGCCACAGTTGGGGAGAGTCGGTTGGACAAGCCGTTGGGCATGCTGTCTTGCATGTGCAGGGCGATGATCGCTGTCAGGGTGCGATCGGCGCGGACCCCCTTCCAATCCAACTCTCGGCGGGCTGCGCGAAGAAAACCCCGGACGTCGGGAGCCCAAGCCATAGTCTCAAATTTGCTTTGGGACTTGCGGTCTTGAGGCCGCACTGCACGCTGTATGTCTCTCAGGCGCACGAGTACGCGGTCGGCGCTCCGGGATGGCTTGAGTTTGGCAGTAGTGAATAACCACGCGACAGGAAGAATGTCTACGGCAACGCTGGGTCTTCCCATCGCCGCGGCTAGAAATGGGGCATTGCCCCTGCCCGAAAAGGGATCCATCACCACATCGCCTTGGTCCGTGAACCCCTCAACTGCACTTGTGACAAATGGTGCGGGGAACATTGCGTAGTAGCGCCCCAAGCCATACCATCGATGCTGGGGTGTGCGAGCCGGCCAAGGCAGCCGGGAGATGCCGTAAGTGGTCATTGCGATCTTGCTAAGCTCTCAATGATAGCTGTACCTATTCGGAGTGGAATGGCTGCCTTGGCATGGGCTCGTCGGAGTGGCAGAAACTGGTGGTGCCCAACGCCAAGACGCGCGGCGGTCATGATCGCCTCATTGAGCACAGCGGGGCGGGACGCGTTCGTGAGGGGTGGTTTGGCTTCCGGCTGTGCAAGATTGAGAAACAGCCTCTGACCTTCGTAGGTCTTGACCACCAGAGGCCGCCCAAAGTAAGTGATCTGACCCCACGGTTGGTCTGTGGTCCGGGCTATGATGTTCTCACGGATGTAGTTGTCGTCGGGAAGGAACGCCGTGCCTCGTGGAATACGAGAATCCGGTTCTGGAGCTTCGTCCAACTCTGAGAAGTGCTGCACGAAGGCACCTGTTTTGACAGCTGACATGACCAGTAGCCGACCCGGTGACAGCAGGCGGTCGATGCGGTTAAGTTCCCATAGAACTCCTGGCTGAAGTGCCGCTATTGAGCTGAACGCTGCTAGTGGACCGTCAAGCACAAATGCGATGCGGCACAGGGCCGCGCGTCCGTTCTCGGTTTGAACAAGACCGCGTAATAGGTTCATCAAGCACAGAATCTCCAAGGCTTGGCGAATGCGGCCATGGGCGTCACCGCAGGGCTCTTCGTCGCTGAAGATCTCGTGCGCCCGAAGTGCATCCGACAAAAGCACAACGGTACCGCAATCAGGACAATGTGTTCGCATGTGGCCTAAGCGTCTGGCCCGAATAAATTTGGAGGTTGAAGTTGTGCGTTGACCTGCGCG
>CAZMKQ010000121.1:0-14674 GCA_964566955.1 uncultured Caldilineaceae bacterium | reverse complement strand
ATGCGCTACTTCGCCGGCGACGTCGAGAAGGTGCAGGCGTTTTTCAAGAAGGGCAAGGGCCGTGCCATCTGGTCCAACGTGCAGGTCAATCTGCTCTTCCGGAACGGCGTCATCGGGCACCTGACCGGCAGCTATGATGCGGGGGGCAGCTTTGGGCTGGAAACCCTCGAGGTTGTGGGCTCCGACGGTCGCTTCGTCCTGCGCGAAGCCTGTCAGCATCTGGAGTTCTACCCGCGCCACAGCATGGAAACCGAGTCCTACGCCTACCTGGGCGGCATGATGGCCTTTCCGGAGACCTTCGACTCCAGGATTGCGCGCTGGATCGAGCAGAACAAGGCTGGCGTGGCACCCGAAGACATCGATGCCTCGGGGGAGGACGCCCTGCGAGTTCAAACCATCATTGAAGGCGCGATCGAGTCCTGGCATACCGGAAAAGTGGTGTCCGTCTAGTCCGCCCAAGATCCCCATTTGATATCAAAGGAACAGACCCTATGCAGCTTGGCATCAACTCGGTTCTTTTCGGAGGCCACGACCTGGAGTCCGCCTTCAAGTACGCCCGGCGTGCCGGCTACGACGGCATTGAACTGGCCGCCATCCCCCCTATGGCCGACCACTTGGACCTGGATCGATGGCAGGATCAGGCCGAGGACATTCGAAACCTGTCCCGAACCTACGAACTGCCCCTGCTGGCCATGGAGCAGCCGAGCCAGGAGCCCGAGGTGATGGAGAAGGCCATGCAGGCCGCCGCCGAGATTGGCGTGCCCATCGTCAACTGCGGACCAGGCGGCGAAGCGGACAACGAGGAGAGCCTGCAGCAGTCCATCGAGGCGCTGGGACGCTTGGCGGACCGGGCGGAGCACTACGGTGTGCTCCTCTGCGTCAAGGCCCATGTGGGCAACGCCGTGTACAACACGCCCACCACCCTAAGGGTCATGGAGGCCATCTCCAGTCCGGCTTTCGGCATCGACATGGACCCCAGCCACATCCACCGCGCGAACGAGAATCCCGTCGAAGCCATTGCGGCCGTAATCCAGCGGGTCAAGCACGTTCACATTAGGGATTGCCGGGGTCGTCAGGAAGGACCCGGCGATCCGGAAAACCAGGCCAACGGCCGGGGCGACATCGATCTTCTGGGCTACATTCGCGTTCTGCACGAACATGGCTACGACGGCCCCCTGAACCTGGAGGTGATTGGCGCCAAGGAGTACGGCGTTGCCGAATGCTGTGTGATTGCCGCAGAGGCCAAGGGCCACATGCAGGCCTGCCTGCAGGCTTGCGGAGCCCGCTGAAAACAAAGGAACAATATCCATGTGGGGCCGCGGCATGTGCCAACAGCCCCTTGACGGACACCCCAAGCTGACGAACCATCGTGCATGCGTCTCGGTGAGACGCCCCCGCATCCGAAAGCCGGACCGTCGGCCCTGCGGGCCCGGTCCGGCCCGCTTGCATTATCCGGACTGCGCGTGCGGAGGACACCCCCATGTCCGTGCAGGCTGAAGTCCTGCAAGCCATATCGAGACCGGTTGCGGCCTCCCTGCAGTCCCTGCTGCAGCCGATTCGCTTCTTCAGGGACTACAAACGAGAAGACTTTCCTGCCGATCTGATGGCAGGCATTACGACCGGCATCATCCTGATCCCACAGTCGATTGCCTATGCCCTGATTGCCGGTCTTCCGCCCGAAGTTGGACTTTACACGGCAATTGTCGCGCCAATCGCCGCCGCGTTGTGGGGTTCCAGCAACCACCTGCACACGGGTCCGACCAACGCAGAGTCGCTGCTGGTCATCATGATTGTGAGTTCCGTCGCGACCAGCAGCGACCCGCTCGAGTTCTTCCTGATCGCGGGCCTCCTCACCGTGCTCATTGGTGTTATGCGGCTGGCCTTGGGGTTGTTGCGGGCCGGGTTCATCATTAATTTCATCTCCGACGCGGTCATGATCGGCTTTACGGCTGGTGCCGGGCTGCTGATCATCACGTTTCAACTGGGCGGGTTGCTTGGGCTGGACGTGGAACGGACGTACACATTCATCGATGCCGCGCGCACCCTCGGGCAGACTTGGGAGGACTTGCACTTCGTCAGTCTGGCACTGGGTTTGGGCACGGTCATATTGATTTTCGCGCTGCCGCAGCTCCATCCTCGGTTGCCGTCGCTCTTCCTGGCAGTGTTCCTTATGTCGGTGCTGGTGGCCTCGCTCGGCCTGCATCACCGCGGTGTCAGCGTGATCGCGCCAGTGCCGGCGGTTCTGCCCCCTGTCGCCAATCTGCCCCTGACGAATTTCCAGTTGGTCGCCAAGTTGCTCCCGGGTGCCTTGGCCATTGCCCTGATCGGCTTGATCGAGGCACTCACGATTGCCCGTTCGATCGCGAGCCAGACCGGCCAGCACCTGGACAACAACCAGGAAATCGTTGGGCAGGGAGTTGCCAACATTCTCGCCGGATTCCTGTCCGGATATTGCGCATCCGGCTCCTTCACCCGCAGCAGGGTGAATCTCAATGCCGGCGGAAAAACACCCATGACGACCCTTTTGTCGGGCGTGTTTGTGCTGGTGGCCGTGCTTACCCTTGGTTGGGCCATCCGCTACCTGGCCAAGCCGGTGCTGGCAGGGTTCGTGATTGCCACTGCCATCACCCTCATCAACCTGCCCCACGCTCTTCAGATCCTGCGTACGAGCAAGTCGGAAACCTTCATCATGCTCGTTACCTGGGGTTCGGTGTTCCTCTTCTCGCTGGTCGAAGCAGTGGCCATAGGCATCACCGCCTCGTTGCTCGTGTACGTCTACAAGACCAGCCGACCCCGCGTGGTCCCACTAGTCCCGGACGCGAAGTTCAAGCACCTCCGCGAAAGGGACCCCCACAACGATCCCGCCTGTCCCCAACTGGACATCGTTGCCATCGAAGGCGATCTGTACTTCGGGGCCGCGAACCATGTGGAATACCTGCTGAGGAATCGGCTGGAGGACGCCGGACGCCAGTACCATGTTCTGCTGAACCTGCAGAACATGGTGCGGGTCGACATCAGCGGCGTCCACATGCTGGAGAATTATGTAAATGAAATCAGGGGCCAGGGCGGGGATGTCTACTTCTTCAAGATGACGGACATTGCCCGCCGCCTGTTCAAGTCTTCGGGTTTCATGGACCTGGTCGGTACGGACCACTTCCTGCACGACGAAAATGCCATCGACCACCTGTTCCATCGCGTGCTGAACCCCAAGGTGTGCATATACGACTGCCCCTTGCGCGTGTTCCGCGAATGCCAGAACCTGCCCAAAATCTCCATCCCCTTCCAAGACAAGGTCCAGGGCATGACTTCGCTACCGTATGTGCCCCTGATCCACGTGGAGGAGCTGGAGGCCCGGTGCACGCGGCGCCCCCTGGACTTCGAGCTCATCGACGTGCGGGAGGCGATGGAATGGGACCGCGGCCACATTCAGGTGGCGCGGCACATGGCCTACTCAACCTTCAGCGTGGAGGACCTGGACGTGACGCCCGACCGCGAGGTGGTGGTGATCTCCCGTTCCACCCGTCGCTCGCGCATAATCGCCTACGTGTTGATGGAATCCGGCTTCAGCAATGTCAAGGTGGTCGAAGGAGGCATGTCCGCCTGGATCGACGCCTCCTTCATGACTGCCATCAGCGTGTACACATGACAATTCCCAACGGCCGGCCGGCATGGCCAAACCATGAGCCTCCGGCACATCCGGAACCCTATCCCTACGTCTTCATGGGCTTCGAGCTGGCGCGGGCCACGGAAGCCGCAGCGCTGGCCGCTGGCCGGTATGTCGGTTTGGGGCTGCCCCAGCAGGCGGACGAAGAGGCCTCGACAAGCCTGCTCGGAGAACTCGGCAGGCTGCCATGCCGAGGATATGTCATCGGCCACGGACACCGCGAACGGGAGGTCCAGAATCCGGATGATCCGGCCCTGTGGGTGGGAACGGGTTCCGGGCCGGAAATGGACATGGTCTACGCCGCGGTCGACGGCACCAATCTGCTGGCGCAAGGCAGGCCCGGTGCCGTCTCCATGATTTGCGCCACGCCCCGGGACCAGATGTGGCTGCCCCGCTCGGCCCTCAACATGCAGAAAATCGTGGTGGATCGCAGGGTGGCCAAGGCTCTGGTGCCGGAGTGCTTGGATGCGCCGCCCGGATGGGTCCTGGCCTTGGTGGCGCGCGAACTGGACAAGGACATCAGCGATTTGGTGGTTTGGGTGCTCGACAGACCCCGCCACACCAATCTGGTGTCCCAAATCCGTCTGGCGGGGGCCAGAGCCCAAATCCGCATCGACGGCGACATTGCCGGCGCCCTGTTGGCAGGCAATACGGACAGCCGAGTGGATGTGCTCATGGGCGTGGGCGGGGCGGTTGAGGGCCTCTTGGCCGCCGCCGGCGTCAAGGCCATGGGCGGGGCCATGGTAACCCGGCTGGCCCCGCGCGACGAGGAAGAGCGCAGAATGGTCCTGGACGAGGGACACGACCTGCAGACCATCCAGGAGCTTGACAACCTGGTGAAGACCAACGACATCTACTTCGCGGCCACCGGAATTACCGACGGCGAACTGATGCGCGGTGTGACCTTCACGGGCCGGATCGCGAAAACCCACTCCTTGATTCTGGGGGAAGGCGGTGTCAAGCGATTTGTGGAGTCCGAACACCCCATGCGCGGTGGTCGTTCGATTGCCATGCCGGACCGGCACACCGTGCGGGCAGCCGATCCGGCAGCCGTCAGCGTTCCGCGACTGTGACGTCCCCTGCGTGGGCGGCGATGAAGTCCCAGTCGTAGACAACGCCCAAGCCCGGTCCCTGCGGCACCGGGACGCAGCCGTCCTCGTCCAATGCCTGTGGGTGATCCAGATAGCCGCAGGCATATACCGGAGGCACGCAATTCGGCATGTCAGGACCGATGAGTGCCATCTCGTACATGTGCGTGTTCGGCAGCGCCGACATCAACGCCCGGTGTCCTGGCCCGCACGCGTGCAGCTGCAGGTCGAACCCCAGAGCCTGGCACACATGTGAGATTTTCAAGGCTCCGGTAATGCCCATGTCGTATTCGGGATCGGCATGCACCATGTCACAGGCACCGTCCAGCAGAAAGTTCGCCTTCAGTTCGATGCCGCGCACGTGTTCGCCCACGAGCAGCGGCGTCCGCAGCCGCTCGCGCAGCCGGCGATGGCTGCGCGCCGAGGTTCCGCTGTCGCGGTAGGGATCCTCGTACCAGAAAAAACCGGCCTCGTCGCAGGCCTGGCCCACGTACAGGGCATCCATCCAGGTACGCAGCTGGCAGGCCGGATCCATCATCAGCCGCCAGTCGCCGCCCACTGCCGCACGCACGGCCAGGGCGTTCGCGGCCTCCTCGCGGGCGTCGCCTTCGTGCCAGCCATGGATTTTGAAGCCCCGAAAACCTGCCGTCCGGCATTCGCGGGCATAGTCGACATAGGCTTCAATGCTGTCGAGGCCGCCCGGTTCGCGCTGGCCGTGATAGGTACTGGCATAGGTCGGCAACCGAGAGCGAAACCCTCCCAGCATGGCTGAGACGGAAACTCCGTGGGCCTTGCCGGCCAGATCCCAGAGAGCCAGATCGAGGGGTCCGTGCCCCATATGGTCGTAGGCGCGGGCCTCGCGCTTCAACTCCTCGTAAATCAGTTCCCGCTGCAGGGGGTTCCGGCCCAGCAGCAAGGGTGCCAGCATCCGCATCTGTCCGAGTGTGGATTCGGTACCCACCCAATGTGTCACATACTCCCCGCTCAAGCCGTCGTCGCAGAGGATGCGCACCGCGAAGCGCCGAACGGGCAACGAGCCGTCCCGATCGGCAACCATGTTGCCGACGCCCTGGGCATCGTGAGTTCCAAGGGACAGACCGGCAACCTGAAACGTGAATGGATGAATCTCCACGCGGCGGATTTGGCTCATGGCTGTGGCACCGAATGCATGGTGGGAAGGGAAGCAACCTTGATCCTACCCGCATGCTGTAGTCGCCAAGGACCTTGGGCAGGGCCAAGCCGTTGACAGGAATCTGAAGCCAACCAGTGGACACCATCCAGCCCGCCTCGGCACCTCGGCCACATTGCAGCCCCGCACAGGCGGTTCAAGCTCCCGGCCTGACGCATTCGACTGGCAGCCAACCATAGGAATGGTCCGGCTTGACCGCAGTCCGGCAGCCTGCCTATACTGGGAGCAGTTCAGGAGAGAACTGGATCGCACCGGACCAGTACCTGCCCGACGCAGCCGCAGAGAAGAGGGCCGCAAGGCTGAAAGCCCTCCGCTGGCAGTGGGCAGGGAAGTCACCGGGAAGCCAGGGCAGGTGAATCGGCGGACAGCCTGCTTCGGGTCGGCCCGTTACAGCTGCGCAAGAGAGCGGTGCCTGTTGCGGCCGGCGCCGAATCAAGGTGGTACCGCGGAGACTGCTTCGTCCTTGGACAAGCAGTCTTTTTTGTTGCCGAAAACAACGGACTCACGGCGATGCCCAAAAACTCAAGCCAAGCCTGGAACCCGTCCCAACACGAAGAAACCCTGTATCGGGAGTGGGAAGAGGCTGGATATTTCCGACCCGAGACCCAGGTCGAACTGGGGCAGGCGGACCCCGAAAAGGACGCCTTTGTGGTCGCCATGCCGCCGCCCAATGTGACCGGGGCCCTGCACCTGGGCCACGCCATCATGGACGCAGTTGAGGACTTCCTGGTGCGGTACCGGCGCATGCAGGGCCATCCCACGCTCTGGGTACCGGGGACCGATCATGCCGGCATCGCCACGCAGAGCGTTGTGGAGAGGCACTTGGAGAGCCAAGGTGCCAGCCGGACGGAACTGGGCAGAGAAGCCTTTGAGGAGGAGGTCTGGGCGTGGAAGGACGAGTACCACCACCGCATATCGAGCCAACAGCGGCGCATGGGAATCTCCTGCGACTGGACGCGGGAACGGTTCACGCTGGATCCCGGCCTGTCCCACGCGGTGCGGTCCTCGTTTGTCCGGCTGTACCGGGAAGGCCTGATTTACCGCAGGCATTACCTGGTGAACTGGTCGCCCCGGTTGCAGACCGCAGTATCGGACCTGGAAGTCGAATACAGCGAGGAGACGGGCACTCTCTATACATTCCGCTATCCGCTGGAAGACGGAGACGAGTTCATTCCGGTTTCCACCACCCGGCCGGAAACGATCCTGGGCGACACGGGCCTTGCCGTCCATCCGGACGACGACCGCTACCGTCGGTTCGTTGGCCGCAACGCCGTGGTGCCGCTCATGAACCGGCCCATCCCGGTGATCGCAGACGAAGCCGTGGACAAGGACTTCGGGACGGGAGCCCTCAAAATCACCCCCGGCCATGACCACACCGACTACGAGATTGGCTCGCGCCACGACCTGCCGGCCCTGACCGTCCTCGACCGGCACGGCAACCTCAATGACAACGCCGGCCGGTTTGCCGGTCTGGATCGGGATACCGGGCGCAGGCGTGTCTGGGAGGCACTGGAGCAGCAGGGCCTGGCCATCGGCACCGAACAGCACCTGCAACGGGTTCCCCGGTCCCAGCGCTCGGGCGAAATTATCGAGCCGCGCCTCAGCCTGCAATGGTTCGTCTCGATGACGGACATGGCCGCCGCCGCGTCCGCCGCGGTGCGGAGCGGCGAGATTTCCATCGTTCCCGAGCGGTTCGAGTCCGTGTTCCACAACTGGCTCGACAACATTCGGGACTGGTGCATTTCCAGACAGCTGTGGTGGGGCCACCGCATACCCGTCTGGTACGGTCCGGACGATCACCAGTTCTGCGCCATGGACGAAAGCGAAGCCCATATGCAGGCGCGGGCACACTACGGACACGACGCGGACCTGCGTCAGGACCCGGATGTCCTGGACACGTGGTACAGCAGTGGCCTGTGGCCCTTCAGCATCCTGGGTTGGCCGGACGACACCCAAGACATGCGGGACTGGTATCCGACCACGGTGCTGGAGACCGGTTACGACATCATCTTCTTCTGGGTGGCCCGCATGATCATGATGGGGCTCAAGTTCACCGGCCGCATTCCCTTCAGCACGGTCTACCTGCACGGCCTGGTGCGCGCCGAGAGTGGCGAGAAGATGAGCAAGTCGCTCGGCAACGCCGTCGATCCCCTTGACCTCATTGCCGAGTACGGCGCCGACGCGCTGCGGTACTCGCTGTTGACCGGGATCACGCCGGGCAACGACGTGCAATTGAGCACCCAGCGCCTGCAAAGCAACCGGAATTTCGGAAACAAGCTTTGGAACGCGGCCAGGTTCGCATCGATGCACCTGGACGGCGCGGATCTCGCACTGACCGAACCCGCCAACCGATTCCAAACGGCGTACGCCGTGGATCGGGAGCGGCTGACCTGTCTGGCCAACCAGTGGATCCATGATCGGTGCCAGGCCGTTACGGCGGATGTCACGCGCCTGATCGACAGCTGGCAGATTGGCGAGGCCGGAGCCATTCTCCATAATTTCGTTTGGCACGAATTTTGCGACTGGTACCTGGAGTCGGCCAAGGTGTACCTCCAGAGCGGTCAAGTGGACACGGTGGCCGAAACCCGTCGCACCATCGCCTGGAGTCTGGAACGAATCCTCCGGCTGCTGCATCCCTACCTGCCGTTCCTGACGGAAGCGGTTTGGAAGCAACTGCCCGGTATTCCCGAGCGGACCGCGACCCTCATGCTGGCCCGGTGGCCCGATGCGGAACGTGTGCCTCCTGGATCCGTGCGCGACTACGCTCTGATCCAAGGCATCGTGCGCGCCGTCCGCAATCTGCGATCGGAGTACCGCCTGGATCCCGGCCAGCGCCTGGAGGCGTGGCTCGTTTCACAGGCAGATTCCGAACTCCTCACCCGGAATCGTGACATCCTGTGCGCGCTGGCCAGGCTGGATGCGGAGTCGCTGCAAGTCCAAACCGAAACACCTGTCCAATCACAAACCGCCACCGCCACCTCGGGACCGGTAACCATCCATCTGCCCCTGGCCGGAATTCTCGACATTCCGGCAGAGCGCACGCGGCTGACCAAGGACCTCGAATCCCTCGAAGCCAGACGCGGACACGCCGTGCGCATGCTGGACAATCCCGGCTTTGTCGCCAACGCGCCTTCGGAAGTGGTCCGACGGGAACAGGACAAGGTCAACGGTTTGACGTCCGAAATCGAACAGACGCGGACACGCCTGCATGCTTTGGGGACCTGATTCAAGGACCCATACCGTCGATGAATCCGCATTTTCCAGCCCTGTGCGATCCGGCCCGGCAACCGACTGCTGTGCTACAATCCGGGCCGTTATCGGGGCCACAAGCACGTAGATCTTTTTAGCCTTTCCGCCGTTGCTGACTGTTGGTGATCCGACCCCCACAGTTTGTTGATTGCTGCTCGTGTACCCGCTGTCGCCCCCTGCCTGCTTCACTGCCTCCAGTCATCGCTCCGATCGTCCGCATCCTGCCTCAGATGGCCAGGATGGTTCCCGCGCGTAGTCAATCCCGTGGCTGAACTCTCATCTGCCGGCCAGGCGCACATCCTGGAAGCCAAGCGAAGAGCCGCCGAAAGGCTGGGCATTCCGTTTGATCCGGAGGCCGCGGCTGCGGCACCGGCCCCATCTGCCGCCGAAGCGCCATCGGTTCCGGAACCGGAGCCGCGCCACGACCCTCCTGCTGCGGAAGCTTCCGTGGCAGCGGAAGCGGAGACGGCGCCCTCGATTGATGCAGCAGAACCCGAACCACCCGCCTCGCAGGCTGACGCAGCCCCGGCCGCAACTGCCCCGGCACCCGAGCCCGCGGCGCCTGCGGCAACCCCGGCCAGGCCGCAACCCAGACCGGCCGCGCCCGCCGCGCCGCCCGAACCGGAAGTGGCAGAACCCACCTTCTTCCAGAGCCAGGTCCGGACCGTAAACCGAAGGGAATTCCTCGCCTATTCCTGGACCGCGGCCGTGAGTGTCGTCACCGCCCAGAGTTTGGTCGCCACCGGCCTGCTCATGTATCCGCGGTTCAAGGCAGGCGAATTCGGCGGCGACTTTCTGCTGGGTTCCTCGTCCGGTCTGCCGTCGCTGGAGGCGGCGCCGCAAAGCGATCCGATCGGGAAGTTCTGGCTGGTCAACACCGAAGAGGGTCCGCGCGCCCTCTACATGGTGTGTACGCACCTGGGCTGCCTCTTCAAGTGGGTGGACGCCAACAAGCGCTTCGAATGCCCCTGCCACGGTTCCAAGTTCACGCGCGAAGGGGTCTATATCGAAGGACCCGCACCCCGCAGCCTGGACCAGTTCGTGGTTGAAGTAACGCAGGACGGCGGCGTCGTGGCTTCCACGCAGAGCGCGGGCGGCGGCATCCAGCCCCCGGGCACGCCGGCCGAAGGCACCGAAATCGTGGTCAAGACGGGCAGCAGGATTCAGGGACGACCAGCCAATTCATAGTTCGATGTCAGTTCAAAGCCCGGCACCCCAAAAGAAACCCTGGTTCCTCGCGTTGCTGTCCGCACTGGACGGCATCTTCGTCTACCTGACAGCCGGCATTTCAACCCGCGAGTTTCGGGCGATGTTGCGCGGGGATGCACCGGGACGCCCCAACACGCGGCTCACGCCGCACGCCGATGCCTTCCTGCTGCACATCAAGCCTTCCTACTACCACGAGAGTGTCACGCGCTTCACGCACACGTACCGCCTGGGCCTGCTTTCGACCTACCTGTTCCTGTTTGAAACGATCACCGGCATCATCCTCATGATTTGGTACGCCCCGACACCCGAACGGGCGTATGTGGACATGATCCGATTGCTGAACAACGTGCCGTTCGGGCAGCTGATGCGCGACCTGCACCGCATCGGCGCGGAACTGATGGTGGGCATCGTGACGCTGCACATGGTGCGGACCTACCTGACAGGCAGCTACAAGCCGCCCCGGGAGTTCACGTGGCTGACGGGTGTGCTGCTGTTGGTCATTACCCTGTTCCTCAGTTTCTCCGGCTACCTGCTGCCCTGGGATCAGCTGGCGTTCTGGGCCGTTACCATCGGTACCTCGATGGCCGAAGCCGTGCCTCCCGCGTTCGTGGGCGAGATCATCAACCTCCTGGCACGCGGCGCCCCGGACATCGGGGCCAACGGACTGTTGCGGTTCTACCTGTTGCACGTACTGTTCCTGCCCCTGCTTTTGATTCTGTTCTTCTTTGTCCACTACTACAAGGTCGTCCTCTACGGCATCAGCCTCCCGGCGCAGGAAGAGGAAGTGGGGGAGGACACGGCCAACCGGGTCCCGGCCAACCGCCGGGTCTACTACCTGCCCGAGGTCTTGTTGGACGAAGGCACATTCCTCCTGGCGGTGACAGCCATCATCACCGCGGTCACGGTCTTCCTCTTCCAGGCACCCCTGGAACACATTGCCAATCCGCAGCAGACACCGTTCCATACGGTTGCGCCTTGGTATTTCTATTGGCTGCAGGGCCTGTTGAAGATTGCCGACAAGTTGTGGGCCGGCGTCATCATCCCTGGGGTCCTGCTGGTGATGCTCATGGCCATCCCGTACCTGGACCGGAACCCCAGCCGTCGGGGAGCCGATCGCCGGGTCGCCACCATTTCCGGCATCGTGGCCGGCGTCCTCATGATCATCCTGAGCTGGATGGGCACGCCGGCCTATGCGGTTCAGGGTGCTCCGGCCCTGGAGGTTGTCGAGAAGTTGATGCCCGAAGAGAAGGTCGGCACATCCCGAAAAATCGGCTACAACCACATTCCGCTCGGAACCTACGACACCAGGGAACCCATCATCACGGACGACGCGGAGTTTGCCAAGTTGTTGGACGAATTTGTCCACTTGCTTGAGGTTTGGGAGGAGAAGGCGGACGACTTCAATGATCCCTGGGGCCTGTTGACGGTAACTCAGGACCAGGCAAACCTGAAGCACCTGCGCTGGGAAATCCTGTGGATCAGCAACGCGGGAACTGAGGAGTACTTCAAGCAGGACTATTGGCTGCACAAGGACTCCTACTACTGGGAACAGTACGGCCGCAAGAAATTCGGCGTGCCTGAATTCCTTGAAATGCAGAACGGCGGCTAAGCCATCCGGACCGTCCGGCCCCGCACGTCCGTTTCGCACCCAAGAACTGTTTGATGCGCTCCCTTTACGTCCGCAGTTTCGGCTCCAAATTGATTTGGGGGCTGGTTTCATCGTTTGTGATCGTGGTCTGCGTGGGCCTGACGGCCCAGACCGAGAACACCCGCATGGAGATCCAGACGAAGAATTGGGAAGGCCGCGGCATCGAAAACGGCGCCGTCATCTTCGCCAACAACTGCGCCACCTGCCACGGACAGCAAGGCCAGGGCCTGCAGGGGGTCGCACCGGCCCTGAACAGCCGCTACTTCTTTACCCGCCGCTTGGGCGACGTGGGCCAGGACGGGGTGATGACCCTGTCCAACTACGTCTACCTGACGGTGGCCGCAGGCAGACCCAGCAAGGACAACTCCCAGTGGGCCAACCGCATGGTCCCGTGGAGTTCCGAGTTTGGCGGTCCCCTGCGCGGCGATCAGGTGGTTGATGTGGTGGCCTATGTGATGAATTTCGAGGAGACCGCGCTGCAGCAGACCGCCTCGGAGGATCCGTTCCAGCCGTTCCTGGACGTGGCCAAGCCGCCCGAGTTCCAGAATATCGGAATCAGTGCGGATGCGGAGTGGACCCCGGTCCAGTTGGCCGTTACTTCGGTTCTGCCCATGGGCGACCGGGACCCGGACTACCTGTTCGGCGCCTTGGCCTGCAGCGGCTGCCACAAACTGGATGAACCGCAGGCTCCGGCGTCTATGGGCGAAAGCGGTCCCAACTTCGGGACCATTCACGAACTGGGCACCTATCGTCCGGAAGCGGCCACTGATCCGGCCGCCTACATCAAGGAAAGCATCATGTCGCCCGATGCATTCCGCGTGGAAGGCTACGACGACGCCATGCCCGACGACTTTGCCAGCCGCATGACGGAAGAGGAAATCGATCGGCTGGTGCAGTGGCTGCTGGATCCCGATCGCGTCATCCATGTGCGGGATGCCGAGGGCAACATCATCGACGAGTAGTACCCCGGTACCCGAGTTTGCGTGCGTTTTGCCTTGGCGTATGATTCCCGCCAAGGGCAATGGTTTCCCTGCCGGCGGGTGTAGTTCAGTGGTAGAACGTCAGCTTCCCAAGCTGAATGTCGACGGTTCGAGTCCGTTCACCCGCTCTCCGTTCCGGCGCAGCTCCTGACACCGGTTGCGCCGGCCTTCGCAACCGGCCAACCAGCAGTTCCACCTGCCGGCGGATGTAATGGGTATCCGCCTTGGCCAGTTCAGCGGGTGCTGCCTGTGGTGATCCCGAATATTCCCTCCGAGATCTGGTTCTCCGCCATATTGGCGGTGGCGACCTATCTCTTCATCACGGCTCGGGTTCCGTGGGAGCTCACATCGATCCTGATCATGGTGGGCCTGGCCTTGACCCGGATCCTGACTCCGGCGGAGGCGGTGGCCGGCTTCGCCAACCTGGCCACGGTCACCATTGCCGCCATGTTCGTACTGAGCGAAGGCATGGTGCGCACCGGGGCCCTGGAGCTTGTCAGTGTATTTCTGGGACGGGTGGTCAAAGGGAGTGCCGTGCGCCTGCTCCTGGTCCTGGCCGCCACCGTGCCGCTGCTCAGCGCGTTCATCAACAACACGCCGGTGGTGGTGATGATGGTGCCGGTGATCGTGTCCCTCTGTCTGCGGAACCGGCTGAGCGTGTCCAAGATCCTGATCCCGCTCAGCTACTTCTCCATTCTGGGTGGCACCATGACCCTGATCGGAACCAGCACAAACATCCTGGTCAACGAACTGCAGATCGCCAGCGACGAGCCATCGTTCCGCATGTTCACGTTTGCCCCCATGGGCGCCGTCGCCATTGCCGGCGGCGTACTGTTCATCATTGCCCTGGGAGACAGGCTGCTTCCGGATCGCGATGCCGAGGAGGGCGATCAGGGCATGCCTGCCCATGCGTTTTTCAGCCAAATGCTGATTCCGCCCGGTTCGGCCCTGGTGGGTCGCCGAGTTGTCGAGTCGTTCGCCAACCTCAAGGTCTCCCAGAGCATGCAGCGCCGAGTGTCCCGGGTACGGCGTCTGGACGGCGACCCCGAACCGGCCGACGAGAATGCGGAGGTCCGGTTGCTCGCCCTCGGCAAAATCGGTACCGACGAGCCGCACAGCCTCGAGCCCGGCCAGGAGTTCCAGGCTCACGACTTGGTTCACATGAAGGGATCGGCACACGGCTTGACGGCCATCCGCGACCGGTATGAGCTCGAACCAAGCCTAGCCCGGATAACCCGCCAACACCGGCCATCCCCATCATCGGAGCCGGAAGAAACACTCCAGGCCGTAATCCTTTCTCGCTCGGCACTGATTGAACGCACCTTGCTGGAAGTCGAAAGCCTGCGCAACTTCACGGTCACGATCACCGGGATCCTGACAAGCGGCTCCGGTCCCGCGGACCGTGTGACGGCCCACACCGAACTGGCCAGTGGCGACGCCTTGTTGCTGACGGGACCACGTTCCGAACTCAACCGCGTGCGCGACCGGTATGGGCTTCTCTATACGGAGGACGATCCCAAGTTGCCAACTTCCCTGGATCGCAAGTACCTGGCCATCGCCGTCATGGCACTTGTGGTTCTGGGAGGTGCGCTGACGGCGGTTCCGATTGCGATCCTGGCCTTGATCGGGGCCTGCATCATGGTGATC
>CAZMKQ010000120.1:0-14890 GCA_964566955.1 uncultured Caldilineaceae bacterium | reverse complement strand
GGTGTCGGTGTCGCAGCCGAAGGCGTCGGAGTCGCTTCAATGGGGCCATGACCTTGCGGTCATGGAGAGAGCATCAGAACGACTGAGTCCAGACCAATTCAGACGCAGAAGATCTAAAGTGTTGGGGCAAGCACCCAAATTACTGATGCAATGCATCACCACGGCAAAGCATAGCACGTTGCATCCCGCTTCCACGGCCATCGTGGACCGAAAACCTGCGAGCGGTCTCCTCTACGGCGGGTCATCACCGGACCGCTCGCAATCCGATTGCGTTCGTTTGTTCGCCTGTGGGCCACGTCCAATCCATGCTTCCAGCCGAAGGTTCACCTCGGCTCTTGACATGACCGGATTTGATGCTGGCAGATCTGTGTTCCCTTGCCGGAATACGCGTGTAGGGCGACCTACCACCCAAAGTTGAATGGTCCCGGGGTGCGGACAGCGGGTACCACGGCAGGTGCCCTGAGCCGATGACTGCAGCACCCGCGATCCTTGGGCTGATGACAAGACGGCCTCCTCCAGCAACCGTTCTCGAGAGCGTGGCTCCGGATCGCTGCACCCTCCCGGCAGCTGTTGGTGTCGGAAGGGGGAGGTATGCAGGGGCGCGGACAAGGTGGCAAGGGGTACGGTGAAGGAAGGAGCATAACGCTCTCGTATTGCAACTTCGACAGTGGAACTCGCTTGGTGCCACACATGGGGCGAAGCCCCGAGGGACCGTCACGGCTTTCTTGAGTTGTCGTACCAGACGGCAGTGGAGGTGCCCGGACAACGAGGAGATCGGACTGACGGGAGCGGAATGTCACGATAACCAACGAAGGCGCGAGACCTACGACCTGCGCGGTTTCCTTGTAGGTTGTAATTGCCCCCGGACGCGGCAAACATGCAACTTCGTTGCTGAACCATCCTTCAGGGGCCGGTCAAGCCACCACGATTTCCCGACTCGTTGGCAACACCTGGCGACCGAGAGCCTCCATTGCGTTTGCGCGAAGACCATCAACGGGACCCAGGTCAATAACGAGTACCTGATCTTCCTTGAAGTTGATGATCTCCGACAGTGCCTCCTCCAACAGAACCTTCTCTTTCGATGAAAGTTCGCACAGGAACACCGAGAACTGCAGCGAGTCGCCGAATCCTTTCATCTTTCGGTGGGTTTGGCGCAGGCGTTTGGGGTCACGCACGTCGTAGGCAACGACATAACGATTGCGCATGGGTCACCTGGTCCGAAAGGCGGGGTACGTCTTCAGTTCACCGAGGAGATGGCGCCCCAGCAATCGGGCCTGCATCTCCAGTATCCGCTTGTAGCTGATGGAGTAGCCAAACAACGGATGGGTGATCGTAGAGTCCATGCGACGCTCAAAGGCCCGGATCACGGTCTTGCGTCCCTCGGCGGTGAGAGACACAGCCTCGTTTCTCTGAAGAAAGTCCCTTTCCTTCAACTCTCCGTTGTTGAATACCCCGAGGGCCACGGAGTCGGCGACAATGGGGCGAAATTCCTCCGCCAAGTCGAGTGCTAAGGCCGGACGCCCGTACTTGGGCTGGTGGTAAAACCCCAGATGCGGGTCAAAACCCACCGACATGGATGACACCATGATCTGGCGCATCAACATGGAGTACAGAAAGGACAGCACCGCATTCACCGGGTCCTTGGGGGGACGTCGGTTCCGGGTCCGAAAGTCGAAGGCGGCAGGTCCTGACCTCAGCAGGTCGCCAAAGTGGGCGAAGTAGACGCGGGCTGCTGCTCCTTCAATGCCCAGTAGTGTTTGCAGGGCACCCGCGGCCTCGACCGACTGGGCCAGCCGGTCGAGTTCGTTCAGGGCGGCCGCAGGTGCGTCGGGATGATTGCGCCGCAACAGAACGCGGCAGTTGCGGATCTTGGCGGTCACCATCTCCTGGGCGATGGCAAGGGACAAGGCTTTGTCCGCGGCAGTGCGGAACTGAGCCATCCGCAGTTCCACGTTCTTGTGCGCCAATCCCGCGGTTACTCCCTTCAGCCATCCTCCGTAGGTGAAGTGGCAGATGGGAATGCCTCGGTCCAGCAATTCGCGTGTTGCCTGTGCCGTGACCTGGGCGTTGCCGAATATGGACAAACTGGAGACGTCCAACAGCCTGGCGGTGGCGATGGTCTCGCCCTTTCGGCGGACTGTGAGCGTGTCGCCGGACTTGCCCACCACCGCGCCCTGGGTGATCACGTACATTGGCAACGCGTCATCGCGCACGGTGACCATGCGCCGCACGTCATCGGGCCTGACGATGTACCGACCACCTCTGAGAAATGTCACTTCGTCAGGCAGGCAGATGCCTACCAACGAGCACCGGGGACACTTCGGACTGTCCTCGAGCGGAGCTGGGATCTCGCCTCGGTCTGCCATGTCGCGGGTTTCATGGAGAAGGGCCCGGGTTCTGGTCACCAGCTCTTCGTCGAATGCCACGGTGACACGGCGCTTGGAACCGACGAAGTAGATCACACCCTCGTCACAGCGATACCCATGGGCACGCAGTAGCAGTCCCTGCAGGCACAACTGCACGCGTTCGGGTTCGTAGACGTTGCCGGGAATGTTGGGTACGGTACCGCGCTTGTAGTCGACGGGTGTGACGGTATGCCCATCCGCTTCCACCAAGTCGATTCGGGCGATGGCTCCCAGTTCATCGTCGGAGAGAAGGACCGATCGGGCATGGAGTGTTTCGGGCTCGTCGTCACTTGTTGAATCAGGATCGGGCAGACTGCCGGAATCGCGATCAACCCGTCTGTGCTGCAGGCGGCCGTCCAAGGTATCCGCGCTGTGAACGAACTCGCCCTGTACCCATTCCATGTAGCACAGTCTGGGACAGTACGCGTACTCGTTCAGCATTCTCGCTGGCACGAGCTCCTGGAACTCGGAGGGCGGGGTGGTGGTGGCAGTGGACATGCTGATAGGGCTCATTCTCGTATGTTGTGCGATGCGGTACCGGGACACTCGGAAGTTTGATCATGTCGGATCGCAGACGGGCTGGCACGGACCGTCATGACGGGGAGTACCGGCAAAATCGCACAGGGGGACATGTCCAGACAGATAATGGTCAAGTCGATTTTGGAGAGCAAACAGGTATGGGTAACGGCCCCAATACTCTCGACGAATTCACTGGGTGACTGCCGCAGTTACGGGTGGCTGCCTGCTGAAGGGACTTGGGAGGCGGAGGCGCAATCTTCGTGTGCCGATCAGCATACGAACAGCCCGAGGCCATAGTGGCATCCGTGCCCCAGTGCAATGGGGCCAGCCACCGGTTCCCGAAACTCCAACTCAAACTTGCAGGCCCGTCCGCCGGATGATCCCCTTTGTCGCTTGCGCAGGAAATCGGAAGGCAATCGGCTGCTCGAGAGCCCCGGCTTGAGTGGTGCAAGCCTCGGATCCTCCGGGCTGGTGACTTCCCCAGCCCAAATCAGTTTGGGGCCTTCGGGCCACCGCTGGCTCGCCTCTCTCAACATCTGCTCCTCGGGTCCGTCCACAATGCGCCTGCGTCCGAGTTCGTCCTTTGGGCCGCGGTACTTGACGTGGCGCGTCAAGACGTATGGAGTCAGCGAGCGCCAGTGTCTCGATTCTCCGAACAGCCAAGGGCAAATCGAGCCAAAGTCCGCGACTTCGCCATGTCCCAGGAGTTCAAGCCGGATCGGATGGTGGCCTCTGCCGGGGTTGAGCGATTGAACTCCTTCGACTGCTCGGAGTTCCGGGGCGTTGAAGCCGATCGGTGTCCAGATGGTGAGATGGTCCAGCAGCCCGTCCCCGTCTTCATCGATTGGTATGTAGAAGGCGTGTTGATGCCCTTGCAGGGGTTTGCCGGAGGCATCTTTCCCTGCAAGGGTGGGTGTGGACCGGCCTCCGTTTTGCCTCCCGTACTGCGCCATGACGCTGCGGCGGGCCAAGTCGCCCCATCGCAAGGTTTCGGTGACCTCCGGCAGCATGGGCCCGGTTAGAACAAAACGGACCACGGTAATCACTGGCTCGGGCTTTGCACTGGCATGGCCCATGTCCTGTCCTGTCCCGAGGCACTCGGAGGCGCGGGCGTAGATCATCCATTCCGCGCCTTCCGGGCAATCCGTGGTACCGGTATGCTCGATTCGTCTGCCAAGCAGATCGGCAATCCTGATCGGCAGCCGGGCTGTGAGAGTCGGCACCAGATCCCAGGAATCCGTCGGCAACGAGCCCGTCTTGACAGGGACCGCGTTGAAATCGGATGGGGGATAGGACAGTGGCTCGGCTTGCACACTCGAACCATGCCCCAACTGTGTCCAATGGGGCAGTATGCGCTGGAACGCTTCTTGTTGTTCGCTGTTCAGGTCTACTGTGGGCCAGCAGACGATTATCGATCCCTGGACGCGGAGGGGAACACATCCGTCGTACCGCCACTCTCCGGCATGCGATCCGTTTCCGCTGGGCGAGGAAGACGAGCCTGTCTCTGGAGTTGCTCTTGGCAGTCGGAAGCAGGGAGATGTTTGGGCCAACGCCTTCAGAATAGAAACGAAGGCTTCGGGCGACACGGTGGGAAGGCTGCGATGCCATGCTTCCGCAAGGGCTTCGAGCAGGGCCCATGGGGAAGGGGGCCATTCGAGTGTTGTGTCCCGTCCGTTGCGTCCTCGCTGAGCAGCGATGTAGCGGCCTGAGGGGAATGTCAGTCTGCCTGTAATCATGTTCCAAGTATGGCGGACGGGTCATCTGGTTGCCAGACAGGTGAGTGATGCCGCCAGATAGGACATGAACTTATCCTGTGATCGGACCTTGTTCAAGGTACTACCGAGCAGTTCATACTTGGGATAGCCAGTGAATAGGACATGCACAGTTCGCAGCGAGACGGACAAGCACTGCAATCGAACCAGGTTGATACAACGGGGCCGCCACGGCAACGTGGCGGAAGGAAGGCATCGACAGTGTGGCTAGCCACATCACTCCAATGCTTCAACGGGGCTCAAGGAGAACGTACATACCACATTGTATCATTTATTGGGGTGATATGGCTATATAGTCTGTGGTACACTGATGGATCGGAGCGGCAGAGGACCCGCGATCGCCCCCTCTGCCGCTCCGATGTGACAATCTGCTGAATCATGGTGACATCACAATGCCCAAGCTGACTTACGAACATCTCCGCGACGCGATCGCCGGTGGCGCGGTGGCGTTGCGTTCTTCATTGAACCTGCAGCCGGCAGGCGGGAGGGGTACCAAGGTCTTTCCGCCCTCGTACGCCACAGACAACAACACCGAGCACAAATATGCCGTGGAGAAGCGGCGAGTTGAGGGTGCCGCCGAGGTAACAGACACCGTCCTGTTGGACTCGGTGGCCTCGCAGGCCAATCGAGCGGAACTGGCGCTGCTCGAGGGTTGGGAGCTTGGTGAGTTGAAATTTCCCGTTCCCTATGTGGACTTCGTGGACACAGACGGCCTCACGGACTACGAACGGCTGACCGTTCTTGAGGCCCCGCATCGCCTCGCGGATGCAATCTTCCGGGACAGTTTGCTGGACGGTACGCTGTTCCGCCTTTCATCCGTGGGACAGGCAATCACCGAGGCGACCCCGCGCAACGCTACGGCCTTGTTTCGCTACTCTCCCACCGCACTCCTCTTCGGCCAATGGGACTCCACGGGACCGAAAGGAGGACAGGGCTCCAAGTTTCAGCGAGCCTACGTGTCCGAGATCGTAGGCTTTGATGCTGAAGTGGGGAGGAAGGTGGGCAGCAGGATCGATCCCCTTCAGATCGAGAGGGTCGATCCTGAGGACAAGGTCTTCAACCATCAAGATCCCCAGGAGGTTTGGACGACCGATACCGAGGAAGCGGACACGAATAAGGGCAAGCCTGTGTTTGCATCACGAGGTAGTGCCAGTGGAGAAGCCGGACAACCATCGAAGATCAACCATGGAAACATCGTTCCTTCCATTGATACACAGGCAGGTGGTGTGACTATCTCCCAGGCGCGGCAGACCACGGTGATTTCCTTTGCAGCGTTGCGGCGGTTGCGTTTCCGGGGATTCAACCGCGATGCCGAAGCGGCCGCCCGTACCGCCGTGGCGGCGTTGGGTGTTGCTGCCATCGCCTACCAGTACGAGTTGGACTTCGATCTCAGGTCACGGTGTCTCCTGTTGCCTGAGCATGCGCCTCGCCTTGAACTGCTGCACCGGGACGGATCAGCTGCCGAGGAAGTGGCCTTGGATCGTGATGCGGCGGCAGAAATCCTCGCGGCAGCCGCGGTCAGTGCCGATGCGGCTGGGCTGGGCTGGGAGACTGCCGAGATGCGAATGGTGCCGGCACCCAAGCTGATCGAACTCCTGCGGCGCAGCCGGAAGGCCGCCGCGTCCGCTGATGCGGAGTAAACGATGATGCCTCCGTCCAAGTTCGGCATTGAAGTGAATTTCCTGACCGGTCGATACGTTGCTACCGCGTACAACAATCGCCGAGAGGGCGAGTGGCCGCCCCATCCTGCCAGGTTGTTCTCGGCAATGGTCGCTGCTTGGGCGGATCGGGACGAGCGCGAAACGCAGGAGAGCCAGCTTCTGGAATGGCTTGAGGAACAGGGTCCGCCTGCGATCGCCGCGAGCGGGGCCGAGCATCGCCGAGTGGTTTCCCACTTTGTGCCCGTCAACGACGCAGCGGTTGTCGGCACCGCTTGGCTGGAGAGGAGATACCTGCAGATTCGACAGTTGGAGAGTGAGTTCGACCAGGCCATGGCCTTGAGTGGTGAGCAGTCGAGAAAGACACAGAGCATACGCACCAGGCTCATGAAATCGCGGAACGTTGAAAGCCAGGTGACAATGGCGGGAACGACCAATCCAAGCACTGCTTTGGCAATGTTTCCGGAGCAACGTGTGCGACAGGAACGGTTTTTTCCTTCCGTGTCCCCGGTCGTTCCGAGGGTTACCTACCTCTGGGATGCTGTGCTCTCCGACGAGATGCGGAAGGCACTGGATGATCTGCTTGCACGCGTTACCCGGTTGGGGCATTCCTCCAGTCTTGTGTCCTGCCGGTTGGCTGATTCATTGCCCGAGGCCACTTGGATTCCCGGTTCAGCGACCGGCACGAACCTCCGCACTGTGCAACCGGGTCAGTTCAAGGAACTGGAGCGGCTGTTTGAACGACACGGAGGCAATGGGCCGCGTTCCCTGCCCTTTGCTGTGACGAGCTACAGCGCGGGTGACGAATCCCCTAACGCGTCGGGTTCACTTCACAGGCCCAATACGGTGGGGGAGTGGATCGTCTTCGAACTGGAGCATGGATCGCGCTGGTTGCCGGTGACGCGGGCTCCGGAGCTGGCTTCGGCGATGAGGGATGCGGTGATCCGAAACACAGCCACACCGGTTCCTGCCGAGGTCAGCGGAATCGGACCGGATGGTACACCGGTTGACACGCCGCATCTGGCCTTCCTGTCACTGCCGTCTGTAGGCTCTCGGTACGCAGATGGGCGTGTACTGGGGGTGGCTTTGTCGATTCCGGACGCAGTGTCCGAGGCAGGCCGGCAGGCGATATACCGTGCGGTGGGAACTTGGGAGAGAGATTCAACAGACCGTCGTCCGACGCTCCGGTTGGACGACGGGAGTGTGAGGGTCCGTCTGAAGCGGTTGCTGGAAACCGCCGAGGTTCAGACTCTACAGTCCCAAGTTTGGAGTCGCGAGGCACTGCGGTGGATTTCGGTGACACCGATCGCATTGCCGAGACATCCCGGTCGGCTTTCCGGAGGCACTGCGGAGGCACGGGCCAAGGCGTGGCAGTCTGCCGAAGAGGCGGTGATTGTCTCTTGTGAGTATGTCGGTTTGCCGGTGCCGGTGAACATGCACCTGTCCCTGAGTCCCTTGATCCGAGGTGCCAGGCACGTCAGGAACTGTCCTCCCTTTCAACGCAAGGGCAAACAGGGGCAGGTGGTCAGACGCCAATTGGTGCATGCCGCTCTAACCTTTGACGAGCCGATCCACGGTCCGTTGATGTTGGGGGCCGGTCGTTTCGTGGGTTTGGGCCTCATGCGCCCGGTCCTGGAATCCAGGAAATCGACGGAAGGTGAGGATCATGGGTAAGGACTTGACCGCGGCTGACTTCCCCGCGTTCTTTGAAGGTATCCACTGCCATCCTCCGTTCCCTTGGCAGCAGCGGCTAACCCAACGGGTCCTCGAACGCAAGACCTGGCCACCTGTAATTGACCTTCCGACGGGTACTGGCAAGACGGCGGTGCTGGACACGGCCATCTTTTGCCTCGCCATGGATCCCGAATCATTTCCCCGCCGCACGGTGTTTGTGATTGATCGGCGGATTGTCGTCGACCAGGTGTGTAAACGGGCCGAACGGATCCGTGACCGTGTCAAGAATGCCGATACGGGAGTTCTGGGCGCTGTCAAGGCGCGTCTCGCCGATTTGAGCGATGGCGATCCCTTGGATGTGGCGGCTCTAAGGGGCGGGATTCCACTGGACAACGAGTGGGCACGCCAACCCGACCGGCCGTGGGTTGTGGTTTCGACGGTGGACCAGTTTGGTTCGCGGCTGTTGTTTCGCGGCTACGGAATTCGACCGGGTATGCAACCCATTCATGCCGGCCTGGCAGGGAACGACTGTCTGGTGATCCTGGACGAAGTGCACCTCAGTGTCCCCTTCGCGGAAACACTCCAAGAGGTTGACAAACAGGCAAGGTCGAACTGGCACTGTAGCCTTCCGCGTCGTTTTTGGGTGGTGCAAATGTCGGCCACACCGGCCAGTGGAACGGCAGAGCGATTCACCTTGGCGACAGAAGACGGGGCCTGTGAAGAGTTGCGTCGCCGGGTGGAAGCCCGCAAGGAAGCGACGCTGGTGGCGGTACCGAATATACGTGGTGTACCGAAGCGCATTCTGAAGATCGTGAAGGAAATCAAACAGTGTCACGCTACCTCGAATAGTCATGTCATGGGGATCGTGGTCAACCGTGTGGGTACCGCCCGCGAAGTGCATGGAGCGTTGAACGAAGCAGGATTCGAACCGATTTTGATTACAGGTCGCATGCGGCCGTTGGATCGGCGCGACATACTGGAAACGGCTCTTCCCCTGCTGGATCCTGACAATATCGAGGAACGTGAAGGGATTACCCCGGTGGTCGCTACCCAAGCTATTGAAGTCGGTGCCGACTTCAGCTTTGACTCGCTCATAACTGAATGCGCGCCAAGCGACAGCCTGCGCCAGCGGTTCGGCAGACTCGATCGGCGCGGCACCTGCCAGGAACGCACCGGTACTCCCGCACAGGCTTGGATCTTGGGTATTGGAACCGCCTTGAACTCCAAGAAACCGGATCCGGTGTACGGCGACACGGTCAAGGCTACCTGGTCCGTTCTACAACAACGTGCGAAGGACGGGATTGTGGAACTAACCCACCGGGTCTGGCAGGAAATCGCCAGCGATGAGAGCAACGAGACCGTGGCGCCACACGCGCAAGCTCCATTGCTACTGCAGACTCACTTGGATGCTTGGTGCCAGACCAATCCCCAGCCACCCATACAGCCCGATGTGGCTTCGTTCCTCCATGGCATGGACCAGGAGGCATTCGCCGATGTCTCGTTGGTCTGGCGGTGGGACAGGACAAACGATGCTTTGCAGTTGGTGCCGCCTCGCCAAGCGGAGTTCCTTCAGGTCCCGATTGGTGCCGCGCGAGCTTGGTTGTCTGGGGCGCCAGTAACCGACTTCGCGGACATTGTGCGAGGAGACAATACGGAATTCAACCACGATGGAACGCAAGAAGCCGATTGTTGGCGGTGGGAAGGATTCGGCCAGGATTTGACAGAGATCAAAAACATCCGAGACATTCGGCCCGGCGATATTCTGCTGATGCACCCGGAGAAGGGCGGAATCCGGTCCGGCACTTGGAATCCGGAGGCGAACGAAACAGTGACAGATCTTGGGGACTACGCTCAGTTCGAGCATGGACGGAGATACACGTTGCGGCTTGATCCGCAACTTCCCTACATTGAAGCCCCTCCGCGGCCGGATGTGGAGGGAGTGGAAACAGATTCTACGGCCAAGCGCATTCGGGATTGGTTGAAAGAGCTCTTGGCAACGGAGGCCGGAACAGAGGAATGGCTGACGGACGTTGTCGAGAAACTTACTCAGGGCTGTCGCCGCGATCTGGTCAATCCAGGCGAGATCGGGAAGGGCTACTACATACTCAGCCAAACCTACCCAAGCCGACAGCAGGCAGCCACGGGTAAACCCGTGGTGGACAGTGACGCTTTGGACGGTTCTGACAGTGCAAATTCCCTGATTGGCACGGAGATACCTTTGAGCAATCATCTCGCGGGCGTTGCTAAGCGGGCAAATCAATTTGCTGAAAGCCTGAAACTCCCACAGGAACTGAGGGACGACATCGATCTGGCTGCAAGGCTCCATGACATCGGCAAGGTGGATCCTCGCTTTCAATCTCTCATGGTGGGAGGAGACCCCGTGGAACTGGCAATGCGTGAGAAGGAACCATTGGCCAAGTCCTTGCCAGGAGCGCAACGCGTTCAGGCCAACCCCGGAACTCCGCGTCACGAAATCATGAGTGTTGCCATGCTCGGATCTGATCCGGACATTCTGGCTGGCGCACACGACAGAGATCTGGTTCTTCATCTGATCAGTACTCACCATGGTTGGGGACGTCCGTTCCTGCCTGTTGTCCCGGACGAGGATCCGCAGCCACTGACCTATGACTTCGACGGACGGATCCTGAGTTCGACTACGGATCAGTCCGAGGGTTCACTGGCGCTGGACATGGCCGACCGGTTCTGGCGGCTGATTGAACGGTACGGATACCACGGATTGGCCTGGTTGGAGGCAATCCTGCGATTGGCCGATCACCGGCAGAGTGAACTTGAAGCGGAGAAATAGTGAAAGGCACACCGCTGCCCGGACTTGCGGGCACGAATCCATTGGGATTTCTAGCTGCTTTGGGCGTACAGGTCGTACTCCTGGAAGCCGGTACACAATCCGATCTCTGGTGGAAGCCGGGAGTTTCGCCCACTGCCATGGTCAGCGAGAACGTCGAGGCCTACAACATCGCCGAACAAGCCATGGAGGTGTTTGCAAGGTGGTGCTCCAGTCCGGCCCTGACCCTTGATGACCTTCCCAACATTCCACGGGCCAAAGCCGACACCCTCAAACTTGCCAAAGCCGAAATCCGCACGTACCTGGATCGTTCGCGGGAGACATCAGAAGGAGCACAGTTGAGCGCGGCACTGGTTGCGGAGGGGAGTTTGGACAATCAGGGAGCAGCCAAGCCGACGGATCTGTACTTTACAGCCGGCAATCAGGCGTTTCTGGCGATGGCACGCCAAATCCTCAAAGGTGCTACGGTCGAGGATGTTATCGAGGGTTTGGAGGGTCCCTGGAGCTATCAAAGCCGCCTCCCATCGCTGATGTGGGATATCACCGATGATCGGGACTACGCTTTGTCTGCCGGAAATCCGTCGAAGGACAAGAAACTGACGAATCCGGGACCTGAGGCCTTGGCATTGCTGGGCTTGAGTCGGTATCCGGTGTTCGCGGGTCGCTTCGCTGGACGCCCGCGAACAAGGATGCAGGGATGCTCAGGGATTTGGACGCGTGCCCGTTTCACTTGGCCTCTGTGGCACAAACCGGCAACCAGTCACGGGGTCAAATCACTCTTGGCCCATGCCAGCGGTCCCGAAACGTCCGATACCGCCCAACGTGAACGCTGGTACGAGGCTTGGGGTGTTGCTTCGGTCCATACGTCATCGATCCGGCGATCTTCTCAAGGAGGATATGGCACTTTCGGGCCAGCGGAAACGGTATGGCAAGCACCAACAGGTGGGTAAGTTGGCACACTGCATCCGGAATGTTTCCCACAGTGTGGTGAGTGGGAAGGGGTGGCAAGTCAAATCGCGGGGTTGCGGATAACCACTGATTGCGACCGGTTCCCAAAACCGCGTTTGACTGGTTTCGGTGGCGGCCTGGACCCCCTCGTAGAGCGAGGGAACCCAGGCCGCGCGTTTGAAGACGGTGTCTGTGTGTCCTCCGACGACAAACCCGACTTCAGTCTCCGTCTATTGGTCCGGCCAGCCGTCCGCGGCCTCGCCGGCGTCCAGGGCCGCCTGGATCTTCTCCGCCGCCTCGGGCGTTACCCACTGGCTCCAGGCGTCCTGCTTGGCCTGCAGGAACCACAGCGCGGCATCCCGCTCGGTGGCGCCTTCGTTGGCCTGGGTCCAGCGCGCAATGTCCTTGAACAGGGCGATGTCGATGTTGAAGTGGCGCAGCATGTCCACAACCTCGGGTGCCCGTTCGAGCATCGAGGGATGCACTGCGATGCGAATGTCGGAGTCCACGTAGGCGCAGGCCTTGGTGGTGGCCCAGCATTCCTCGGTGTAGGGCGGTTCCTCAAGCCGGACAAGGTCCAGCACGAGGGCGGGTTCGTTGGTGCCCCACTGGTACCCCAGCCAAGGTTCGCCCCGCTCGTAGGCCCCGTACAGGTCGGCGTTGGCCGCGGCCCCGTCTCCCGGATTCACGATGTATACGTGCTCTTCGAGGCCGTAGGACGCGATCTGCTGGGCGTTAACCACCTCGCAGGACCAGCCGATCACACAGGAAACCAAGCGCGCCTTGTCGCCGCTTTCGGCCGTGGTGAACAATGCCTTGAACTGCTCGTCCTTGAGATCCTCGACACTGTCCAGGTCGGGATACTGTTCCTGCAGATAGGCCGGGATGACGAAGGACGACTGCCAGTCGCCCACGAGGGTCTTGCCGATATCGACGACTTCCCCGTCCGCAATGGCGTCATCCCACGGTTCCTGCTGATTGGGCAGCCAAATCTCAAGGGTCACGTGGGTGTCCCCATTGCGCAGCCCCTGGAACAGGGGCAGCGTGGCGCCGAAGGTGGCGCCCGTGGGGTAGCCGTAGCCCTTTTCCACCAGGTATTGCGCAATGCGGTTTTGGATCAAGGCACTCTGCCAGTTCAGGTCGGAGAAGATAATGGGGTCGTGGGAAACCGGTTCTGCGGCTCCCGCCATGTCCGACTCCGTGGAGTCGGTCGGCATGGCACAGGCGGCTATCACCAAGGCGGCCAATGCCAGCAGTATCAGGATATGGGAACGGTTGACAAATCGAGTGGATCGATGCACGAATGGCACCCCCCTTGGAGTTTGGTGCCGTGCAACCAGAGGATTGAGTCCTTGGGCGCACAACATAACAACGACGAACCGTCCGGTGGGAAGGACCAATACCCCGGCCTGGTCGGACATAGCTGGCAACAATGGGGACCAGACTCGCGATATCGGCAAGTGCCGGTTACCCGCCTCCAGCCGCATTCGTCAAGACTTCGGAGGCACTCGTTTGGCCGTGGCCTGCGTTGTGAAGTCCGGCAGGATGACCGGGAAGTCAATTGCCAACCCGGCGATCATACCATAATCTCAGAATTGGGTTGCCGGGGCCGTGGAGGGGGCACTGTTTCACTTTCGTTGAAAACGGTTTAGGCGGACATGCACGGCTCCTTTGCCACGGTCCTGGTTGGCAGGCGGGCTTCAAGCCAGGTTTCCGGCCAGCAAGTGCAGGAAGCTCTGTGCCCCCTGCGGCGTCTTCAGGCCGCGGGCCAGCCGCGCCCGGGGCTTGAAGCGGCCAAACCAGCCCTCCAGCCGGTTCGTGCTGGAGGGAATGGAGGGGTCGCGCACGCAGCGTACGAGGTCGTTCCAGCGGTCCATGACATGCTCCACCAGGGCCAGCACGGGCGGCGACAGCCGGATCACGCCCTGGTGGGCCCACTCGCAGCAGACCAGCAGCCGTTGGCCGCCCCACAGGGGCAGGTGCCGCAGCAGTTGCACCACCCCCCGCAGCACGGTCGCGTCCGCCTGGGTGCGCAGGCCCGTGCGCAGACGCTGCAGCCGCCGGCGCACGGTGCGCCGCATAGGCACGACGCACAGCTGCCGGTCCAGCCCACAGCCCTGCAGGGCCTTGCGGAAGGCCGGGTCGTCGTCGGTGACCAGCGTGTGCACGCCGCGCGCCTCCAGCTCCCGGAAATAGGCCGTCCAGTCGAAGCCCGACCCCGTGCGGCGCAGGTCGCGCAGGCGGCCGGCGGTGTCCAGTACCACCGCCACCGGCTGCCGCCGGCCCTCCAGCGGTAGCCAGGTTTCGTCCACCAGAACCACCCCGGGCAGGTTCGCCGTCGTGTCCCACGGCGCCTCCGCCTGCAGCCGCTGTACGTCCCGCCACAGGCTGGTGGGGCTGACGAAGCAGCCCAGGAGCTCCAGGCTGGCCGCGGTCGCGCGCAGGCTGACGCCGAGCACGTACAGGCGCATCAGCATCGCCTGCCAGGACCGCGTGCGCTGCTGGCGCGTCACGCCCTCCGGCGGGCGCGAGTGGGTGCGCCCGCAGCTCTGGCAGCGCCAGCGCTGCACGCGGCAGGGCCCCAGCAGCAGATGGCGCTCATAGCAGCCGTTGCGCCAAAAGGCGCGCTGGCCGCAGTAGGGGCACGCCTCCGGCGGACCGGGGTCCGCGAGTTGACGCGCGGGATCTTCAGCAGCTACCGTGAAAGACATGGCGAGAGGTCCTTTCTTGGGTTGAATGCATCAAACCAAGGGTACAGGGCCTCTCGTCTTGTTCCGGGCCTGAACCGTTTTCAACGAAAGTGAAACAGTGCCGTGGAGGGCAGGGCAATCGCATTCTAATTTTGAGGCACCCGGCAACTCATCGCTGCGCCGACAGAACACACCATTTGGGCCATCGTGATCACACGCGAACCAGCCGGATGGGCCCCAAACGGTCTGCATGAAGACCTGTTGAAACAGAATGCGATTGCTGGGGCAGGCAGGGTAAACGCAAAGTCGCGATTAGGGCAGGGCGGCGGCCAGGATCCAGGGGTGGCGCCCAATCCGGTCGCGCAACAGGCCAATGGACACATCCGCGCTAAGATTCTGTTGAACCGTGCGCACCATGTTC
>CAZMKQ010000119.1:0-15507 GCA_964566955.1 uncultured Caldilineaceae bacterium | reverse complement strand
ACGACTGCCGCCTGCGCCGGGGCCACGGGCCCGCCGTGATGGGCATTCTCCGACGCGCCGCCTTGAACATGGTGCGCACGGTTCAACAGAATCTTAGCGCGGATGTGTCCATTGGGCTGCTGCGCGACCGGATTGGGCGCCACCCCTGGCTCCTGGCCGCCGCCCTGCCCTAATCGCGACTTTGCGTTTACCCTGATGGCACTCCAGAGATTTCGAGGGTTTCCGGTCGGATCGACGCTTGGGAGGAGCGTCTCCGGTGCCCACAAAATAGCCCCGACATTGCGCCCGTTCCCGTCCCGAGACACTGGTGGGCCGGGCAGGGGGCCTAAACACTTCGCATGACCTACTTGACAGGTTCGGTTATGATGCAGGGCTGCTGTTCCCTCACCGGCCCCGGTGCTGCCATGTCCGCCCCGCTGCACGCCGCCTTGACCCCCGACCAGCGTCAGGCCCTGTTGGACCTGCGCCACGACCCGGAGCTGCGACCACGCGTGCGGCTGCGGGTGGAGGCCCTGCTGCTCTCCGCCAGTGGTATGAAGGTCCCGCAGCTGGCGGCCCACCTCGACTGCTGCGAGGCCACCGTGCGCACGCTGCTGCACCGCTTCGCGGCCCAGGGCCTGGCGGCCGTGCATCCGCAGCCGACCGGCTTTCCGCCCGACCTGGCGCGCCGGCAGCGGATTGAGGAAGTGCTGGACCGCCTGCTGGGCCGGCCGCAGGCCTGGACCGTGACCACCCTCTCGGAAGCCTTGGCCGCCGAGGAAGACATCCACCTCAAGCCGCGCACCGTGCGCCTGTATCTGAAGCGCATGGGAGCCACCTGGCGACGCACGCATCCCTCCGTGCGCCACCGGCAGGACCCGGCACTGGCCACCGCCGCGGGGGCCACGCTGGCGGGACTCAAAAAAAGTGCCGGGACGGGCAGCTGGACCTCTTCTTCCTCGACGAAACCGGCTTCAGCCCCTCCCTGCCGCCCACCTACACCTGGAGCCGAGCGGGCGTGCGCCCCGTCGTCCCCTACGAGAACCCGCAGGGCCGACGCGTGAACGCCCTGGCGGCCCTGGCCGCGCCCGGGACCCACCAGCATGCGCCCCTGACCTGGCACACGGCCCCCCACTACTGGAAGGGCGAGCACGTCCTCGACTTCCTGCGCCAGGCTCTGCCCGGGCGCACGGGCCGCCCGCGCATCGTGGTCCTCGACAACGCCGGCATCCACCGCTCCCGGAAGGTCCGCCAAGCCCGGCGCGCGTTGGCCGAGCGCGGCATCTGGCTCTGGTACCTGCCGGCCTACAGTCCGGAGCTGAACGACATCGAACGCACCTTCCGCACCCTCAAACACGAGGCCATGCCCCAACGCACCTTCACGGCCACCGAGACGCTGACGGCGGCCGTGGAGACCGCTTTCCGGCACATCAACACACAACTGACGCCTTCAGATAAAGTCTTGCGAAGTGTTTAGTAGTGCAACGAAGCGGGTTGGGATCCACATGAGGCGGGGCGCGCCGCACGGGTTGGATCGGAGGGGGCAAAACCCCTGCGTTTTGGCACACCGCCGCCCACGCCTTGAATCCGGCCTGCGAGCCGCTGTGTACAGACGCAAAAGGCTTGGCGCAATCAAAGTGCCGAAACTTGCGAACCAACAAGGGTTTTGCTACGGTGGCGACATCATGAACATCCGGTTCGGCTACGTCCGCGTCTCCACCCACGATCAGACCCATGATCTACAGTTCGACGCCCTGATGGCCGCCGGCTGCGCGCCGGAGCACATTCACACGGATACTTGTTCCGGTTCCGTGGCCTGTGCGGATCGGCCAGCCCTGCAGCAGCTTCGCGGTCGTCTGCGGCCCGGCGACACGCTGGTCGTCTGGTGCCTGGATCGGCTCGGTCGCAACCTGCAGGACCTGATCGGCTTTGTGGATGGCCTCAACGACGACGACGTACAGTTCGCGTCGCTGACAGAGCAGATGGACACGTCCACCACCATGGGCCGCCTGATCTTCCAGATCTTCGGTGCCTTGGCCGAGTATGAGCGCGCCCTGATCAGGGAACGTGCGGAGGCCGGCGCGGCTGTGGCGCGGGCACGGGGTCGCATGGGGGGCCGTCCGCGCGCCCTGACCCCCGAGAAGCTGAGTACTGCCCAGGCCCTGATGCGGGACTCGTCGATACCCGTGTCCCAGATCTGCCGCATCGTGGGTGTCAGCCGGCGAACGCTGTACCGCCACCTGGCACCGGACGGTTCACTGCGCCAGCCCAAAAGTGAGAACAGACAATGATCTTGGCACTTGATGCACCACGCAACGTATTTGCACCTGATGTGCACAACAACCCAATCTGCCCCATTTGGGACGGTTTGAAGATTGTCAGCATTCGATTCCCATCTGTCGAGCAAAACATTCTTGCCAAAGGCAGTCGCTACTACTCGTCACGCGCCGGCGGCCCCTTTTTGCTGATGCCGGACGGCGCGGCCCTGCTCGATCGGGAGTCGCCGAACGACGAGCAGAAGTCACTGACCGACCGGCAAAAAGCCAACCTGAGCTACTGGATCTACAAGCACAACCTTGAAAACCGCCTGTTCGATGAACTACCGAACCCGGAGGTCCTGCAGAAGCCTGAACAGTTCGCGGTTTGGCTGAAGGACCACCAGGATCGCGTGCTCAAACTGGACAAGGCCTGGGTGGAAGGCCACCGGGATCGCACGCCCTCGGCCGAGGACCGGATGCTGACGTTCCTGCGCGAATCGATCCGCGACTGGGACGCCGATGAAGAAGAACGCCAACCCACCTCGGATCTGAAGATGGCCGCCGGCGGTTGCCGCACCGCACAAGATCTGGAGGAGCTTGAGCATTACGCTGCGGCGCAAGGCTGGATGGGAGTTCCCACAGACAGCGGTGTCAATAAGTTCACGAGACGCGTCAATCTACCCGCACGCATCCATGTGGAAGAAAAGACTCGAGATCAAGGCCTTGGTCAGACACCCAGGTTCACGGCACTCGAAGTGACCAACTGGCGTCAGTTTCGCTCTGTCAATGTCGAGTTTCACCCGCGGGCCACAGTCATTGTCGGTACCAACGGTTCCGGCAAAACGTCGCTGCTCAACATATTGAGCCAGCAATCCGGATGGTCACCGGCATTCGTCGGTACACCCACTACCGACGAAAAGACGGGAGACACGATATACCTCTCAGGGTTCACCAAAAAGAATAAAGAGACCAAGGGCCGTCGTGACAGGATCGGGTCACTCGCCTACGTCACCGAAGGCGGCATCGAAGGCAAAGCGAATCTTTTCGCCCCTACGGAAGGCACTACGTTCGATGTCACCTCCGAAGTAACCGTCAGGCGGGGCGTGCCCGACATCTACATTACCTCGCACCGCCCTCCCTACTTCTATCAAGCCGTCGAGCAGATCCACGCGAAGGTTCAAGCAGGTGAAGTGCTGTTCAAACGGTATGTGGCCAACCTGCGGAGGTTCTACTACTCACGACAGTTGCACATGGTGCAGTCTTCCAGTTTCACGCTCAAGGAAGCGCTGATCTCGCTGGCAACGTTCGGCTACGGAAACCCAGCTGTTCAAGCAAACCAAGAGGCACGCGAAACGTTCGAGGGCTTCTCGGACACCCTCAAGAAGATGCTCCCCTCCAACCTCAAATTCCACAGGCTTGCAATCCGCATGCCGGAGGTGGTTCTGGAGACGGGCACGGGCAACTTTGCGCTGGACGCAGCGTCGGGCGGCCTGGCCGCCCTGATGGACGTAGCCTGGCAAATCTACATGAAGTCTCGGCTGACCAAGGCCGGAAAGTTCACCGTGCTCATCGACGAACCCGAAAACCACCTGCATCCAAGCCTCCAGCGGGCCTTGCTGCCAGGTCTTGTCGAAGCATTCCCCCAAGCCCAGTTCATTGTCGCCACCCATAATCCGTTCGTGGTGACGTCAGTCCCCGATTCGCATATCGTTGTCCTCGATTTCGTGGATGGCCGTGTGGAGTCCACACAACTCAAGGGGGAGGCGGTTGACCGGTCAGCGACCGTAAACCAAGTCCTGACAGATGTGCTCGGGGTACCGTTCCCCGCGCCCCTTTGGGTTGAACATGAACTGGACCGCATTGTGGAGTCGGTGCAAGGCACGGATCTGAACGCGGAAATCCTCAGTGATCTGAGGTCCAAACTCACTCGGGTTGGGCTGGGTTCCATGTTCCCTGAAGTCATCGATCGCGTTCTGCCGGTCGACAACGGTGCGGGTGAAGGACGGGCGGAGTGATCCGACTGCGCAAAGGTTGCGAACCTCAAGTCCTCGTGCAAAACCACGACGCCTGGACCGCCAAATATGTGAATTGGCTTGAAGACCGCAAAAGCAGAGAGCCGCGGCCGTACACACACCGGGACATTCGCGCAGCGCTTGAAGCCGAGACGCATTGCAAGTGTGCTTACTGTGAGGGGCGGTTCAAGCCTGTCTCCTATGGGGACATCGAACACAAACTGCCTAAGAGCAAATGCCCGACGCTGGTCTGTGCGTGGACAAACCTGACCATGGCATGTCAGGTGTGCAACACGAACAAAGGCGACTACTGCGATCCCGAATGTCGACTCCTGGACCCTCACGTGGACGATGTCGAAACGATGGTCGTATTCGCCGGATCGTTCGCGCTGGCCGAGCCTGGGAGGCGGGCCGACAAGACCATAGAGCAATTGAAGTTGAATCGTCCTGATCTTCTTCTCGCACGCGAGGAGGTTCTGAAAGACTTGGGCCGGAATCTCGACCGTTTGGAACGCTTCGCCAATATGCGGGAATTGGTGGATCAACTCTGGTGTGATGTCGAGCGGCTGACGGCCGCGGAGGGGGAATTCGCATCTGCCTGCCGGCAGATTCTTGAACAACAGTTGGTGAAACGGGGCATTGCCAAACCCGCCCCCTGCCACTAGGCGGCCATACCCATGATGTGGCTGGTAGACCTGTCCCCTGACGGCCAACCTCAGCGCGAGATCACATCATGACAAAGACCTGGGGCGAACTCGTCGCAGACTTCGAGCACGGGCATGGTGTTCCGGATCCACTCGCCTTGGTGCTGGTCACCAAGCTGCAGGAGCGTGGACGGTTCGAGGATTGGATGAACGACCACCGGGATCGCGTGCTCGAACTGAGCAAGGCTTGGGTGGAAGGCCACCGGGATTGGTCACCCTCGGCCGAAGACCGGATGTTGATGCTCCTGCGCGAACTGATCCGCTGTGACGATGCCAGCGAGGAACCCAACAGGAACCTGCAGATGGCTGCCGGTGGTTGCCGAAACGAAAAGGACTTGGGGGAGATGGTCCGACATGCGGTGGAAAAAGGTTGGACGGGGAGCCTCGATCCAAACTCGGCGGCCACGCGCACGGATCGCATCAACTTTCCCGCACACCTCTATATGGAAGAACTGACCCGCGATCTTGACCTGGGCCGACAGGGCTTTGTGGCGCTGTGGTTCGACAAGAGCATGGACGAGGCGTACGACAAAGGAATCTGTCCCGCCATTAGGGGTGCCGGCTACATACCCCGCCTAATCAAAGACAAGGAGTTCACAGGCCCGGTGGTCGATGAAATCCTGGCCGAGATCCGCAAGTCGAAGTTCGTTGTGGTCGACCTCACTTCCTGCGATGAATGCATCGCCTGCGAGAAATGCGAGTACATTGGTGCCCATGGCGTTTACTTGGAGGCGGGCTTTGCCCTCGGTCTCGGCAAGACCGTGTTCCTCACCTGTCGCGCGGATCGTACGAAAGCCGTCCACTTCGACATCGACTACCTCAACCGTATTGAATGGAAGACGCCGGAGGAACTGCGGGAGAAGCTCAAGAACAGCATCCTGGCTGTCTTGGATCAAGGTCCGCTTGATCCGCCCGATGATCAACCCACCGACAGCCGGTAGCCTGAACGCACAGCCACATGAACCGTCCACCGCAGGAGTCACGTCGCGGAACGGCTGACGCCCAAGCCGGATCAGGAACGCTGGCACGACCACGAAGGCCAAGCCCTGGCGGGAAGTAATCCGCTTGCCACGACGTAAACGCCCCTGCAACCGCACACCGAAAGAACAAGGACTGGCAGGACCTTCAAACCCCATGCGCGCCTCGGAGGAATCCACGGGACAGAGACTTGATCGCTGGCAGAAGCTGCGCGACCACCTGCGTGACTTTGGTTTGAGCGAGGCCCCGCCTGACGATCTCCTGCTTGAGCCCGAGCCAACGACCAGACCAGGCGTGCCGCTGGTCGCGTACTACGACGAGGTAATGCAAAAGTCGCCAGGCGCGAGCCGTTTGGCAGGAGTGGGCACCTTGGCGGCATTCGCGGCATTCGCCTTGGCGGGGCTTGGGTTGATTAACAATGTCCCGGTAGAGGAATTGTCGAGGTTCGTTAACGTCGTTGTGCAGCTTTTCTTCGTGCCGCTGCCTTGGCTGCCACCTTTCATCGAAGTTGCGCTTGTTGGACTTGCGTGGTTGCTCGCGGGGATATTCTCCAACATGGCAAGGCGCGTGTTCAAGCGTCTGGTTGTCCGCGAGGACCGGCTGTGCCTAACGCTGGAAGAACTGAGCCTGTCGTTGCCCGATGGACGCTGGCACGCACGGTGGACCGATGGATATGCCGTGTCCGTCGATCAGGAGAGAAAGTGGTTCAGCCGGCAATGGCCCTGGGTGGGAAGGAAGGAACCTTGTATCTGGGTGGAACTCGACGATGGCGTGGAAGTTTGGCTGTACCTGTGTGCAGCCGAATGCCAACCGTTGGCCGATCTGATGACCGACTTCCTGCTCTGCGCACGCAACGGAGGACGGCCGCTGTGCGAACGCGCGGCCGCGCCGGAGGCAGCGGATCTGAATCACGATTCTCGACCCACAGCCAAGAGGGTGAGCACGATCGCCAATTAGAACTTGGCAAGCAACAAGGAGATCACAAGCAACGCTATGATTGTTCTTGCCGTCATTGTTATCATTACTCTGATCAAGATTTTCATTTGGGATTAGTCGGCCACATCGCCCGTAGCAAAGCGGTACGGATCACCTTGCAGCTGCTCTGCCGCTCCTGCAACCGCATCAAGGGCGACCGCGGCATGGAGTACCTGCGCGTCAAGCTGCAACTCTGAACGGCAACACGTCCAGCGAACAGCCCAAATTCCAAGGATCGAGCAACTACGTGCTGGCGCACCTCGGATGTCGGATCAGGCCCTGGAAGCGGCTCTCAGAACTTTGAATTTCAAGCGGACGAGGGAAAAGGGAGTTCAGGTGCGACAAACATGAATGGGAACTCCGGTTGCTGGTGGGCCTTCGCCGCCTGCATGTTCCTGGGCGGCCTTCTCGTGACCATTGGTGTGCCGTCAGAGGTGGTCATTGGCATGGGTGTCGCGATCGTTATATTGCTCGTTGTCCTCTTACTTCGGGGATCGGGGGAGGCGGCTCCGCCGTCCCAGCCCGAAAAGCCTCCCCGCAGACAAACCTCCGCGAGAACAACGCGGCAGAGTCCGCGTCCTCACTGGCGGCGCGCACACCGTCACAGTTACTGGACGGGTTCGCGCAAGGATCCGGATCAGCGCACGGTAATCACCCGATGGATTGATGAGACCTATGTGGGTGGAGGGAGTGGGCCACGTCGCCGTCGACCCACGTCAAGCGGTCGTCAGCCCACGTCGAGTAGCCGTCAATCCACCGGTAGAAATTCGTCCTGTCCACACTGCGGTAAAAGGCAGAGAGCCAACGTGATGCAGAGCGAGCGGTATTGTGCGTACTGCGGGAAACTGGATTGTAAGGGACACATCGCGTCCCACTCGCCCGCGTTTTGTCAATTCTGTGGAGCGCTCACGCTATAGGAATTCACGAAAGCCAAACGTTACAGCAGGTTATTGAAAACCTGCAGCTCCTAGATGCGTGACTACCGACGGCCTCGCCCGATTTCAGCCCTGCTCGGTCGATTCAACTTCCACAACCCGGCAATCCAGCAACCGGTCGCCCGTGCTGCGACGGCGTTCCTGGCCCAACAGAACGAAGTACGTGCCACTGTTTTGGTAGTGCTCCAACATCAGGGTGTCGATGTGTTCGAGCAACCCGTCGCGCACCGATGTCGTCATGTGGGACCTCCTACCAGTCGAGGGTTCGGATCCGCTCCAGGTTCGGTTCAACAATCTCCTTGAATTCCTCCATCCAAACCTGGCCCAGCTTTTCGATCGTAATGTACCGGACCGCCACCAGGGCCGGGGTTCACGGTCGGGCCTTGATGCGGTCCGCGGCGCGCACGCTGAGGCCCGACGGCTCGATTGGGATCACGCACAGGTCCGCGATGGCCAGGCAGCTTCGCAGCAGCGCATTGCCGCGCGGCGGGCCGTCAATCACGTTATGCACCGCTAATGTTATGTTTCTCCCGGCCAGGCGGCGACCCAACCTACCGTCCCAGTTCTGAACTGACGGACTCAAAAAGCACATACCATGCGTCGGGTTGCGGGTACTGCCAGGTGAATAGAAGGTCAGGCCCCTTCTCCGACATCCCTCCGGGGTCCAATTGCTCCCACGTGGGCATCGGCAGCCCCGTGACTTCGCAGTAGGCCGCCAAGGCTCGCTCGACAATGCGATAGGCCGCACACTGCCGGGTCACTTCGTCGAGATCCGGCCCGCACGGGTGCCAGCCGTGGTTGCTCTTGACGGTCAGGTAGAACAGGTTTGACTGAATGCAATCCTCGTTGCAGCTCGACAGGCTGAGCATTTCCCTGGCACAGGCAAGGCCCGCCTGATGGAAGGCCGTGGATTGGACCGCCCGCACGTAGTGTCTCTGGTCCTGAACGCGGTCGGTAGTCATGGCTGTACCTCGACCCTCCGAAGGGCAGTTGATCATCGTCCTGCGCGTTCAGTCTGTAGGGTTGTCAGCCCATGCTTCGGCGGCGCGCTGCAGTCGCCACAGCCAAGTCAGGCCAACGACCAGCCACGGACATGCCGGACCGCGTTCTCCAAACTCTGCACCCGCGGCCTCTGAGCCGATCGGTGCCGCGCAGGATGGGCAGGTTGTCGCCCGTCCGAATCGTCTGATTTGCCCCAGGTCTAAATCCGATTCTTGGGTGATTTCAGGGCATCGAGATACTCACCTCTGGCATGTCGGCTGTTCGCCTACTGCCGGAATTCCACCTTGCCGCAAATACGGCACGTTCGGCAACGAGGAGCAGGAGCACTAGTGCTGAAATAAAGTGGCGCCTCCCAGAGATGCTTGTTGAAGATTTTACACCGGAGCCATCGGAAAACATGCTGGCCGAGGGTGCCAAACCACTCGAGTTTGAAACGGCCGGCGAGTATTAACCCGTAGAGAGCCACACTCAGGACTATCCATTCCACTCCCACATTGCCGTCTCGCATCACTGCGACCAGAAGTTCAGCCATGTCTGGAGACTCACTCATTAGGAGTCCGTTCCAGCAAAAGGAAGGTCCGAGTTCCGGTTTGCCACGCCGAGCGCAATCGATGCCCGGCAAGGCAAGCTGCAATCCGGGCTCTGTTAGGTTAGGTTGTAGACTTGTGGGTGCCACGGAGTTTCCCCTCCTGTGAGCTGTGGGCATGGGTGCTATCAACACCGTATGTCCGGAAGACGCCTCGGACGGAACACCTATCCTGAGGCGTCTTCATCTTAAAAGATTAGGGGGGGGGCAAATAGACTCTCGCGCAGTTTGGTATCGCATGCCACATGGCTTGGTCGATATGCCCATGGCCGAGGCGGTCGAAAACAAGTTGGCGGGGGACGACACGAATAGTGTGCGGATTTCACCCTAATGGGGAAGCATGTCCGCGCAGACGTACCCTGTTTCATGGCCGAAGGAAGTCGGAAATGCCCGTGGGCTTCACGCGCGAACTAGTGATGATTGAAGGGCACGGACGGTCGGTAACAAACCGGCCTGTTCGCTGGTACCCTGCGGGTTAGCCTGCGTGCCGCAAACGACTGGTTGCAGCGGATTTGGGGCCGTGTTGCGCCGACTGGCGGTGGAGGCGCGGGACAACGACTGAACCCGGCACAGCGCCTCAGTCAAACAAGCTGACATCGGGAATGGCGGCCGACGGCGGGCCGCCGAACTGATCACCGGTGATGTTGCTGAAGAACAGGTCCCGGACGGCATCCTGCTTGCCTGCGCCCCAGCGGTGCCAGGCCGCGGGGGCCAGGCACACCTCCTTGCATTGGACCAGAAGGAACCGCGAAATGCGCCGCGGCTGGTTGGCCGCATCCCTGAACATCCCAGCCCACGAGGATATCTCCATTTGCGCCAGCCTCCGCCAAGCCTCGGGTAGCGGCTGGGCGGTGCAGTAGTGGTAGGCTACCAGATGTCCGCCCGCATGGGGCACGACCGTGCCCCCCAGACATCGGAGTTCCCGTTTCCCCAGGAACCCACACCGCAGGCCGCCACCTGCGGCGCTCCCGGAATGTTCTGCACGATGTGCCGCACGCGCTTCGAACTCCCTTCGCCGTTCAGGATCTTCAACAGAATCTTCCGGAACCGCGGGCTGTGCCGGTTCCAATGAGGGGTGTCGTTCCACCGGAAAGGGTACCCGGGATATCGCCTGCAGAACTCCCTGCGGTAGGCCTTGAACGCGGCGTCCCTGTGCAGCTGCCGGATCAGGGCCCGATGGAACAGCAGGTTCCGACAGTGTTCATCCAGATCCGACGGGGTCAGAACAGACCGGACATCCAGCTCGTCGATGGGGTTGAACTTCGGATCGCACTGTCCGCAACAGAACTTGGCGGTCGTGGCCACGTCAACGGAAACCAGATCGGGGTAAGCCTCCCGCTGTGCCTGGTCCAGGTAGACCCTCCGCTGCGCCTGGTCCAGTGTCGTCGTCGACCCCATCTCAGTCAGGGGTTTGCGCAACTTCCGGACCAGCCCCTCGCGATGGGAGAACCAGTACACCTTCTGATTTGCATCGGCCAGCGGGTTCAGCCAACCCCTGGACAAGGCATGGGCATCACGGAGATCGATGGCGGGTGCCTGGCAGGCGGGGTCGAAGTAGCACCCCTCCGCATCCTGCACACATTCGCGCCAGAGATTGATCGGGTCCATCAGTTGTTGGTTGGCCGCCCGGCGGTCGCGCCGGTTGCCGTTTGCTCTCGGATGGGACATGGCTTTCTTCGGGGTTCTCCGGTTGAGGCCGCCGGGCCTCCAAGTACACCACCTGTGTCTGCGCCTTCGTCGGAACGAAGTCGATGCCCAGCAATCTACAGGAGTGGACGCGCGGTGGCCCGGTACCGATGCAAGGCACATCGTCCCGCAAACGGCCGTTTGGGGACCACTGCGCGCACCCCCCGGGCGGATCCACGTCCGCCGAGGGCGGGACGTATCCCAAAACCCGTGTCAGCAATCTATGTCCTGTTTGTCTCACTTCACCCCGTTTATGGCACAGTGCCGGTATGAGGTGCCTGGTTCAGGTTTCCGCAAGAGTTCGCCCTCCCCCGGATTTCCGGGGTACAGATCCTCGAACCCGAACTGAGCAGGCTCACTGCCGATCTTCGAAGGCGCGGTGATTTCTGGAGCCGCCTCGTGCAACTCGGCATTCTCAGTCCAACGTCATGTAATTCCGGCAGGGCGCAACGATGAGGCTGGCGGCGTTCACTGATTCCGGTTACTTACTGGTTGCCGGGCGACAAGGACCAGAGCCGTCAGGTGGCGGGAACGTTGGCTGTTTCGGAGGTTGGTCGCGTCACATTGGAGACTTTCGGGTATCTGGACGGTGGTGCCCTGTCCTTGGCACAAGGCATTTGGAGTGAACCTGCCAAAAATATAGATTTTATATTTGTATTTACAAAGGGTCGAGGAGCGGTCACTCTTGTGGACAGCATCCCAATGGACCGCCAGACTCAAGTCACGGCAACCGGAGCGGCGTTCGGTAGTTCCAGGTTGTGGACGAGAGTACTCTTGGTAGGCATTCACCGCGGTGAACAGGGGCCGCCGTTCAACCGACTGACCTGCAGGATCGAGGGTCTGGACGAGTGGCTTGGAATATCGGGCATCACAACAAAGATTGACGTGGAAGGCCATCGTACATCCATCACCTATCAAAGGCCGGACCCCTTGCCATTTCAAGCTTGCGACGGCGTTGAGGGCCAGTTTGGTTTCGGATACTCGATCCCCAGTTCTGGGCCCGGCGCGACCAGGGCTCAGGTTACACAGCGTGCGTACATCGAACTCTCGACCTCCACGTCATGGACTGCCGAGGACGTGATCAATTGGGCCACGAGGATGCGAGACTTCCTCAGCTTGGGGACAGACGCTCCGGTAGCGATCACCTCGCTCGATGGTTACCTGCAGGGAGGCGCTCAGGAAGCCGCGGCCTGGATGCAATACGCAGTCTACATAGGGGTACTGTGGTCAGCGCCGACCTCCCAGCCTTCGGGCTCGACGAGCAGGGTGCGCCAAGCCCCGGGGTCGGCCATCACGACAGCGATCCGGTCTATGGTGTCGGCGGGTGAACCGAATTTGTGCCAATGGGATTCAGTGCGCGCCAACTGGGCATCCGTCAGGATGTTGCCGAGCAGTTTCCGCAGTGCGTTGATACGCTCTACATCAAGCACCTCCTGCTGAAACTGTTGCTTTTCCCTGTCGCTGAGTTTGTGGCGGGCGTAGTGGACGAGCGGCAGCGTGCCGAAACCTCCCAGCGCATCATCGCCCACATACTCGCTGTAACCCACCTCGCGGGGCGTTTTGCCCGTCGCTGCCAACGCGTGGTCGGCCATCGCTAGACAGGCACCCTGCGCCGCAGCGACCAATGTTTCGGTAGGCAGCGTCAGCCACTCCACCTGCGAGTCCTGGCTGTAGCGCGACGTTTGGTAATAGGCATCCAGCTGCCGCAGGTGGGACGCCGGCGCGGCAGTGAGCAGGATGCCGTACGGATCGGCGGGCAGCAGACCGGCGAGCCTCGTCAATGTATGCCGACCTCTATTGTCCTTGACGACATCGAAAACATCGATGCCCAACGCACCCAGCGCGGCTTTTATGCATCGTTCGAGCGCGTTGTGTGCGGCCGTGACCGCATCGCCTTCGGCTTCGTCGGTGCCGAAGGCTACCAACGCATATTTCAAATGCCGCCGTCCGGCTTGCAGCAGATCCCTGACTCCTTCCCAAGGATCGTGTTGCTCCATGAGGGGCAGCGGTTCTCCTGCGGGGGTCATTCCGTGTCGCTGCACCTGCCCGGCGATGTGGGGCAGCGACGTGCGGCACTTGTCGAACTCGGCACGCGTGAAGTGGAAAATCTGCGTGGGGAGCAACTCCGCATACGGTTGCTTCTGGGCGCAGATTCGTGCCAACGCTTCCTCGGCGGTATCCTTGTCGCCGCCAATCACCGCCAGATCGATGTCCGAACCCGACTGCCAGTTACCGGCGGCGCGCGAACCGAAGAGCAGTACCTGCGCGTCGGGCAAACTTGCCTGCAGATCGCCCGCCAACGCCAAAGCTCGGGGATCGGGGCCGCCATGACCTTGCGTCGGGTCGGCGGTGAATCGTTCCAAAGCAGCGGCCATGTTGCGGTTTCCGATTTACGTTCGCAGGGAGGGGATACCGACCAATGGAGGATTGTACGCAACGTATGAAGGCGGTAGCAGACAGGGATATGTTCCGTGCGCAGGAAGTGGACGATGCGCGTCAAGCACTTGGTTGAACTCCCCGCGAGGTCCTTCCGTGCTTTCGATGCGGTTTGGATCAGGTAGAGCTTGGTATGTATCCGATTGCAGGGATGCCGAAGGCGGATCGGCACTTGGTAAGGGCGTCCTCGGCATTCACAAATGGCCCTACACTGCGCCTGTTCCCGTCCCAAGCGCCGGTTGACCGAGCAAGGGTCTGGTACAGGGCTCTTGGACCATAGAGGTTGCTTTATGCGGCGGTCAAACCGAAAGCCGCATCTGAGAACTCGACACTACGGATCCCGCTACCATCCCCCCCGGAATTTGGTAACGCTCGGAGCACCCCGAACCGGACCAATACAACCGCAGAAGCCCCCGCCGCTGTGCGGGCTTCTGTTTGGCAAATGCAGGGGCTTTGGGCCGGATAGCGGTGTTCAGCCTGAATTGAAGATGCTTTCCATGAAGGCGTGGACATCCGGCGCCCTTTGCAGCAACGCAAACCGGCCCCAACTCCCAGACATGCCGAATTCCGACAACTCCCAGGTGGCGTTGAAGTACAACGTGGTGAAGACGGCAAAAAACTCCTCGACATTCGTCATCGCATAGGCATCCTCAAAGCGACCCAGTCTCTTGGCCCGGTCGAAGAGGGCCTCGATGTGCAGATGCTCGGCGGAGTCGAAACAGAGATTGTGGATCGCATGGGCGAACTCGTGGATTGTCACGTCCGACCAGGCGCCGGCGTCGCTCAGCAGGGCAAGCAGATTTTCCTCCGGGATTCCGGACACGGGCTGGCCGGGGATCGCGCCGAGGCCACGGAACTCGTCGTACGGGTACCCGGTGTCGTCGTGCCGACCCTTCAATTCCGCGAATTCCGGCAACTCGGTCACGTAGGAGTCACTGGGGTAAATCGCCAACGCCGCATCCGCATCCGCCAGACAGTCAGGAATACCGGGCCGCACACGAGCCAACATGCGTTCCACCCTGTCGGCCGCTGCGTACAGGGCCCGCGGGTCCACCTGGCCGGGTGCCTTGATCCACACGCTTTCCCTGTGCAGGAACTGCGTATAGTAGGACTGGACTTCGACAATTCTCAGACTGTCGAGCAGCGATCGCCTGGTCGCTGCGAATTCCTCCCATGCGCACATGCGGTGTTGCGCCCGGAAGCCGCGGGCCGGTCCGGCCGGGGAACCGCCCAGCATGATCACCTCTTCGACATCGAGCGTGCAGGAACCGGGTCCGTCCTTCACGCGGTATTTCAGAAGGTACCGTGCCCGGCCTGCCACGTCCTGCTTCTCGAATGATTCGATCGCAAACACCAACGGGTACAACCAGTCGTCACGCGCATGGTCCCGGATGGTCCGGGCCAAGTTGTCGAGAGTGTGGCCGGTTGGGTAACTGTACGAACGGATCCGCAGACGGCCGTCACCCACCCACTCCGCATCGGCGACGTACGACCGTTCCTGTGTCCATCCCGCCGGAATGTCGATTGCGAACGCGTAGTCGTGGTTCCGGATCAAGATGCCGCTGGCTGAGGGCCTCGTCTGCACCGGCGCATCTGCTGGCATGGGAGTAGGCGGGCGGGTAGGACGCACCGTCGCGGTTGGAATCGGCGTGGACGAACCGATCGAATCCAGGTACGCCTGCCAGTTCCCCACGTGGCGCGACATAATCCAACCAATAGCCCCGGTCTCGGTCTTCAACTTCAGAAGCGTCCATCCGGCACCACCGCCTGAGCTCACCAGCACGCAGACCTGAAGTCCGGGTTCAAGTTCCTGGCTGGAATAGTTGAACGTCGCCGGTATGGAACCTTGCAGCACATACTGAAGCTCGCTTTCGCATTCCATCCGCGGGGCGGGTGGCGTCGCCCTAGGGCCTGTTCACACTATGGGGTAGAATAGGGGATCGGTCGGGAAGAAGC
>CAZMKQ010000118.1:0-15742 GCA_964566955.1 uncultured Caldilineaceae bacterium | reverse complement strand
CGCCGCCCCGGCCCCGCCCCTCAAGCGAGCAGAACCGGGGTACCTGAACAGTTACCCCCAGCATACGGTGCATAGTTTTTTTGACACGGGTTTCGTGACACATGCGGACGATGGACCGGCGTGCCGACGGTGTCATGCATCTGGGCGATTATGGGACAGGGGATGACCGGATTGGCGAGGGATCTCGTGCGTGGTCCCCCCTTGTGAACCAGTTCGGGGCTCTTTTGCAGCTCGGACGATGCGCCATAACACGAATTTGGTCCGGAATCATTGCTGTGCTGTAACCCGTGCCCGTATCAGGTCGTCGTTGTACCCAACTTGCTCCGTCATAACTGGTCAGACCAACAACCGTCTGGCGGCGGCCCAAGACAAGGTTTGCCCAGCAACAGGGATGGTATGTTGGGCCGAGGTCGGGCGGAACGAAAAAGAGGGCGTGCTGTCAACCCGCTGTGTAACCTGCGACAAGGGTGTCGCCCGCAGCCAATGGCAAACCGCGACGAGCGCCACGAATCCCAAGGAACTGGAGACGGTCGTCGCGTAGCGCGTGGCAAGGCGGCGACACTGCCTGTCACAGCCGATACCCGCACCACACTATGGCGCTCCCAATACGGTGCCTGATCGTGGTTGATTGGTTTCCTGCGGTTGCGTCAGCCCGATATACCGATTCGTCCTCCTCCGCGATGATGAATCGATCCGGCGCATCAACAGCGGAGGCCCGGTCCGCGAGGACGGAATCACCCCATCGCCTGTATAACCACTCGGTCGCCAACAGCAACGTCCACATTCAGGTTGTGCCCGTTGAGCATAGCCATGCCCACGAGCGGGGTGCTGCCCGTCGCATCTGCTCTGACATGTCTCGGCTGGCCGTCCCACAAAACCGTTACGTCATGAACGTTGAACTCCACCTTGTCGTCATTGGCCAGAAATGCCTGGCCTGCGTATGCGAAAGGCAACCCCAAGTCAACCACCAACGCAACCAGCAAGGTCAAGAAGCCACAGTACCCGGTGTCTACCACTGCCTTGATATCCTCGGTCCGGCTCTCCGGGGCTTGTAAGGAAAGGGGAACCACCGCTTCATGGGCAGGGGTCACCATCCCTTCAATCATCCACCCATCCGCAGGGACCCGGCCCCGAAGCTGCGCAGTGCCCGATACCCAACGCGCTCCATCAAGACATCAATGGCGCCGGGACTCTGCACCCGTAATCGCTCCAACGCTTCTCTCTCACAGCTGGCAATGGCCCAATCCCCGGTCTCAATGTCGATAGCCACATACTTTCCAACGTGGTCGGCTTCCACCTTCGGGCGGATGTCCCGCTCGTACATCTCCATTCCCAGACGGGCGATCTCTTCTGTCGGACGGGTTGGCGCGTTCAATCTCACCACCTCCGTGAAGGCGGACTTTCGGGGATGATACCCTACACTGCCCGACGATTCTCGGACTGCCTAAAAGGTTCGTACCTGCGGGCAATTCAGGGTCCTCACAATGCGTGGCAACATGGCGGCACGGCCTCGCACAGTCGATGTTCCACTCAGCGAAGTTGCGCTCTCAGTACAGATTCCGGTCGTGGACGATGGACTCTCGGCGTTCTCCGGAGCATGGACGCGGAAGAGCGGGACATTCTGGACCGCTTCGAGAGGGGCGAACTACGCCCGGCACCCGACGCTTACCGGGAGATGGAGGCAGCCCGGGAGGCAGCCCACAACACACTCAAAAAGACCAGACGGGTCAATCTGCGCGTCACGGAACGCGATTACATGCTCGTTCGCGCGCGAGGGAAGAAAGGATTCCCTGCCAGACGCTGCTGGCGAGCGTCATCCACAAGTACGTGTCCGGACGATTGAACGAGAACAGTGGATGAACCGAGTGGCCGGCAGGGACCAGCCATGGAAAACATGCAATAAGTTGGTAGAGCAGCCTTCTGTGACCCGGCAGGATGCCTTGCGGTCACAACCCCAGGCGATGGAGACATTCCGCCTGGGGACCGGCATTCCGGTGGACGCGTGACGGCTTCGGGAACGCCAATCCCGTCCGTATTCCTGGGCGCAGGATTACAGACCGGCTTGGTTCAACTCGTCCTGCAGCGCGGGCAATCGCTGGTAGCGTTCCCGTAGCTCGGCAATGCAGCTGGTCCACGCCCGTTCCTGTGACATCTGGCGGTAAAGGTCCCGCACCGTGGTCAGGTAGGTACACGCCTGTTGGTATCGTTCCCGACCGCGACCCGCTATCAACTCCTCCGCTCGTTCCAGGTAGATTTCAACGGCGGCCTGGGGGCGTGTCTCCTCAGCGGCTTCGGCCACCCGAAGCAACTGGTTTCCGGCATAATAGGGAGAAGTCTGCTCGTATTGCCGCACCGATTTCAATGCGAGATCTATTACACCTTCTTCCAAGTAAATATCGGTCAACAGGCCGTATTCCCGGGCGGCGGCCCATTCGGCCAACAACTGCGAGCGTGATTGGTGCCAGATGCCAAGGCGCTGGGACAAATCCCGTACACCCTGGTACGCGGCCAGGGAGGGGTGTTGCTCGAGCAGCTGTTGGGCCAGGGCCAGAGCCTTGGCCAGCTCCCCCCGCTCTTCGTATTGATCCTTGAGCCACGCCGTCAAACCATGGTCGCTGTTCGTTTCAATCCTCCCGGACACCAATGGTTCCACCGCGCGACCGTCGCCATGTGCACTGAATAGCCTCGCCAGGTTCAGCAATTCCGAGTCCCTGACCCGGCCGGCTTCGGCCAACGCCTCGTCCAACCGCCCCAGCGTCAGCAGGCGGTCCACCAAATCGTCCAAGAGACCGCTCTCGCGGCTAATCTCCAGGAAGGCATCGTCGTCCAGGTGGTCGGCCTCCAAGTCCAGCAGGAGACTGCCGTACGCTCGGCGTTTATAGCCGTACTCACCCGTGGCTGACGGCAGGGCCGCGCGTACCCAACCGGCAATGAGGCTTTTCTCTGCTTCGGTGGCATGTTCCAGTATGAGGTCCCCCGCGCCATCCCCCAAGCCGTACCCTCCATAATCCAACTCCGAACGGTATATTGCAAAGAGGCCTTGCAGGGCTTTCTCTCTGGCCACAGCATCGTCGTCACTGGCATCCAGGCACTTCCCAAGTCCTTGGACGCACCGGTTCACTGCGTCGTACAAGTAATCGCTGTCGTGGTAGTGCAACATCTCAAAATGCTCGAATACTTCCTGGGCCACCGCCTGGTACACGATACCGGCGTTGGCATAATCGGACTTGGCCAGGAAATTGTCGCCGGAGCCCAATACAACGCCAATGCCCCCGGTGCCATCCCAGTCCCAGCCATCAATACTGCTTCGGATAGCGGATGCTGCCTGCCGACGGTAACTGTCCGGATCGACCAATGGGCTACCCCGGCTGTCTCTGGGCAGAGCCGACTCCAGCAAGGTCTCCAAGTTGGGCTGAACCTGCAGCATTTGCTGGACTAGGGCAATCAGTTCCGATTTGCTGAATCGCTCCAGGTTCGCGTCCGGATCTTCCACCGTCCGGAAGACATCGGGTTGGTGCAACCAAGTCAGCAGCAATGCCCCGATGTGCTTGCAATGTCCGCCGCCACCCACCGGGCAGGAACAATGGGCCTCCTTGATGCCTTCGGCACTGCCGGTAACCCACAACCTGTATGGTTGGGGCCTGGAGCCTTGACACAATGCCTTGAGGGTGTTGCCTTGACGGCGCGTCTCGAAGATGTCCCCACCCTTGAAGTAACTGCGCCCGCGTTGGAAGCTTTGTGTGCCTACCCAATCGGATATGGTCCCTTCGTTCAGTGTGGGGAAGGGATTGCGCATGATTCCCAGTTCCTTTTGCCGTTGCAGTGCCGCACAGATGGCCTCCGGAGAGGCTTGTCCCAAGTCTTTGGCAGTCCCCAACAGCAACGCTTCACCGTGCAGCAACCCTTGGAGTACGGGCCCTACAGACACACTCCGAACGGACCGGATTGCTGTGCACGGAACAGGCCGACAGACCAGCCGGACACCGAGGCACGCCCGTTGCGGTTTGCCGCCGGGCAGGGGCAGTATAGTGGACAGCAGGACTGCACAATTTGGCAATCCCGGGCCGGCGGCTGCGTAGCGTGCCCTGGGTGGGTTCGATCGTGGCCGCCGTACTCTCATGTCCGAGTTGTCGAAAGTGAGCCGTTGCAACGGGCGTGAGATTGCCACGCGGGTCGGCGCGCCTCCCTGAACCGGGACAGTGGTCGGTACCAGTGCCGCGCCTGGAATGGTCGCGCCTCCGTGTATAACCACCGTGAACGCCCTTGCCACAGTCCTGCCATCCGCGCTTCCTACACCTTGTGCCGACACAGCCAACCCGGAAAGGGAGTGCTCGCCGCGATTATGTGCAAGCTGTGCCCATCCTGAACGCGATGATCCGAAACCACGTCCCTTGACAGCAACATTCCATGCCCGCGGTGGTCGAGGCGTGGCCTTCAACGCAACTGGTGAACGGTTGCACACGGGTTTCGCGGCAGCAGAGACCCTGCAAAAGCAGCACCCCGCCCTTGATGTTCGAGGCGTGAGGACAAGGTATCCGACGTTGCGCACTTATGGGGCAGTTTGCTGCTGAGGACCGGATGAGAACTTCTTGAATGCCAATCACGAAGTTGTCGTGCCACTCTCACGCCGTGTTCCGGAGGAGCATGAACGCGGTGATGGACACCGGATGACGTTGGTACAGGGCTATAGCCCTTCCTTGACCAATTCACTCTGCAGCGCGGGCAATCCACGGTGGCGGTCCCGAAACCCGGCCATGAAGTCGGTCCATGCCGGTTTCTGTGACATCTGGCGGTAAAGGTCCCGAATCTTGGTTAGGTAGGTACACGCCTGTCGGTAGTTGTCCCGGCCGCGAGCCTCCACCAACCGCTCCGCCTGATCCCGGTAGATGTCAATGGAGGCCTGGGGATGTGTCTCCGCCGCGGCTTGGGCCACCCGAAGCAACCGGTCTCTGGCATAGGGGGAAATCTGTTCGTATTGCCGCACTGATTTCAGCGCGGGAACGATAGCACCTTCTTCCAGGTGAACATCGGTCAACAGGCCGTATTGCCGGGCGGCGGCCCACTCGGCCAGCAGCTTCGAGCGTGATTGGTACCAGATGCCAAGACGCTGGGACAGATCCCGTACATTCCGGTACCCGGCAAGGTCGGGACGTTGCTCGAGCAGCCGTTGGGCCAGTGCCAGAGCCTCGTCCAGTTTCCCCCGCTCTTCGTATTGATCCTTGAGCCACGTCGTCAAACCATGGTCGTGGGTTGTTTCGATTCGTTCAACCACCAACGATTCCAATCTGCGGTCGTAGCCATGTTGGCGGAATACCCCCGCCAGAGTCAGCAAGTCCGAATCCCCGGCCCGCTCGGCTTCGGCCAACGCCTCACCCAACCGCTCCAGCACCAGCAGGCGATCCACCAAATCGGCCCAGCGGCCGTTCTCACGGCAGATTTCCAGGAAGGCATCGTCGTCCAGGTCGGCCTCCAAGGCCAGCAGGAGACCACTGTACGCTCGGCGTTTATGGTCGTCGTAAGGACCTGTGGCGGTCCGCATGGCGGTCCGCACCCAGCCGGCAATGGTGTTCTTCTCTTCGTCGGTGGTCAGTTCCAGCATGAAGGCCTCCGGGTCGTCTCCGAAACCGTACCCTCCAATGTCCAGGTTGAAACAGTACATGGCAAAGAGGGCTTGCAGGGCCCTCTCCCGGACCGCAACGTCGCCGTCCGCAGCACCCAGACATTCCCCCAGCCCGTCCGTGCACTGGTTCATCACATCCCACAGGTAGTCTTGGTTGTCGAGCATCATTTCGTAATGCTCCATCAACCCTTGGTGCACCGCCTGGTACACGATGCAGGCATTGGCGTAGTCGGCATTGTCCAGGAATCCGGCACCGGTGCCCATGGCAAGGTCAATGTCCGCTTCAACTCGTCGGGCCGCCTGCCAATCATTGCCGGCACGTTGGAAGGCGGATGCTATCTGCCGACGGTAACTTTCCGGGTCGAGCGTCGTGCGGTCCCGGCCACCCCTGGACAGGGCCACCTCCAGCAGAGCCTCCAAGTCGGGTTGCACCTGCAGCATCTGTTTGATGAGGGCAATCAGTTCCGACTGGCTGCATTGCTCCAGATTCGCGTCCAGATCTCCCACCGCGCGGAAGGCATCGGGTTGGTCCAACCAGGCCAACAGCAGCGCCCCAACATGCTTGCAACGTCCGCCGCCACCTACCGGACAGGAACAATGGGCCTCCTCAATCCCTTCGGTGCCGTAGACAACCCACAAGCGGTAGGGTTGAGACCTGGAGCCTTGGCACGAGGCCCTGAGGGTGCTGCCTTGAAGTCGCGGATCGAGGATGGACCCATCCTCGAAGTAATTGCGACCGAGTTGGAAACTCCGTGGACCCACCCAGTCGCGGATGTTCTTTTCGCTCACTGCGGAGAATGGGTTGCGCATGTCCTCGTACGTTTGCTCAGGGTCCTGTGCCTGCAGCCAGTATCAACCAATGTGACCGGTTTTCGGAATAAGGAACTTCCTGCCCCGGTCAAGGGGATCGTCATCCTAGTGCCCATGGAGACGAACAATTCTATCCGGCCCCCATGGGAATCAAACACAAACTGGAGGTTGTGGTAGTCCCGGGCGCGTGAACGGCTCCAGCCACGCGCTTGGAACAGAGCCGCCTGCTGGAGGAACGCCCGCAGCTTCTCGGCAACGATCTCCTCCAGGGATCACGCGCCGCAGATCGTCGGCGTCGTAGGCTCGGTCCGCCAGCACGTGATCGGGCACCAGCAACCCACAGGCGTAGTGGCCGCCGTCATGCGCCCGGCAGACCGGCTACTACGATACGCTCATTGGGGAGGCGGCTGGCCTCATGGAAAGCCTCGCGTTGAACCTGCCTTTTTTGGACGGGAACAAGCGGACCGCCTTCTGCGCCACCGCTGTCTGCTTCCGCCAGAACGGCCGTTTCATCGATTGCGACAACAACGAAGCCCACCAGTTCTTCATGGAGCTCTTCGAGACCCACACGTTCCGCTTGCAGGAACTACACGCGTGGCTGCAGGGACACGTCAAGCCGCTGCCGGTCCTTGGCCAGTAACCTTGGTTGATGCTTGGAACAAGCACCAACCAAGTCGATGCCCATTCGGGTAACCATAACAATGATGTGAACAGTTTAGGGATTTGGACCGGCAGGTTGAATGGTCCCGGCGGGATCGGACCGGGACTGTGGACGCCGGAATGGAGACTGCATCGACGAATCCGCTCGGGATTCGCCGCGGCTTCTGGACGCCTGCGCCTCGATTGGCCCGGGACCGGGAAGGCCTGCTGGGCGATCGGGCATTTTCGCGGGAACCGGCCCAACCCATCCGTTTCAAACAGCCTTGTCAACGCCAGTCACAGGAAAGACTGAAGATCGCCCTGGACCATCGAAAAGTGCTCAAGGGTGCGGCCGGCGGTTTGGCGCGGCTCCATCCGGATTCGAGTTGCAGGGGCGTGCAAACCCATCAACCGAGAACGAAGTATCCTCACGTATGCCGGACTGTGCGGGTTGAGGGAATAGTAGAGGCTAAGTGGCAGTGGGCTTCACTCTTGTTCACGGGTCTTCAAGGTCTCTCAAGAGATCGCCTCTCGCCGTGCAGCTTCCCCTGTGCCGCGGGACGGCCGGACACGAGGGGGCTCTCCCTCATGCGATTCCGACAGGCAGCTTGTACCAAAGCCCGGTTCCACTTGGTGCCACAGTAGACGGATGAATTAAACGCGTGTCCGGTCCGCACCAGTCGGACCAGAGGGTTTGGGGACCTGTGATCCGGTGGCCGAACCGGTCCTCGCCGGTTCGGCAAGACACACTCGGCGTGATGCCGACACCAACACAAATCGCCAGTCCCGCCCAATTGCCTGGTACCGGCTCAGGGCTACAGCCCAGCGTTGCTCAACTCATCCAGCAGCGCGGGCAATCGCCGGTGGCGTTCCCGGAACCCGGCCATGAGGTCACTCCACGCCGGTTCCTGTGACATCCGGCGGTAAAGGTCCCGTACCTTGGCCAGGTAGGTGCATGCCTGTTGGTATTGATTCCGACCGCGAGCCGCTATCGACCTCTCCGCTTGTTCCAGGTAGAGTTCAACAGCGGCCTGGGGCCGTGTCTCCGATGCGGCTTGGGCCACTTGAAGCAACCGGTCACCGGCATAGGGAACCATCTGCTCGTGTTGCCGCACCGATTTCAGGGCCAGATCAATTTCACCTTCATCCAGGTAAACATCGGTCAACAGGCCGTATTGCCGGGCAGCAGCCCACTCGGCCAGCAACTCCGCGCGCAATGCCTGCCAGTTGCCAAGACGCCGCGACAACTCCCGTACATCCCGGTACCGGGCAAGATGGGGGCGTTGCTCGAGCAGCTGTTGGGCCAGGGTCAGCGCCTCGGCCAGTTCCCCGCGTTCCTCGTGCCGCGCCTTGAGCCACTCCATCAAACCATGGTCGCGGGTCGTTTCGATTCGTTCGGCCAGCAACGGTTCCAGCCTGTGGCCGCAGTCATGTGCGCGGAATATCTCCGCCAGGGTCAGCAAGGCCGAGTCCCCGGCGCCACCGGCTTCGGCCAACGCCTCGTCCAACCGCCCCAGCGTCAGCAGGCGGTCCACCAAATCGCCCGTGCGGCCGGTCGCACGGGCGATCTCCAGGAAGGCGTCGTCGTCCAAGTGATCCGCCTCCAACCCCAGCAGGAAACCGCCGTACACACGGCGTTGATAACCGGCGTCCTGGCCTTTGGCTGCCAGCATGGAGGTCTGCACCCAACCGGCCATGACCCTCTTCTCGTCACCGGTGGCATGTTCCAGGACGAGAGCCCCCGCGTCTTCGCCCAATCCGTACCCTCCGTAGTCCAAGTCCGAACGGAATATGTCAAACAGGGCTCGCAGGGCTGTCTCCCTGATCACAGTGTCGCCGTCCCCGGGGGCCAAGCAGTTTCCAAGCCCTTGGACGCACCGGTCCACTACTATGGACAAGTGCTCGTCGTCGCTGTACATCATGTCGAACTGTCCAAATACCTCCTGGGCCACCGCCCGGTACACGAGAGCGGCGTTGGCATAATCGAGCTTGGCCAGGAAGTCGTCGCCGGAGTTCAATGCAGTGTCAATGTCTCCGGAGACATCCCATGCCTCATGCCCCCCGTCGCCACTGCTGCGGAAGGCGTGCGCTACCTGCCGAGGGTAACCGTCCGGGTTGACCAGGGCGCTGTTCTGGTCGCCTTCAGGCAGGGCCGCCTCCAGCAGGGATTCCAAGTCGGGGTGGACTTCCAGCATTTGCTTGATCAAGGCAATCAACTCCGACTGGCTGCGCCGCTCCAGATTCGTGTCCAGTTCTTCCGCCGCACGGAAGGCATCGGGTTGGGCCAGCCAGGCCAGCAGAAGCGCCCCAACGTGCTTGCAGCGTCCACCGCCACCCACCAGACAGGAACAATGGGCCTCCTCGATCCCTTCGGTACTGCAGGCAACCCACAACCGGTAGGGTTGGAGCATGGAGCCTTGACAGGAGGCCTTGAGGGTATGGCCCTGGAGGCGCGGGTCGAGGACAGCCCCGCCCTCGAAGTAACTGCGACCGAGTTGGAAACTCCGTGGGCCTACCCAATCGGATATGGCCTCTTCGCTCACTGTGGGGAAGGAATTGCGCATAACTTACAGTTCCGTGCAGGCAGTACCGAGGGAACCTTGTTCACCGGTCTTTGAACCCCCAACAGGAATGCCTCTCACCGCGCAGCCGTCCTTGGAACACGGACCCTGCGGGCACACTCCGAACGGGCCATGCCGAGCAGGGAGCGGACCGGCAGTAGGGTAGTCGGACACCGGGGAACGCCCGTTGCGGTGTGCCGCCGGACAGGGGGACAGTTTAGTGGACGGCAGAGCCGCGCGATCCGGCAATTCCAGGCCGGGCTGCTGCGCAGCGTGCCCGGGGCGGGTCCGCTCGGGGCCACCGCGCTCATGTCCGCGTTGCCGAAACCGGGCCGTCCCGACGGGCGCGGGATGACTGTGCTGGTCGACGTGCCCTCCTGAACCGCGGCAGCAACCGGTACCGAGGCCAGTGTCGCGTCCGGGGTGGTCGCGCCTCCGTCCGCACGATTCCCTGCATGGCCCATGACTGCCGTCCGCCACAATCCTGCCCTCTGCGACATCCATACCCGTTTGTGCCGGTGCGGCAATCCAGGGAGGTGGCACTCGTCGCGACCATGCGCAAGCTGCTCCTTGTCCTGAACACGACCGTCCCAAACCGAGTCCCTTGGCAACAGAACCCCATGCCCACGGTTGGCGAGGCTTGACATGCAACACGGCTGCTGAACAACCCACACACAAGGTTCGCGGGCGCGGAGGGCCTACAACTACAGCTTCCCGCCCTTGATGTTCAGGGCATGGACGCAAGGTATCCGACGTTGCGCACTGTTGGGGCAATTCACTGCCGAGGAGCGGATGACGGAGGACTTCGTGAACGCCAATCACGACATCATTGTGCCTCTCTTACGACGTGTCCCGGAAAGGCAGACGGGAAAAGTGAACGTCGTAATGGACACAGGATGACGCTGACATGGGGTTACAGACCAGCATTGTCCAGTTCATCCTGCAGCGCGGACAATCGCTGGTGGCGTTCCCGGAACTCGGCCATGAAGTCGTTCCACTCCGGGTCCTGTGACATCTGTCGATGAAGATCCCGCATCCGGGTCAGGTAAACACACGCCTGTTGGTAAAGGTCCCGCCGGCGAGCTTCTATCAGCTTCTCCGCTTGTTCCCGGTAGATTTCAACGGAGGCCTGGGGATGCGTCTCCGCCGCGGCTTGGGCCACTCGAATCAACCGGTCGCTGCCAAAGGGAAAAACCTGCTCGTGTTGCCGCACCAAATTCAACGCCAAGCCTGTTTCGCCTTCATCCAGATAAGCATCGGTCAACAGGCCGTATGCTCGAGCGGTGGCCCACTCGGCCAGCAACTCCGAGCGCACTTCCTGCCAAACGCCAAGACGCCGGGACAGGTCTCGTACGTACCGGTACCCGGCCAGGTCGGGGAGCTGCTTGAGCAGCCGTTGGGCCAGGGCCAGCGCCCCCGCCAATTCCCCTCGTTTCTTGTATCGATCCCTGAGCCACTCCACCAAACGAAGGTCGCCGGTCGCTTCGATTCTCTTGGCTACCAACGGTTCCAACTCGCGGGTGCAGTCGTGTTCGCGGAACTTGTCCACCAGAGACCACAATCCAGCGTCTCCGGCACGATCGGCTTCGGCCAACGCCTCGTCCAACCGCTCCAGCGTCAGCAGGCGGTCCACCAAATCGATCAAGCGACCGCTCTCACGGCAGATCTCCAGGAAGGCTTCGTCGTCCAGGTGGTCCGCCTCCAACTCCAGCAGGAAAGCACCGTACAGTTGGCGTCCAGGCTTGTCGCGCGAGCCTTCGCCCTCCGACATGGCGGTCCGCACCCAACCGGCAATTGCCTTCTTCTCTTCACTGGTCGCGTATCCCAGCATGATGTCCTTCGCAACTTCCCCGAAATCGGACCCTCCCTGGCCAACATCGAAACGATAGGTTCCAAAGAGGTCCTGTAGGCATTTCGCCCTGACCGCAACGTCGCTGTCCTCGGCGGCCAGGCAGTCCTCCAGCCCTTCGATACACCGAGCCATCACACCCCACAGGTATCTGCCTTCGTCCGAAATCGTCTCGTAATGCTCCCAAATCCCCTGGAGCACCGCCCGGTACACAATACCGGCGCTGACGTGGTCCAAAATGTCCAGGAACTCGTTGCCGATGTTCACGACCATGCCGAGGTCGGCGGCAATTCGTCGGCCTGCATGCCAATCATCACCGCCGCGGCTGAAGGCATGCGATACCTGTCGCCGGTAAATTTCCGGGTTGGCCAAGGCCCTGTCATGGTCGCCTTCGGGCAAAACCATGTCCAGCAGAAATTCCAATTCGGGATCAACCTGCAGAAATTTCTTGACAAGGCCAATCAGTTCCGACCTGCTGCGTCGCTCCAGGTTGGTGTCCAGTTCTTCCACCGCACGGAAGGCGCGGGGATTGTCCAACCAGACATGCAGGAGCGCCCCGATGTGCTCGCAACGTCCACCGCCGCCCGCCGGACAGGAACAATGGGCCTCCTCGATCCCTTCGGCACCATAGACAACCCACAACGTGTAACACAGGAACATGGTGTCTTGACACAAGGCCTTGAGGGTGTTGCCTTGACGGCGCGGGTCGAGGATGGCTCCATCCTCGAAGTGGCTGCGACCGAGTTGAAAACCCTGTGGCCCCACCCAGGCCAACACAGCCTCTTCGTTCACTGCCGGGAAAGAATCGCTCACGCTTTCCTCCGACCCGCTCCTTTGCCCATGTTTCTGTTCCTTCAGCCCATTCTATGGTTTGGGCAATATTCGAGACAAGGAACCGGATCATGTAGTTGGAGGCTTGGTTCACACCGCGAGCAAGATTTTCACCTCGCGGCAGGGCATCCACAACGCAATCCCGTCAACGCAGCAACACCGATCCCCGTGGTACTGACCTGCAACAGGCCCGTCCGGAAGTCGGTTTGCGATGTGTGGGGACGGATTGACCAAGGTCGGCACAGAGGTTCTGCGCCGCGATACCGGAGTGAAGGTGTCCGCCATCTCGCCGTCGACCCGCGCCAGCCCCGAGTCTTCCGCGACAAGGCCAAGACCCTGCACGAACACTGCTGCCCCTGCTTTAGTCGTCATCCTGCCCCGGGCCGCATTGAACCGGATGCAAACGGTTCAACGGAATTCCAGAGAGAACTTGCCTGTCGGGTCACTGCGCGACCGAATCGGACACCGGGCGCGGAAACTGACCGGAGCATGACACTGTGTTTGCCTTGGCAAATTCGACTGCGGAAGGGAAATCCGGCCAAAGGTTGAAGCAACCCATAAGGGAAATGGGCTGCCATGGGCATGAACAGTTGCGACTGCGCCTGCCCCAGTCCCACCACAGCGGATGCTCTGCGAGCGCGGCATCCCGTCCTTGATGTTTGGAGTATGGGGGCGGGTATCCGACGCTGCGCGCCTTCGGAAGCGATTTCCCTCCCGGAAACAGATGTTGGACGGCTTTGGGACTGGCGTTCACGAAGCCACAGCGCCACTCTCATTCCGTGTCCCGGAGGGACAGCGGCTCTCCGGTCCGGCCACTGGCACCGGACTACAAACCAGCCTTGCCCAACTCATCCATCAGCGCGGGCAATCGACCGTGGCGTTCCCGGATCCCGACAATAAAATTGGTCCACCCCGCTTCCCGGGCCATCCCTCGGTAAAGGTCCCGCATCCTGGTCAGATAGACACATGCCTTGCGGTAGTTGCCCCGACCACGAGCCTTTAACAACCTTTCCGCTTGTTCCCGGTAGATTGCAACGGAGGCTTGGGGATGCGTCTCCGAAGCAGCTTGGGCCACCCGAATTAGCTGACCCGCGGCAAAGGCATAAATCCGGCCGTGTTGCTTCACCAATTTCAACGCCTGATCGATTTCGCCTTCTTCCAAGTAAACATCGGTCAACAGGTCGTATTGCCGGGCGGTGGCCCACTGGGCCAGCAACTCCGAGCGTGATTCCTGCCAGATGCCAAGACGCCGGGACAACTCCCGCACCTCCCGATACTCGGCAAGACCGGGGTGTTGCCCGAGCAGACGTTTGGCCAGGGCCAAAGCCTCGGCCAGTTCCCCGCGTTCTTCGTATTGTCCCTTGAGCCACTCCACCAAACCATGGATGTGGGTCGTTGCGATTCTGCTGGCCAGCAACGGTTCCAACCTGCGGCCGTGACCATGTATGCCGAATATCTCCGCCAGGAGCAGCAAATCCGAGTCCCCGGCGCCATCAACCTCGGCCAAGGCCTCGTCCAACCGCCCCAATGCCAGCAGGCGGTCCACCAATTCGGCCAAGCGACCGCTCACACGGCAGATCTCCAGGAAAGCATCGTCGTCCAGGTGGTCCGCCTCCAATTCCAGCAGGAAACCGCCGTACTTTCGGCGTTGATGGTCATCGCGCCAGTCGTTGCCCTTTGGCATGGCAGCCCGCACCCAGCCGGCAATTTCGCTCCTCTCCTCTTGGGTGGCATGTTCCAGGATGAGGACCTCCGCGCCTTCCCCCATGCCGTACCCTCCATAGTCCAGGTCAAAACGGTAGAGTGCAAAGAGAGCTTGCAGGGATTGCTGCCTGGCCGCAACATCTCCGTCCCCGGCGGCCAGGCAGTTCCCCAGCCCTTTGACACACCGGTTCACCACTTCCCACAAGTACTCGTCATCGCCCGGAAGCATCTCGTAATGTTCCAGCATTCCCTGGACTACGGCCTGGTACACGATACCGGCATTGGCATGGTCGGACATGGTCAGGAATCCGTCGCCGGTGCTCAAGGCAATGCCAATGTCCGAGACCCTGTGTTGTGCCGCATGCCAAACATCGCCGCTGCTTCGGAAGGCAAGCGCGACCTGCCGACGGAAACTTTCCGGGGCGACCGGCGCGGCACTACGGTCGCCTGCGGACAGGGCCGCCTCCACCAGGGCCTCCAGGTCGGGTTGAACCTGCAGCATTTGCTTGATGAGGGCAATCAGTTCCAGCTTGCTGCGTTGCTCCAGGCCCGTGTCCAGTTCCTCCGCCACCCGGAAGGTGTCGGGATGTTCCAGCCAGGCAAGCAGCAGTGCTCCGATGTGCTTGCAACGTCCACCGCCCCCCACCGGACAGGAACAGTCGGCCTCCTCGATGCCTTCGGCATTGCAGGCAACCCACAACCTGTAAGGATGGAGCATGGAGCCTTGACACCAGGCCTTGAGAGTGTTGCCTTGCAGGCGCGGGTCGAGGATGGCCCCCTCCTCAAAATAACTGCGGCCACGTTGGAAACTCCGTGGACCTACCCAGTCCGATATGACCCCTTCATTCACTGCCGGGAAAGGATTGCGCATGAGTTCCTCCGATACGCGCATGGGCTTGGATCCCTTCAGTCTGCCCGATGCAAGGGATTCGCTTGGAAGTGTCCAATACGTCCAAACCGGCAGATGTTGGTTGTGCGTTGAACTCTCGGCAGCCGGATTGCCCCGCGTGCCGCAACGTGTCGGATCCGGTGATGGTCGAGAGAGGCACCACCACCCGGCGCTTGATGCGGTTGGCGATCCGCTCGCTGTCGCTCCACTTCAGGCTGTGGACAGTCCAGCCCACAGCCCTGCACCGACCCGTGTGTCGATCCGGGCGACATTGCGGTGGCGGCCCGGGCGTGTGGCAACTCGAAGCCGACGTGACGACCGCCGATGTAGCAGCCGGCACATGCACGCCCGCGACCACCGCCACGGTGGCGTCCAGCTGCATCGTGGCGATCAATGCCATGGGGTGGCAGAAGCGGATTGCACAGACGATCCGTAGGATGCGGACCATGTCCCAGACCGGAGGGAGCCACAGCCGCAGCTGCATGAGGCCATGGCTTACCAAGCAGTCGTGTATGCCGCTTCGGTTTGCCAAAACCTTGAACGGGCCTTTTCCTTATTCAAGGATACAGAATATCCTTGAATAAGGAGGCAGCTTATGGCACATCTGGAAGCGCGGTACTGGGAGGGCCAGGCCGCCGGACTAACTCGGCGTGACCGCCGTCCCTGCAACTACGCGGTCTACTTGCCGGATAAATTGTCCAAACGCCGGTTCATCCTCGACGGCGACGTGGCCGCCGACGTGGCCGTTGCCGAGGCCGCCCTCGTGCGGCTTGACACCGCTGCATCCGCGCTTGCCAACACCGAGGCGCTGGCCCGGCTCCTGCTCCGCGCGGAGTGCG
>CAZMKQ010000117.1:0-15880 GCA_964566955.1 uncultured Caldilineaceae bacterium | reverse complement strand
AGTGCGGGTTGTCGCAACCCAGCCGGAAGGTACTCCACTGGTAACCGTCAAGGTGGTTACCTCCGAACCCGGTCTGTATGGGGTTGGCTGTGCCACCTTCACGCAGCGTTGGCAGGCTGTCGTGGCTGCCCTGGAAAGTCACTTGGCTCCCCTGGTTGTCGGCAGGCCGGTCAGTCGCATTGAGGATTTCTGGCAGGTGGCCATGCACAACGGCTATTGGCGCAATGGTCCCATTCAGAACAATGCCATTTCCGGCTTGGACCAGGCCCTGTGGGACATCAAGGGCAAGATGGCGGGCATGAGCGTGGCGGATCTGTTGGGCGGCCCTTGTCGGGCAGCGGCGCGGGTGTATGTTCATGCCTCCGGGGACACCCCCGAGGCCGTGCTTGCGTCCGCCCTTGAGCTTGAGGACCAGGGCTACCGATACATACGCGTCCAGCAAGGCGGTTATGGCGGCAAGGGCCACGCATTGCACCAGCCGGCCGGCGCGGTCGAAGGCGCCTACTACGATCCCAGGGAATACTGTCGCGAAACGTTGATCATGCTGGCCCATGTGCGCGGTGCGATGGGCGACCGCGTGGAACTGCTGCACGACATCCACGAACGCCTGCAACCGGTGCATGCGGTCGAGTTCGCACGCCGGATTGATGAGTTCGGCTTGTTTTTCCTGGAGGATGCCCTGGCTCCCGAGGACATCGAGTGGTTCGAGCAACTGCGCGCGCACAGCACGACGCCTGTGGCCATGGGCGAGCTATTCAACCACCCGCTCGAGTGGACACCGCTGATTGAGAGGCGGCAGGTGGACTACCTACGCATGCACGTGAGCCAAATCGGCGGGATCACGCCGGCGCGGCAGGTGGTTCTGCAGGCCCTGCCCTACCACATCAAGACCGCATGGCACGGTCCCGGCGACACGTCTCCGGTGGGCCATGCCGCCAACCTGCAACTGGACCTTTGGGCGCCCAACTTCGGCATTCAGGAATGGTGTCGGTTCGGTGACGCGGCGCGGGAAGTATTTCCCGGCACCCCCGAAGTCAGAAATGGTTACCTGTATCCGAACGACGAGCCTGGCCTGGGAATCGACATCAACGAGCAAGCCGCTGCGCGGTGGCCTTGTGCAACCAAGGTCATCGACTGGACACAGACGCGATGGCCCGACGGCACCCCGGTTCGTCCCTGAGAGTGTGTGGCCGGGTTCTCACGTCCGCCGCGGTTGGCGGGTTCCAAAATCGGCGGCCGCGCCCGCCGGGTGCAGTCCGTTCGCGGAGGGGGTTCCGACCGGGATGCCCAACTCCGCCCCATAATCCAGGAACTGCATGTCGTACAGGGCGCGGTAAAGGCCGTTCGCCTCGTACAGTTCGTCGTGGGTGCCTTCCTCCGCGACATCGCCGTGGTCCAGCACGAAGATCTTGTCGGCGTTGCGGATTGTGCTCAGACGGTGGGCGATGACCACCGATGTCCGCTGAGCCAACAGGCGGTCCAGGGCCTCCTGGATCATGGCTTCGGTAACGGTATCCACGCTGGAGGTGGCCTCGTCCATGATCAGGATCCGCGGATTGGCCAGGATGGCCCGGGCGATGCAAATCAGCTGCCGTTGCCCCACGGACAGGTTGGTGGCACCCTCCTCCACCTCGGTCTCGTAGCCGTCCACCAGTTCGACAATGAAATCGTGTGCGTTGGCCTCCTTGGCAACCCTGATCACTTCGTCCATGCCGGCATCCGGACGGGCAAACCGAATGTTGTCGGCCACGGTGCCGGTGAACAGGTGGGGTTCCTGGGTCACCATGCCCATCTGGGATCGGAGCGAGCTCTGGGTCACTGTTGTTACGTCCACGCCGTCGATCAGCACCCGGCCGTGGGTCGCGTCATAGAAACGCGGTATGAGATTGGCGATGGAGGTCTTGCCGGCCCCTGTGGGACCAACCAGGGCAATCGTCTGGCCCTGTTCGACCACCAGGTTGATGTTGTGGAGCACGGCAACGGATTCGTCGTAGTGGAACCCGACGTTCGAGAACTCGATGCGGCCCTGGATTGGGGGCATTCGACGACCATCCTCCGGGTCCTTCACGCCTTCGTCCGTGTCCAGGATCTCGATGATCTTTTCGCCGCCGGCCATGGCCGACTGCATGGTTGTGAACAGCTGGCTCAACTCCTGGATGGGCTGGAAAAACCGGATGGCGTAGGCAAGGAACGCGGCCACGATTCCGACGGTGATCCCTTCCAGGTTGTTGATCGCAGCACGGGCGCCGAACAGCAAAATCAGGCAGGTGGCAACCACACTCATGATTTCCACCACCGGCAGAAAGGTGAACGCCAGCTTCATCGAATGGATGTTGGCCTGTCGGGTGTTGCTGTTGTCCGCGTCGAACAGGCGGGTCATTTTCTGTTCCTGGCCGAAGGCCTGGACCACCCGCATTCCGGTTAGGGTCTCGGCGAAGTTGCCGATCATGTTCGCGGCAAGGGTCCGCGTCTGCCGGAAGCGGTCGCGGGCCTTCTTGGAAAAGATGTAGGTTGACAGGGCCATGAAGGGAATGACCGTAAAGGTGATCAGGGCCAGGTTCGCGTTCAGGGCCAGCATCACCCACACGATGCCGACCAGCAGAATGACGTCGCTGAACAACTGAATGAGGCCCTGCGACAGGAGCTCGTTGATTACCGAAACATCCCCAATGACCCGCGAAACTATGACGCCGACGATGCGACGCGTGTGGTAGTCAATCGGCAGGATTTGCAGCTTGGTTACCAATTCCAGCCGCAGTGTGGCCAGAACCCGTTGGCCGACCCAGGCCATGAAGTAGCGCTGCAACGCCTGGAACACGAATGTGCCTCCGTAGGCGAGTGCAATGGTCACCGAGATGCGCAGGAGTGCCTCGGTGTCTGCCGCCTTGATGTGGATGTCGATCGCATCCTTGATCAGGATTGGAATCCACAGCGACAGACCGGTCACCAGCAGCATCGACGCAAATGCCGCGGCCATCTTGGCCTTGTGCGGTTTCAGGTATGCCAGGAGTCGGGCAACGATATAGCGGGAAAAGCGGACATCCGCTTCAGTGTCGTCGGAACCGGGTGTGTTGTGGCGCACCGACCGGACAATCGAGCGGTAGGCGGAACTGCTCATCGACATGGGCCATTGCTCCTTGCCAGGGGCGCGACACGGAGGGTCATCGCTGCAACTGTCCTTCGTAAATGCTCCGGTAAATCGACGACGACGCCCAGAGATCGCGGTGCGTGCCCAACCCGGCAACACAACCCTTGTCCAACAGCAGGATTTTGTCGGCCCTGCGGACCGTGCTGAGGCGCTGGGCAATCACGATGGAAGTTCGATTCGCCATCAGGTTGTCGAGGGCAGCCTGGATCAACCGCTCGGTTTCGGTGTCCACGCTGGAGGTGGCATCGTCCAAAATCAGGATTTTGGGGTTCACAATCAAGGCGCGCGCAATGGAAAGGCGTTGCCTCTGCCCGCCGGACAGGGTGGTGCCCCGCTCTCCCACCCGGGAGTCGTACTGCTGCGGCATCTCCATGATGAAGTCGTGTGCCTGTGCCGCCTTGGCCGCCTCCACGATCTGGTCCTGGTCCGGATTGTCCAGGCCGAAACCGATGTTTTCGCGGATCGATGTGGCAAACAGGACTGGATCCTGCAGGACACTTGCCACCTGTCGCCGCAAGGAGTGCAGCTGGACATCCCGGACATCGATTCCGTCAATCAGCACCCGGCCGCCGGAGGCTTCGTAGAAACGCGGAATCAGGTTGATGAGTGTCGACTTCCCGGAACCGGTCGCGCCGAGCAAGGCCAGTATCTCGCCGGCCTGCAACTCAAACGAGACATCGGTGATGGCGCGGTTGGCGGGAGTGTAGTTGAAGGAGACACGCTCGAATTCGATGTCGCCCCGGATGGGCGGCAGCGGTGGGGTGCCGTCCCCGTCTGCGATGGCCGACTGGGTATCGAGGACTTCGAACACCCGTTCGCTGGATGCACCGGCCATGGCGACGAAGGGAACGATCATGCCCATGCGTCGAATCGGCATGATCAACTGGGCCAGATAGGTCATGAAGGCCAACAACTCGCCCAACGATAGGGACTGGTTGATGACTTCCCTCCCGCCGAAATAGATCACCACCACTGACCCAAGACCCGCCAGGAGGTCGAGCAGGGGAATCCGCACGGAACGCATCCGGGCCGCGTCGGCCGAGTGCTCGAACCACACCGAATTGGCCGCGTTGTACGCCCCCACTTGCGCTTTTTCCTGGGCAAAAGCCTTGACTACCCGGATGCCCCGCAGGTTCTGTTCAAGAACCGTGGTCAACACACCCAGTTGCTTTTGGATTTCCATCGACAGTGGGCGATAGGCCTTGGCGAATTTCCAGGCCAGCCACGTGAGCGGAGGAATGACCAGCATGGCCAGAATGGCCAAGAGGGGATCCATCGCAAACAGAACCACAGCGGTGGCGATCATCAGGAACAGGGCATTGACGATGCCCAGCAACGCACGACCGGTCAGGAATCGCAACCGTTCCACATCCTGAGCCGCCCGGGACAGCAGGTCCCCGGCCGTGGACCGATCGTGAAACCGAAAGGATAGGCTGCACAGCTTGCGGTAGAGGGCGTTGCGCAGCCTGTAGGCCACGGACTGCGAGACCACCTCCGAGTTGACCCCCGCCAAGTAGGTGAATCCGCCGCGCAACAGGCTCAACAGCAACAGGATCGCCACCGACGCCATGACGAGGCCCATCTTGTCGGTCGCCAGGGCCGGCGGAATCGCCTCCGCAACCCATTGGGGAATGCCCGCGTGAAGGGGTGCCTCGCCGATTCCCGAATCGACGATCCACTTGACAAACTGGGGAATGATGAGGGTGACGATCGTTTGTCCGATCGTTCCCACATAGGCGCCCGCCACGTTCAGTTTGTGGTGGCGCAACAGCCGCAGGGGCCTTAGGTATAACTCTAAGCCGGATGGCGAGGGTTGGTCGGACGCGGCGGCAGCCATTGGGGGAAACGGTCCGTGCCCTGTTTGACAATCTCGGCGCAGACCGCTCTGTTGAGATATTGTAATGCACAGGAATCCGCGGACAAAATCTGGTGCTGCTGCAGTGCAGGCCGGGACAGGTCGTTTGCCTACCCGCGCCGCCCACATTTGGGCTCCGCACCAAACCCGATGGAAGATTGTGGTATTGACGTCATTGGCGTCAGCTGAGTGATAGAATCGCCCTTGGATGCCGTGGTGCGTCACCGGTGACGCACCACGGTATGCGACGGTTAGCTGGACGTTGTTGGGAACGTGGTTATCCAGAGTTGTCCTCAACGGTGTTTGCAAACCGACTTCGCGCTGTGGAGTGCTCCCACCATTGGGCTACGGGAGGCGTCGGGCGCGTGCCAAACCCCATGTCGTCCTTAGAAGCGCATTCCCCGAGAACAGGAAGGTAGGCGCAACCGTGGCCGCAAACCGACTGTTCAGCCTTGACGGCGAATCCGCGCTGGTGACCGGAGGGAGCACCGGAATCGGGGCCGCCATCTCCCGGCTATTCCTGCAAATGGGTGCCCGGGTGACCATCGCTAGCCGACGGGAATCGAAACTCGAGGCGTTCCGCAACAGCGTTCCGCAACACGCCTCTTTCCTGCATGCCGTTCCGGGCGACGTGGCCGTGGACAGCGAGCGGATTGTGGCGACCGCAGTCGCTGCGATGGGGAGCATCAGCATTCTGGTCAACAACGCTTCCACCTCGGTGGGCAAACCCATGCGCGACATGACTGGAGCGGAGTGGCAGACGGTCTACACCACGAATCTGGAGGCTGCGTTTCGGCTCTGTCAAAGCGCCCTGCCAAGCCTGGAGGCGAACCGCGGATGCATTCTGCACATCAGCAGTGCAAGCGCCGTCGCGGGTGACTACGACGATGCGGCCTACGTATCCAGCAAGAGTGGCTTGGAGGGTTTCAGCCGGCATCTGGCGGTGGAACTGGCCACGGACGGGGTTCGTTCCAACGTGATACGGCCGGGTTTGATCAATACGGAGGCCTTTGCGGACTATCCGGACGCGTTCTTTGAGTCCCAGATTCCCCTGATCCCGCTCGGGCGTCTGGGCAGTCCCGAGGATGTGGCCTACGCAGCCCTGTACCTGTGCTCACGCGAGGCGGCGTTTGTGACGGGTGCCGTTCTCACTGTGGACGGTGGCGAAACACGCATCTGACTCCATTGATCAGAGTTCGCATCCCGGATTGGCCCATTTCCCAACCAGAAGGTAGAAGCATGCCAGCAACAGCAATCATCGGAGCTCAGTTCGGAGACGAGGGCAAGGGCCGCATCGTAGACTACCTGGCTCGCGGTGCGGCGATGGTGGTTCGGTTTCAGGGGGGCAGCAATGCCGGCCATACCGTGGTGAACGAGTTCGGCACCTTCAAGCTCCACGGAATCCCCAGCGGCATCTTTTTCCCGGACACCTGGAACGTCATCGGAAGCGGTTGTGTAGTCAATCCGGAGACCCTGCAGGAAGAGATCGAGGATCTGGAAGCCCGAGGAGTCAGCACGGACAATCTCCGGATTAGCAGCCGGGCCCACATGCTGATGCCGTATCATCGGGAAGCGGACGGCCTTGAGGAGGAGATGCGCAGCGGCGATCAAAAAATCGAGACGACCAGGCAGGGAATTGGTCCGGCCTACAGTGACAAGACGGCACGGGAAGGATTGCGGATGGGCGATCTTCTCAACAGTTCCTGGCTCGAAGTACGACTGGAAAGCGCGGTGGCACGGGCCAATCGGTACCGCCAGTCGATGGGGGCCGCACCGGTGGACGCGGACCGCATGATGGCTGTCTGCGATCGGGCCCGTACCGCCTTGGCGGATCGGATTGTGGATACGGTGCCCATGATGAAGGAAGTCCTCGACGCGGACGGCCACATTCTGTTGGAAGGACAGCTTGGGGTGATGCGGGACCTTGACTGGGGAATCTATCCCTTTGTCACCTCCAGCAATCCCACTTCGGCATTTGCCGCGGCCGGTGCCGGGTTGCCCATTCAGGCCATCAGTCGCGTGGTCGGCGTGGCCAAGGCCTACAACACCGCTGTTGGCACGGGCCCCATGCCGGCCGAACTGCATGACGACGATGGCGCCAGATTGCGGGAAATCGGCCACGAATACGGCGTCACCACCGGACGTCCCCGTCGGTGCGGCTGGCTTGATCTGGTCGGGTTGCGCTACGCGGCCTGGATCAATGGCATCACCGAGCTTTGCATGACCAAACTCGACGTCCTGGACGGATTCAAGACGGTCCGGGTTTGCACCGGTTATCGCATGCCCGATGGACGGGTCGAGCGGGACAGCGTTCCCGATACCGCCGATCTGGCGGGAATTGTTCCGATCATGGAGAGGTTTCCCGGTTGGGAAGAGGACACCACCGGGTGCCGTTCCTTTGACGAATTGCCGCGCAACGCCCGGGAGTACGTGGCCTGGATTGCGGACCAGGTCGGGATCCCGATTCCCTACATTGGGGTCGGCCCGGCACGTGACCAGATGGTGGTCAACCCCGGCGACTGAAGTTCGCACGCCGTACCAAGGCTCGATGACCGAGACGTTCAGCCACGACACCTTCATCTCCCCGTTGAGCTGGCGTTACGGCAGCCGGCGCATGCGGGCTATTTGGAGCGAGGTTCGCAAACGCAAGTTGCTAAGGCGGTTTTGGGTCGCCTTGGCGAAGGCACAGGCGGAGTGTGGCGTCGTGACCTGGGAACAGGCCCGGGACCTGGAAACCAGGCAGGACGATGTCGACTTGTGTCGCGCTGCCGAGATTGAGGCCGAGGTGCGCCATGATCTGGTGGCCGAAATCCGGACGTTTGCGGAGCAGTGCCCCGTGGGGGGAGGCGTCATCCATTTGGGGGCGACGTCGAACGATGCCCTGGACAACGTCGATGCACTGCGCATGCAGGAAAGTCTTGGTTTGGTGGAATGGCGACTGGCAACTCTGTTGACCACGGTTGGCGACCGCATAGAACAGTGGGCCGAAGTGCCGGTGATGGCATTTACCCACATCCAGCCGGCGGAACCCACCACGGCCGGATACCGGATTGCCTGTTTCGGTCAGGACCTGCTGATGGATTTCGCGGCCGTGCAACGGGAACGCCGCGCCGTCAAGGGCAAGGGAGTCAAGGGTGCCGTGGGAACGGCAGCACCGTTCACGGAACTTCTGGCAGGCACTGGCTGGACCGCTGTTCAACTAGAGCAAATGGTTATGCGAAGTCTTGGGTTGGAGGCGTTTACGGTCGCAACGCAGACCATGCCCCGCAAGCAGGAACTGCAGATAGCACAGGTTCTCAGCGGCATTGCCGGTTCCCTGCACAAGTTTGCCTTGGACAGCCGCATTCTCCAGAGCCGGATGATCGGCGAGTGGTCCGAAGAGTTCGGTGAATACCAGGTCGGTTCGAGCGCAATGCCGTTCAAACGCAATCCGATCGCCGCCGAGAATATTTGCAGCCTGGCGCGGCAAGTATCGGCCCAGGTCTCGGTGGCTTGGCAGAACCATGCCAACGCCATCCTGGAGCGGACCCTCGATGACAGTGGGAACCGACGGCTGTTTCTCCCGGAACTGTTCCTTCTCACCGACGAAATCCTACGCCGCGCGGGGAAACTGCTCAAGGGCCTGAGTCTGGATCGTCAGCGGAGTCGTTCGACGCTGGACGGCTACGGGCAATTCGCAGCCAGTGAACGCGTGCTGCTGGCCGCGGTGCGCGCCGGCGGCAACCGCCAAGTCCTGCATGAAGTGTTGCGCCGCCACTGTATGACTGCATGGTCCGATGTGGAGCAGGGGAGAGACAATCGACTGTCCGACCTGCTGGAGGCTGATCCGGATATCCGCGCCTGGTTGCCAGCGGAGACGGTGCACTCCCTCATGTCGGTGGACACGTATCTGGGAGACGCACCGGCCAGGGCTCGGGCGGTGGGTGCCGCCATCCGGCAGGCTGCCCGCAACGGGATTGCGGCCGACGTTCCGGACGGTGCGTGATGCGTTTGGCGGTGCTGGCCGACATCCACGGCAACCTGCCTGCGCTCGAGGCCGTGGTCGCCGATGTCGAACGCCATCGGCCCGACCATGTGATCGTTGCGGGCGATCTCATCAACGCGACGCCGTTCAGCGTGGAGGTGGTTGAGTTCATCATGCAGCAGGACTGGCTCGTCATCAGGGGCAACCACGAGTTCTACTATCTCGACTTCAATTCGCCCCGCGTGCATCCGGATCTCGAAAACCCATCGCGTTGGAGGGCACTCCACCAGCTCAACCGGATTGTTCCGGAGCACTTGGGAAACTACCTGGCTGTGTTGCCGGACGACCTGTCGTTGAAGTGGCCGTCACACGAGCCTCTGCGCGTGGTCCACGGCATGCCGGGTGATCCGCGTGCGGCCGTGTTTCCATTTACGACCGACGAGCAGGCCTCGGAGCTGCTTGCCGGGGTGGTTGAACATACCGTGGTCACGGCCCATACGCACATACCCGGCGCACGGCAGGTGGCCCGGCAGGCCCATGCACCGTCCGCCCTGTCGCCCAATCCGCCTTTCAAGGAGCCGGAGTTGCGGGCTGGCCACTGGCACATCATCAACCCCGGTTCGGTCGGGTTGCCCCTGAACGGCGATCCCGGCGCCGACTATGCGATTTTGGACAGCATGCCGGGTGCCGACGAGGGCGAAGGCTGGGCCGTTACTTTCCGCAAAGTGCCCTACAATCGAGAGAAGACGCTGCGGGCATACTTCGATCGCGGCGAGTTTCGGACTGGCGGTGCCATTGTGGAGTTGTTCTACTGGGAAGTTGTGTCCGCCCAGCCGGAGATCATTGAATTTTTTTCGTGGGCGCGCCGGCAGGGACTGAACAGCCGGGACATCGATCGGAATCTGGCCCTCTACAAGCAACACACCGGCAGGGACACGGCAATCGAGGCCATCGATCCAACAGGCCTGTACAAGTCCGCCGAATTCAGGCATGCCTGATTCCCCAGTTACCAACCGCGACGTGGCTGAAGCCCTCCGCAACACGGCCGACCTGATGGCCTTGCAGGGCGCCAACACATTCCGGGTCAATGCCTTGAAACGGGCGGCCGATCAAGTGCAGGACCTGGAAATCGGCGTGGCCGACGCGGCGCACAACGGCAACCTTCGGGACATCAAGGAGCATAGAGGCCGAGATCGAGGCCATGGTTGACACGGGTCGCATGCCGGCCCTGGATGCGCTGGCGGAACAAATCCCCATGGGCCTCCTGGAAGTGGTGCGCGTGACCGGGGTTGGCCCCCGCAAGGCCCGACTCCTGTGGGAAAAACTGGACATAACATCACTGGCGGACTTGGAGGCGGCCATACAGGGACGGAAACTGAGGGATCTCAAGGGTTTCACGGCCAGGACGGAGGCTTCGCTGGCCACGGCCATCCATCAGATCAGGGAGCGTCCCCCTCCGGAGGATCCGATTGGATTCGTGCTTCCGGTGGTGGAATCGGTTGTTGAGGGTTTGATGGTTGCGGGCGGACCCGCAGTCGCGAGGGGTTCGTTGGTTGGGGATTTGAGGGAATGGCGTGCCACCGTGCGCGAACCCATGATCCTGGTGGAGACACGCCATCCTGACGCAGTCGCCCAGGCCTTGACCGGCTTGTCTCAGGTCGCATCCGTGGGCACGATCGTGAACCGAACGTGCCGGGTGGTCCTACATGCCGGTTTTGAACTGTCCGTAGTCATGACGGAGGCCGACCATTGGGACAGGTTGATGACCATGCTGTCCAGCGATCGGGATTCCGCCGAGTTCATTGCCGAGTTGGCCGACCGCATGGAGCCGGAACCGGTCAGTGAACAGGGTCTGGCCCGGGTTTTGGGCATTCCCGGCTTCGTGCCGGAACAACGACACCGCATTACCAGGGACCTTCACCGATCGTTGGCGCCGGGGGCCGATCTGGTGGATTTCCCCGACCTGACGGGCGAACTTCACGGGCATTCAACCTATAGCGACGGCCACCAATCCATTGAACAGATGGCAAGGGCTGCCCAAGGCCTCGGATACAGTTATTGGGCAGTGACCGATCACGGGCAGGGACATGGGTTTGGCGACAGCCTGGACGCCGCCAGACTGGAGAAACAAGCATCCGAAATCGATGGCCTGAACGCGTTGTTTGAGGAGGAAGGGCTGGACTTCCGGCTATTGAAGGGCATCGAAGCCGAGATCCACGCGGACGGTTCGCTTGGACTGGACGACGAAACGCTGGCCCGTTTGGATGTCGTCGTAGCCAGCATTCACGGTTCCCTGCGGCAGGACCGGGACACCATTACCGAACGTTGTCTGCGGGCGGTGGCCCATCCCCACGTGGACATTCTGGGTCATCCCACGAGTCGACTTCTGGGGCGCCGCGACCCGTCCGCACTGGACATGGAAGCCGTGTGCCGGGCTTGCAGGGAACATGGAACCACCCTGGAAATCAACTGCAATCCCGCCCGGTTGGACTTGGGCGACGAACTGGCCCGCATGGCGGCGCGCCATGGCTGCCTCCTGGTCCTGAATTGCGACGCCCACGATGTCAACCACTTTGAATTCATCCGGTATGGCCTGGGCATCGCCCGACGCGCCGAGTTGCAGCCGTCGCAGGTACTCAACACGCGGTCGGTCGAGTCGGTTCTTGCGTGGTTCCACGGCTGACATGCCGGTGCTGAACAGGCGACGGGAAAAGCATCATGTTTCGCCGGTCCAAACCAATTTCGGCACCGCCCAGCACGGGTCCGGACGTCACAGGGCAAACGGGTGCCACCAGTCGACGCAAATGGGTACGCTGGGTTGTCATCCTGGCGGTGGTGACGGCGGCAGGCCTGGCTCGGAATCAATATCCGAGGCTGGTCGAATCGATTGCTCAAATGCCCTTGGTGCAGGACGCGTTTGGAGAGTTGACTGGGTTGCCATTGGGGGGCCTGCTCGGTTCGGGTCAGGAACCGGATGGATTGTCTGCCGGCACCGCTCCCGAAGTCCCGGGCAACGCCGCGGATGCAGCACCCGCGACGTTGGGCAACGAGAACACGGTTCGCGTCCAGGCTACCCCGACCGGTCCGGATAGCGAACAGCGATCGACAGGGTCCGGGGACGACGCGGTCGCCGCGGAAGTTCGAAGCAATCAGCTTGTCGATTCCCCGGCCTGGACGGTGGGGACGGTGGTTCAGGGAGCCTCCGGCATGTCCCAAATCCCCTTGCGGATGGATCCGGACGCCGACAATCCCACGATGATCGCGGCCATGTATGCACCGGCGACAAGTTTCAGCATCGTGGAAGCATCCCTGGAGTATGCCTACCCCGTGGTCATCGATGGCGAAGGCTGGTGGCGGGTGCAAGCCCAGGACGGCCTAACCGGGTGGGTTCAGGCCGCCCACCTCGAGTGATTTGACGGAAAAACGAGCGCGGCACCGCACGTCTGCATGACCGTTCAGGAGCGCCTGCAGCACCTGCGCAGGCTCATTCAAACCAGTCAGCACCAGTACTACGTCGAAGACCGTTCCGACCTGTCGGACGAGGAATTCGACGCGGCCTGGGACCAGTTGCTGGAAATCGAACGGGCCCATCCCGAGCTCGTAACCCCGGACAGTCCCAGCCAGCGGATTGGCGGCTCCCCGGCCAGCCAGTTTGCCAAGGTGGAACACCCGCACACTCTGCTCAGCCTGACCAACGTGTTCAGTGCCGACGACCTGATGACTTGGCGCGAACGGCTGGTGCCGCAACTGGAACCGGATCTGCAAGCATCGCTGGGATGGGTGCTTGAACCCAAAATCGACGGCCTGTCGGTAGCCCTGGAGTACCGTAACGGTTTGTTTGTGCAGGGGGCAACGCGAGGCAACGGTGACATAGGCGAGGACGTGACGGCCAACCTGCGAACCGTCAAGCAAATCCCGTTGCGAATCCCGGCTGTGCCTGCGGAAGGGATTCCTGTGCCGGAGGTCCTGACGGTACGGGGCGAGGTGTACGTCCGCAAGGAGGACTTCGCCGCGTTCAATACAACCCTGGCTGCCCAGGAGGACCGCGTGTACGCGAATCCGCGCAACTTCGCAGCCGGCAGCCTGCGCCAGTTGGACTCCAACGAATCGGCCAGGCGTCCGCTCAGGTTATGGGTCTTCGAGTTGCTGGACATCAAAGGGGGACCAGATCTCCCGACGCACGCGGCGCGTTTGGATTTCCTGACACAGCTTGGGTTTCCGGTGGCCTGCGCCGCCATCCACAGGTTTGCCGACTGTGAGTTCGCGGCGTTGGTGGAGACGGCCGACCGGTTCCTGGACACCAAGGCCGACCTTCCGTACGAGGTAGACGGCGTGGTGGCCAAGGTGGATGGGGTGGCCGCTCAACGGGCCCTGGGGCAGACCGGACGCGATCCGCGGTGGGCGCGGGCCTACAAGCGGGCAGGGGAACAGGTGGTCACCTGCCTGCTGGAAATTGAGACGTTTGTGGGTCGCACTGGGGTTGTGACGCCCAGAGCCCGGCTCGAACCGGTGCAGGTGGGGGGCGTGGTTGTGGAACACGCGACGCTGCACAACTTTGACTATGTGGCCTCCCTGGACCTTCGGGAGGGGGATCAGGTCATGGTCATGCGCGCCGGCGATGTAATTCCGCGGGTTGTCAAGGCACTGCCGGAACACCGAACCGGCAGCGAATGTCCCTGGATGCCGCCTGAACATTGCCCGTCATGCGGGACGGTACTGGTCCAACAGGAAGGTGAAGTGGCCCACCGCTGTCTCAACCGAAATTGCCCGCGGCAATTGACACGCGCCGTGGAGCACTTCGTCAGCCGGGGCGCACTCGACATTCGCTCGTTCGGCGTGCGTCAGGCGGAGCTGTTTGTTGATCTGGGCATCGTTGGCGACATATCGGACGTGTACCGCCTGCCTTGGTCAAAGATCGCCGAACTGAAATCGTATGGCGAGCGACGGATTGAGGGCCTCAAGGCCGGATTGGCCTCAGCCAAGTCCAGACCCCCAGCCCGGCTGCTGCATGCCCTGGGAATCCCCTTTGTCGGTCTGCAGGTTGCGGAACTCATCTGTGACGCAGTGCGCAACCTGCTGGAGTTGCCGCACTGTTCCGCGGATGACTTGGAACTGATCGACGGCGTGGGGCCCGAGATCGCCGGTGCCGTGACCGAATACTTCAATGATCCGGGGCGCCGCCGGGAATTGCACGCGCTGGCCCTCTCGGGTCTGTGCATGCTGGGACCTGAAAAAACGGCGGCGCCCGAATCCGAGGAGGCCGGGATTGCCGGCAAAACCTTTGTGATCACGGGCAAGCTGTCCGGTTTCACCCGGTCCGAAGCGACGGCTCGCCTCAAGGAACTCGGTGCCAAGGTAACCGCCTCGGTGTCCGGCAAGACAGACTACGTGCTGGCCGGCAAGGATGCCGGTTCCAAGCTGGCCAAGGCCCAAAAAATCGGGGTGTCCGTACTGGACGAGGACGCGTTCCTGAACCTGCTCGGCAACCTCGAAGCGAACTGACCGGAGGATATGCCGGCAGGGGTCAGGAACCTTGGTGCTGAGCCACAGCCTCCTGCATGCGCGCGACGGCCTCCTCCAGAAGTGATTGGCTGGTGCCCAGATTGATGCGTGCCCATGTGTGGCCGCCGGTCGTGTGGTAGCGGCTGCCTTCACTCAGGGCCACCCGGGCGTGGTTGAGAAAGAATCGGTAGGGGTTCTCCACCACCGCACCGAAGTCAACCCAGCTGAGGTAGGTGCCTTCCGGCCGCGTGGTTCGCACACCGGGGAAGGCGGCGAGCAGTGCGTGTTCCATATAGTCGCGATTGGCGGTCAGAGTTCGGAGCAACTCTTCCAACCATGTACGGCAGTCCGCATGACTGTAGGCGGCCAAGGCTGCCGCGTATCCCATGACGTTGACGTGGGGCACGATACCCATGGCAGCTTGTTGCACGAGGGCGCGCAACGCCGGGTTGGGCACCACGGCCACGCTGCAACCCAAACCAGGCATGTTGTATGTCTTGCTGGGAGCCATCAGCGTGATCGTCGAGTCGGCGATTTCCGGCTCGAGGGAGGCGATGGGCAGATGCCGGCGGCCTTCGTGCATGAGGTCGCAGTGGATCTCGTCCGAGCAAATCACCATGCTGCGGTTGAGGCAGAACTCGGCTAGTTCCAACAGTTCTTGCCGGGACAGGCTGCGGCCGGTCGGGTTGTGGGGATTGCACAGGAGAAACAGCGCGGTGGAATCGTCCGCGACCGCCCTGAACCGCTCCATGTCCAATCTGAAGTGCAGCAGGCCGCCGTTGTGGTCATGAGGCATCGGTACGGACTGCAGATTTCTGTTCTGCAACCCCGGCGCGACCAGGAACGGCGGGTAGACGGGTTCGTGTGTCATCACACCGGAACCGGGCCGGCCGATGGCACGGACTACCAGGTTCAGGCCTGATACGAGACCCGGCAGGAAAACCAGTTGGTCCGGGGTCACGTGCCAGTCGTACCGTTCAAGCAGATGGGTGCAGAACCATTCGCCCACAGCCTCTTCCGTGGCCCCGTAGCCAAAGATGCCGTGTGCGGCCCGCACCTGCAGCGCCTTGACGATGGGGTCCGGGGATCGAAAATCCATATCTGCGACCCATAGCGGAATCACATCGCGGTCATATGTTTCCCACTTGCTCGAATCCCAGCCGCGTCGATCAACGTAAATCATGGTGTTTGGCTCCGAAGGAACGGGTACAGTGAGCCGATTGCCAACGGCGTATTCGTCCACCGCCAAGTACTGTCGGTCGTTGTCGGGTGAGGACTTCATCACGGCCCGTGACATGGCTGTGGTGGCGATTGGGTTGGTTACCAACAACAGGAATCCAAGGGCAACCATCAGCAGGAGGGAACCTTTTTCGTGATTGCCCATGAATTGGAAGTAATAACCCGTGGCCAG
>CAZMKQ010000116.1:0-15893 GCA_964566955.1 uncultured Caldilineaceae bacterium | reverse complement strand
CGGGATTGATGTCCAGACCTTCACCGTGGCCGTGTAATTCCACATTAGACGTGGAATACCAGAGTCAGTGCACTCTCCTCGATTTGCCGTAGCTGTTTCCGGTCGGTCAGGTCAACGTTCTGTGACTCAACCCACTCGCCAAGTCCCCGCGTAATGTTGGGCAGGGCGTCCTTTATGAGTCTCTCCTCCAGTCCCTTGCGCAGATCCTCACCGAAATCCTTCGCCTCGCGAACCCAACCAGTTAGCCAGCCGTTCTCCGTGAGCGACTCCGGAGCAAGTAGGCCCAGATAGAGGCGATCCTTCCTTTCCAACTCGCCGGTGTCAATCTCCATGTGCTGCCCGGTCGCTGGGCCTACCGGGGGCCGACGCTGAAACAGCCGGTAGCGGCCCTCTGCGGTCAGGATTCCCCAAGAGGCCCCCTGCCTGTCGCAGTCGGCCAGCACCATTCCCTCGGGCAACTCTCCATTGTCCGTCAGGCGACTGAACTGGGATGCGTCGCGGAGAGGATGAACCACTGCGATTGGAGCGTTATCTTGCCGCAGCAGGTAACCTCGATGGGGAAGTTGCTCCACCTGATAGCCCATGCTCTGGAAGAGCGAGCGCCATGCTATTGTGCCGGTGGTGGGTACGCCTTCTATGACGCGGGACAACCGTTGCTCGTCGATGGGCCGACGGCGCAGACGTTCACGCAGGAAATAAGGGGTGAGTAAGTCCTTCACCCGTAAGCCGGGGACAACGGCATCCTCAAGGCGGCTGAATTCTCTGGTCAGAAGCGAAGCGGCTTCACGGACTGCCAAGCGGCGGCTTGTCTCCAACAGATCGAGAACTCGTCCGACGGGCAACTCCCGTATGGGTCGGGCAGCCTGCGGTCCAGCGACGCGGATGTTGGAGTCATCGTCCGCAGGGGTCAGTAGGACCACCGGATAGGCCTGACGACCCTTCCTAGCCTCCCACAGCCTTCCCAACTCCGCCTCGCTCGCTGTACCATCGAACCACAGTAGGTGGTAGGCTGGCGTCTCCCAGACAATCGCTGAAGAGCCCATCTGCGACGCCCAGCTGCGCCCAAAGCCGAAGACGGCCTCAAGGCGTGCAGGTGTCTGGTCGGCAGTAGGCGATGTCATGGTGACACTCTGTAAGCTGGACTTTGTACAACTTGAGATCGGTGTCCGGCAGGTCAAACAGGCTGGCACAATGAACCAAATCACCACAAGAGGTTCATCATGTCCAGTCTGCCGGATGCCATTGTACCGCCGTCGTTCCCCATCGCGTAGCTCTTTGACGTACGCATCTGGCGCAAGGTGCAAATCCTGCTGCTGGGGGTCATTCTGGCCGTCAGCCGGGTGCTGCTGGAACAGCTGGTCCGACACTTGGTTCCGACGGGGACGCTCCAACTGGCCATCGATGAGACCCTGAAGCGGCATTAGGAGGCCAAGATCGATGCCCTGGGAGTATGGGACCCGATCCGCTCGTCCCACGGCCACTTCGTCAAGGCCAAGGGGCTGCGCTGGGTCAGCCTGATGCTGTTGGCCGAGGTGCCCTAGTCCCACTGGGTGTGAGCTCTGCCTTTCCGGACCGTGCTGGCGCCATCCCGGCGCTGTCACAAGCGATCACGGATTGGGCCCGCCAGATGCTGTGCGTCCCATGCCGCTGACGGCCTGACCGGGAACTGGTGGTCGTCGGGGACCGGACCTACGCGACCCTGCGGCTGCTGGCCGCCTGCCAGGGCATGACCCCGCCCATTATCTTCCTGACCCGGTTGCGCCTGGATGTGGTCCGCCCTGCGCCACCCCGCCCCGCGTGCCGGGCCAGCCCACGGTCCCCCTGCACTAGCTGCTCCTGCGCGACCTGAACGGACGCCGGAAACCTCAGGCCCGGCTCTGCACCAACCCCAACTGGAGCCCGGCCGCCATCCTCACCGCGTGCCTGCAATGCTGGCAGGTGGAGGTCACCTGCTAGGAGGTCCACACTCACCTGGGCGTGGAAACCCAGCGCCAATGGTCGAAGGCGGCCATCGCCCGCACCACACCCGTCCTGCTGGACCTCTTCAACTGGGTCACCGTAGTCGCCCACCGGCTGCTGCGGAGCCAGCCCATCTGGTATCCCAAGCCCCTGCCCACTTTCGCCGACGCCCTGGTGGCCCTCGTGCGCCTCGTCCTCTGGACCGAACAGTTCCCTTTTGCAAATCCCGGCCGTCCCCCCGACAGGCAAAACCCCCGTCCCTGGACCCGACCCGGTTCTGAGAGTTCCACTGCTACACCGACAGAGCACGACCGCCCCCCTACGACAACCCCGCCTAAAGTCATACAAAGTCCAGCTAAGGAATGAACCTATCTGCACCGGATAGTCCCACTCGAGCCTCCACCCATCGGTTTGGGGGACTCTCTCAATTCTTCCGGCCAGTCCCAACGCACCGGCAGCAGGCAGGGGAGCCTGTCCATATTGTCGGCGCTGCATCAAGGTGTAGACAAGACTGGGTATGGCAGTTTCTAAAGCACCTGTTGAGCCAGGTAACCGTGTGGCTATTTCGGTTAGAGCAGGTTAGGTATCGGGTCGGTTGTCTACCGCACTAATACTGCCGTAGATTTCGCAAAATGCGTTGCGGGCTTGATTAATGGCGGCTTCTACGCGCGCGGACATTTCTTTCCGTCGTTCGAGCAGTAGAGTCGGGACTGGCAGGGATTTCAGTGTCTGTTCGTTAAATCTCGGATGGTGCCCGCCCTCCTGGGATGCAGCCAAGACTGTCTGCACACGTTCGCTAAGCAGAAATGGTACGAGGAAAGCAATGCTCATATCGTCATTTGAGTCTAGGACATAGAACTCAGAACTGCACACGAGGTCGACACTCCCCCCGACTGACTGGAGCAGACCTCCATCCACCCATGCGACCTGTCGAAGATATGGGCGCAAACGTGAGATAATCACCTGTCCCGGACGAATCACCTTCTTCGTACTACCTATGGCAGAACCGTCACATGGTGGCTTTGTTGGCCGAATTATCCCGTCCCGTGCATCTCCCGTTGCAAGCACGAGAAACTGCCGTGTTGCCTCTGCCGATTCAGCATTTGTGTGCTCTCGAAGAAGATTCACTATGTCCGACAAGCGAGCACTGTCCTGGTCCACATATCTGCGTCGTGGATCGTATCGTTCTGGTGCCAGTACGTTACCATCATCCAGTCTACTGACATCAATAACCGTTGAGATGGCCATTCACCTGCTCCACTCGACGTCATGGCTACGCGTGAATTCTTGGAATTTCTCGACTATGTCCTGAAGGTCGTGGTCCGCCCGCTCCCAAGCGGGTTGTTCGGGGGTTGTACCGACGCGTTGTCGAATCCGTCCAGCAGAATCTTTGCCGGCTGACTCGCTAATTGCGAATAGAATAGGCTCGGTCTCAGGTTGTCTGATGGGTTTCTGACGTTTGACACCAAACAACACACTTGTCTTCTGATGCGTGTGTGGTAGGAAGGCACTCCGATCAAGCCCAATGACCGCAACCACACGGACGTGTCTAATCAGCCATTCACGAAGGTACGACCAATTCGCGCCACCAAACTTGTTGTGAGGTAGCACTATACCCAATCTCCCGCCTGGTCGAAGCAATTGTACGCATCGCTCAAGGAAAAGAACGTCTCTCTCCATACGACGATTCCGTCTCGCAACCTCATAGCTCGCAAGGAGTGACTGTTCCCGAATCTCGCCTGCAAATGGAGGATTTGTCAGAATTGCATCAAATCCCCGGAACCTCCGGGCTTTTGATCGCAAGAGGTCTTCTATAGTAAGTCTGGGTACGCCATTGTCGACGATTTCCAGAAGGTCTCCATAACTTTCCTTGCGCAAGCTATTGAGTTGATGCAGGTTCACACTTCCGTCGCCAGCGACGAGCATCAGTGCCTTTGCGATCTGAATGGCGCGGCCGTCGAAGTCACAACCCCAGAGGTTTCTTGAGCAGTAATCCTGAAGTGTCGATTGCAGTCGATCAATATTGTGATTCAATACATGCATTAGGAAGCCACCCGAACCACATGCCGGGTCAAGCACCGATTCGCTCGGTGACGGATTCATTATTCTCACGCAACATTCAACGACCTGCCGAGGCGTGAAATACTGACCCTTTGCTCCCTTGGAGACATGGCTGACCAAAAACTCGAAAAACCCATCCAATACTTCGAGGCTAGTGTCGCAGATGGACTGATCTGCTATTGATTCCGCACAGATCGTAAGATGCTCGTCGGTTAGTAGTGATCGGGGATCGCCGTTGACGATCCCTAGCCACTGCGAGTTTGCATGAGCAAGCAGTTCATTTATGGCTGCAGCTGTGGAAGCAGGGGACTCATGAACTCGGAACGCCGGGGCGCGCTCAGGGAACTTCTCGGAGTAGAGCTTGGCGACCAGGAGCTTGAACACCTCCTGGAACTCGTCTGCGCCCGAATTGGCAAGGACAAGTTCTTGAAGGCGCCCGACGATGCTCTCCCAGTCACCGGCTTTGATCTGATGTCGCTTGGCCATGGCCAACATTCTACAACTCTCCAGCCACGTGTCAAGTCAGTCGTCGGAGAGAGGTGAATATCCCATCTTGGGTTTTCATGACCTGCGCATGAGGATCTGTATCTCGTCAGGATCGGATGGGATACCCCGAAGCGGAATGTAAATGAAGTCGATTCACGACCAACGGTACATTGAAGTGATTGCTCTGCTGCGCAAGGCTCGCGAAAGGGCTGGACGCACTCAGGGCGAGGTCGCCCAGATGCTTGGTCGTCCCCAGTCATACGTGTCGAAGGTGGAGACCTGCGAACGGCGGATTGACGTTGTAGAGCTATTGCAGATGTGCCGCGTCATTGGTGTGACGCTCGTGGAGATCATTCCGGCGGAGTACCTTGATGTGCTTGGGGGCACTTCCGATGCCTCCAGATGACCACATCACCGACGCGGAGCTTGCTGAGCTTGCGGAAGCCCTTGATGGATTGAAAGGGGTGCAACTGGGGGTGCTTCGTCTGCCCCAGTCGGTTCTCAAGGCATTTCAGCCTTCCCAGATCGGAACGATCATCGGCACGTTGATGGACGCATGCATCCCGGAACTCTCGAACCTCCTGGATTACGAGAGACCAGACCTCGGCGACGTAGGGCTGTCCAAACACGAGGGAATCCTCGGAGACCGTGAGGGATATCCGGATTATCGCCATGTCAGCGGCAAACGACTAGAGTTGAAGCTCCTCTACAAGGACCCAGAGGGTGTGGAAATGAAGAAGCCACCGACTCCGCGCGAACCTTCTGCTCGACTCACACAGAAGGTGACCGTGAAGAATGTTGAGCCAAAGACTGATGCTCTCATGGTTCTCGTTTACCAGTTGTGTCCACTTCCAGAGCAGCCCGACTGGTACAGCCCCGCCATAATTGACATCGGTTTGTTCTCAATGATTGATTGCATCCTTGCCCGAGATGATCGCTTGGAGCGCAGTGGAGGTAAGTGGTTTGGGAATTATGAGACCCCTTGCATTCTCAGCAGGATTGGGCAGGACAAGCTTGATCGTGGAGAACCACTTGACGATTCCCAGTATGGACGGAAGGAGGCGGAAGGCAAAGACTTCAACGAGGACACGAATTTCGGAAAGCTCAAGCGCGTGCCTTACAAGCCACTACAACTCTTCCTGAAGAAGCACGGCGCAAACTTTGCCACCAAGGGTAGCTGGCCCGATCCGTGGAGGATTGCTGCGACTGATTCGGATGAGCAGCTACAAATGCCTTTGTCTACCAAGTCGCCCGACTAATACCAACGGAATGATAAGTTAGGGGCTTGGCCCTGCGTACCCGGTATCGGTGATCCCGTTCCCCGCGCCCCAACACGAATTGCAACCGGCCGCTGGCCGTGTCCACGTACCTCTGGGCTGCGGACACCGCAAGGGTACGACCTCCTCGGTCAGGAATGTGTGCATGCAAGCCAAGCGTCGGTGCAGGGTCTGGATCCCGTGATGACGGGCATGACGGGTAATCAACGCAGGCACGTCCACGCGTAGCGCCAGAGCATGCAGGACTCCGGGATGTACGCCTTCGTGTTGCAAGGCGAAGCACCGGTAATCGAGTTCGTCGCCCGGCCACATGCCGCGGGGGGAGCGCGTTACCGCCCTTCGCTCTTGCTGAACAGCAGATTGGACAGTGGAGACAGAAGCAACCCGTCCGGGGCGCAGCAGGGGCGGGCCAACCTCACCATTTTCCGCCTGCCCGAGCTCCCCGGCCTGGACTGCCGGGCCCTGGACGACGCGCAGCTGCGAGATCGTCGCCGCCGACTTCATGAACCGCGACTTACTGCCGGCCAACGAGGCGTACCGCGACCCGGTGCGCAAGGCCCTCGACGCGACCGGACTGGGCGTAGGGAGACGACCATGAGCTGCCACTGCTGCGGGGTCTGCGTTGCCGGCCGCGGCTAAATCGGCACGCGTTCCTGGTTGCCGCGCATCCGCCCTCTAACCGGGCTTTCCCGCATAACCAGTCGTCGAACGACAAGCGGGAGCGGGGATCGTCGGGATAGACCAATTGGCGATAACGGTAGGCAGCGCGCAGTTCATCCGGCGGCGGTTCGGACGAGAGTTCGGCTTCCGGGGTGGGCGGCATGGTGTACGGGGATCCGCAGGCGACCATGTGGACTTCGATCACTGCCCGCAACACGCACCCCAGAATGCCAATGTCCGCCAGGAACAGCGTTTAACAGCGTTTCCCGTTCCGTCCCGTCGGCATCCGTGAATCTTGTCGGTTCCCAGTAACGCCAGTTCTCGAAGCTCCCTTGGTAACACTCCAAGAGGGCACCCACCCGCGGTACATCTACGTTCTGCAACGTGCAGTAGGCGAACACGCGGTCTTCCACGGCCTGTCGGTTTTCGGGTAGCAGGGCCTTCCACAGGGTGGTCAGTTTGTGGGTGAAGAGCGGTGATCCCTTGACAATCTGCTTTTTCTCCACAACCTGCAACAGGGCCTTGAGACCCGTTTCAATGCCAAATACCAGCAGCAGGCCCGTGGGAACGGGCAGTGCCACCGCCAGTTCCTGGGGCAGTTCGGGTTCGTTCAGCCGCCGAAGCAAGTCCTCACCCGTGCGGCTCACGGCCGCGGCCGTGTGGATGAAAATCAAATCCGAGGGCAACGAAGGCATCATGGCACTCGCCAAGGTGGGGTTGAACGCAGGCCACACTAACAATACGTACGCTACGGGAGGGGCTGGCGGCAGGAAGCAGAATCGCAACGGCAACCCGGTACAAGGTTCGACCCCGGCCGGGAGCCGTCTCCAGCCATTGGTCATTCAGGGGGAGACCAACCCCTCAATGTACGCCACCGTATTGCCGAGGCGGTGCGCCATGTCCGAGAACCTGTGGTACCCCGCCAAACGCGGATGAAGCACCCAGCCCAGCTTGAAGCCGCACTCAAGCAGCGTGGACATGGCCAGCACGGCCTCGAGCACGTCGCAGACCGCACTTTCCGCCTGTCCGTCGGCGCAGTGGGGCGGACGGGAACTCCCATTCGGTTCAAGCGGGCCATGCACCATGCGGTTGCGGATGTCGGCTCCCCACACCGCGAACTTTCGCAGATTCTCCGCCGTGAAGCCATCGGGACAACTGCTCGGGTACTGGTCCACCACGGCGGCCACCAGGTTGATGCGTTCCTTCAGGATGTCCTCCAAACGGCGATACTTTACCGAAGGATCCTTCGGGAACAGGTCGAACACGTTCACGGACTGGAATACCCGCAGGCGTTGGAAATACACCCCGTAGGCCAAGGCGAGGCTGGCGGACAGGTGCGTGAAAATCTCGGGGAGGTTTGAATCCGCCTTGTGGAACTTTTTCACCCAGCAGGCTGCAACTTTCAGGAACTCGTCCACATGACACACGGGATGCGGAGAGCCGCCGGTCAGTGTGCGGGGAGGGACAGTGACATCGAGAAAATCGTAGAAACGGTAGCCGACGGGCTGTCCCGTCTCGTCGGCACCGTCAAGGAACACGTTGTCAAAGTTGTGCGGCATGCCGGTCATGGCCTCGCACAGGAAGCGCAGGGTCGTCAGGTAGTACGCGACGTCCGCAAAGCACAGGGGCGAGGCAAAGGATAGTTTGATGCGGGTGGAGTCGTACATGGGGTGGGGCGGGAAGCTGCTGGTCCCCGTCGACACGGTTAGCACCCCGTGTTCCTTTGAAACGAGTCTCTCGCCCGTTCCGCCGCGTAGCCGCAGGTGATGGCTGGTGAGGGTGAAGGCCGACACGGAGGTTTCGTCCGGGTCGAAAGCCCCCGCCCCGCGAACCCCGAACACGGGCGCGTAGGTGGTTGCTTCCACCATGGTACCCAGCACTCGTTCTTGTTGTTGGCGCGGGGGATTTTCGTGCAATCCCCACAAGGAGATGGTTGCCAAATCCGAGTGCAGGTGCCCGTGGACCGGCTTGCCGAAATCAAATGCCGGAGTCATGTTTTCGGAACGCCACACGGTAAGGCGCGTGTCCGTGCCGGCCAGCTGCAGCACACCGGGCAGCGGGATATCGGATTCGGGACCGGAGAACATGCCGTAGTATGTCGGTGGAAGATCGGGGTGGGGCGGGTTCATGGAATTTCCTTTGAATGGGGCAAGTCGCCGGAACCGGTGCCCGGCGGCCGTGTTGGAACTGTGTCGGCGGTCAGGCCGCGTGGCCGTTGGCCTCCAGGCGGGCCAGCTGTGCCTTGAGCTTCGCAATCTGGCGATACTTGGCCGCGCTGCCCCCTTCGCCCGGCTGCAGCCGGCACACAGGCCCTGCGGATGCCAAGACCAGCAGGACAAAGGTGACACCGCACAGCCACAGGCGTTGGTTCAAGCTCATGCAGGCAATCCTCCCACCCGCAACAGGGCTTCCCGCAGTCCCACCCCAGCACGACCAGGACTTCATGCCGGGGCCGTCCGTGCACATAGGCGCAACGGCGGGCCATCGATCCACTACACTTTAGCAACCGAAGCTGTTCAAGACCCCGCCGTTCCGGCTATCCGGGCGGCGCGGACCAGTGCCTTCATGCCCCGAATCCGAGGCCCGCGGCGGTTGTCAACTCAACGATATAAGCCTCCCAAAAAAAGAGTCCGGAGATGCCCGGCCTGACGGCCTTCAAACGGTCCCGCGGCCTGGCCGCGGGGTGAGCCTGCCGGAGATTCGCCGTCTCCCGTGGTGCTAGTCCTGTGCGTGCCGCGCGGGAAATGTCCGTGGAGGCCGTCTATGCCCACCCCCGGTCAGAGGCATATGTGCGAGATGTGATCTGGAAACTCATGCTGCAATGGGGCTAGTGCCGAGTTCGTTGACAACAGGGAACCGACCAGGGACATCCCTCCGTTTGCACGGCAAGACGCTCCGCCCCCGTGAGTGCCCGTAGTGGGCGACAACGCATTTGACTGGGTGTGGGACCACTACGGCACGGCGGCCTCCCGATACCTCCTGCACTGGCCTGTCGCGTCCGCGGGGTGGCTAAGCGGATTGTTCTGGGGCGAGATGGCAGTCCCATTCCCCCGCCGCCACACATGGGTTAGGCTGCCTGGCACTGCGGTTCACTGTTTGACCTTGCATCCCCACAGGTAATACTCTGCCCCGTTCAACCTGAAGCTGCGGCCCGGACACTGGCCCCGGTATCTTGTGTCGTCGCTAAGTATGGGAGTCATCTGGTGAGACTGTCGGCATTTACTGATTTTGGTTACTTCTGGTTGCCGGACGACGAAGACCAGAATATGCGGGTGGCGGGTACGCTGGCTGTTTCGGAGTCTGGTCATGTCACATTGAAGACCTTTGGGTATCTCTGCCACGATCCGCTGTCGTTGGCCCACGACTGGCCTCCTTCAAAGCATCCGCGCATCTTCGGATACACGCGGGAACGGGGTGCTGTCACACTAGTCGGGAACATCGTCAAACATTTCTCGAACCAAGCACCGGCGAGTGGTGTTTGGTTCGCCAATTGCGAGTTTTGGGCAGATAATCTCTTGACTGGTGGACATTTCGATGATGCAGAGCTACTTTTCAACCGGCTGATTTGCAAGATCGAGGGGTTGGACGAATGGCTTTGGGTGTCGGGCATTGAACGTCCCGACGTTGATAGGGAGAACGACCGCTTCACCATCACATATCAAAGGCCGGACGCCATAACCTTCCAAGTGGGCAAGGATGGCGTTGAGGGTGTGTTTGGGTTCGAGTACAGTCTCGCGCTCTCTGACCCTTGGGCAATGAAGGTTCAGACCTCACAAAATGCCTTTATCAAACTTTCCACCTCCGTGTCATGGACTGTTAAGGACGTGGTCAGGTGGGCTACGCAGATGCGAGACTTCCTCTGTTTGGGGACGGACGCTCCCGTGGCGATCACCTCACTTGAAGGTTACTTGCAGGTGGATGAGCAGCCAGACCCGGCCGCCGGCGACCGGGAGAATCCGGTGAGGATCTTCTTCCAATCAGCACAGCACAGTCCCGAGCCCGCCAATGTCAAGCCTCTGTCCGGGAGCTTTGCATATCGTGACATTGACCATGGGCTTTCGGAGTCTCTCACGAATTGGATTGACTTGAATCACGAGTGGCCGCAGCCGGTTGCTCTCTTCTTCGATGCGCGATACCGTGCTGGCGAACTGCCCCTCGAACTACAGTTTCGCCGGGTAGCAGAGGCACTTGAAACGCTCGCGCCAGCCAAGGGTGCCAGGAAGAAGTCTGGTCTGCGCGAGCGTGTCATGTGTCTGGCAAAGCCATTTGCGGAACTTGTGGGGATGGGAGTATGTGGGTGTGAGCAGGAGTTTTTTGCCAAGCGTGTTGCAGATACACGGAACTGGTACACGCACCGAGGCAAGAAGAAGGGGAAGGTTAGCGAAGGTGCTGACCTGTTCCGGCTGCTGCAACAGTGCGAAGCACTGCTGATCTGCCATTTGACCGCCTTCGTACTTGGTGATGAGACAGCAGCAATCCAGGTCCTTCAGGATGCGGAGGCCATCAAGGGGCGAGTGAGGGTGGGTTGAGGCGGATTGGCCAGGACAACCGCACAGTCGCGTCCAGGTCAGGCGCGGCTCCGGCTGCGCGGAGTTGCGCCCAATCCTTCCGGCCGGCCCGCCGGCTTGTGCCGAGTGGAAGGAACGATTTGTGCAACGCCTGGCCACTTGGCGGGAGCTGCTGGAACGACACTCGGGGCTGCCGGTGGTGCTCTGTCTCTTTGCCAGCGAGCACAGTCAGGCCCGAGGCATCACCGAGATCCCCATCCTGCACATGGTCAGTGCGGATGGCCGTGCCTAGGAGGCGGCCCCCCGCTTGCGGGAAAAGATGAAGCGCATCCTGGGTTTGGAACTGGTTCTCGACTGACCCGTCGTGCAGCGGCTGCTTGGCAGGAGGTCGCCAAGTCACGCCGCTGATCCGATCATGCCCAACGGAAGTGCATCACGATTGGGGCGACCAAGTATATACTCCCCATTCGTTTGGGAGTTGTGTAGCAAAATCCGCAAGGTCCGCAGCCTGACCGACTCCGACCGGCATGGCCCGACCGGCCCCATCAGGCCGCGCAATTGCTTCCAAACTGGAGCAGAACCGCGTCTTGGGCAACGTGCAGGCTACGGACTCGAATTCCGCAACGTCTCCAGATCCATCCGGATTCTCGCCAGTGCCACCTGTGCCTCCCCCATCTGAGTGAGGATGCGGTCCGCTTCCTCTACCCGGTCCGACCCATCGTGGGGATCGCCCATCATGGACAACAAAGAACTTCGCCAGCTGAACAGGGAGTCTTCCAGTTCCCCTTCCTGGCCCTCGAGTTCTTCAATCTCCCGCTCGCGGGCTCGTGCGACGTTCCACTCCCATTCATCGGCATTGGCCTCGGCTTCAATGCCATGGGAATCCGCTTCCCAAAGCGGTTTCAGACTCCGTGTCCAAATCGGCTTCACATCGCCCTCCCAGAATTGGCGATCCTCTGATTCCCACAGCAAGACCGGCATCCTATCGAGGCAGGCGTTCAGGGCCGACCGCCTCGAATTTGCGACCTGACGGACCTCGATCAGGGCTTTCACCAACTCCGTCAGTTCCGGATAGTGCGCCTCAGCGAGCGTTAGTAGGGACAGTTCATTACCTTCAGTCCTGTCTGACAATTCCCTCAGCGGGTGTCCATCCGGCCACATCCACATGACCGTCTCCAGATCGGGTGCAGAGCCCACTGGAAGTCTCCTTCTTAGAACGGGCGTGTGGTTGGAACTCATCTGGAATATTCTCCAAGTCTGTGTGGGGCACTGGCGTGAACAGGGTTTTTGAGGTAAGGCAGCCCTCGGCCCGGGCAGGGACTGATCCACATGTTGGGGCTTGCAGGGGGAATCGGCAGATGCAGGGGAAGCACGGAACACCCCTATTGCCACTATACCGGCCGACCTGCCCGGCGGCAAACCGCAGCGGGATTACCTTGACACTGCTGCGGGTGGTGTGTGCGTCCGGGCCACGGCTACGACAGCGGCCCTCTGTGGGAGAGCAGGACCCGCACTAATACTACAGTGGTAATTCATAGAATGGTGGCCTGTTGCCGGCGGTAGTGGCAGTGCAGGGCCACCCACGGCTGGCACCGCCACAGCCGCCGGTTTTCCGCACGGTCAGCCCCCGGCCAGGCCGCGAGCCCATCGGAAAGCCGCCACGCTGCCCGGTCCCGCAGGCTTTTTGGGGGATCCGGGGGGCAGGGAGGCCGCCCGCACCACGCTGAGCCGGTGCCACTCCCGCGCCCCGTAGGTCGCCTGCACCGCGTCCACGCGCCAGAGGTCGGTGCCGACCCACAGCTCTCGTTGCAGGATACCGCCAGCACATGGTGCAGGCACCGGACCTACTAACTATATGTGGCTCTGCCGACGGGCACCCCCCAGAAGATAGCGCTCGTCGCCGCCATGTGCAAGCTGCTCCTCGTTCTCAACGCGGTACTCCGGGACCAGCCATTGGCAACCAGATGCTGTGCTGGTAGTCTTCAACACTTGACTTCCAACACAGCTACTGAACAGTTGCGATCGATTACAATGAGTCATAAATGTTGACTTACCGCATAAAGGAGACCATATGACCGAGCCGGTACCAGATGCAATGGGTCGTGGGTATCCCCCCACTATCAACAGGGCGGATACCCATACCAACGAGAATGAAACAGTACCGACAAAAACAAGACCGGGTCAATCCTTCACTGACGAAGGCCTGATAGCCAACATCGTCGCGAAGCACGGAAACACGTCGGAGGTACCTTTTGCTAGTCTGACCAGCGAGACTGCCGTCGGTCAGGTACTTCTGTTGGACTATGACACCGCCACCTTGGCAGTGCACGACTATCACAGGGAGCGTGCAGGCGGCTTGGCACGCGGTATGTTCCTGATCGCTGGTGCCCCGCCTTCAAGCGAGGAAGCCACCTTTGTGTTGATGCGGGTGGCCGGAGCAAAACGTCTCGCGAACCAAGCCACCACCGATGAAGCTCGGCTCACCGCAGTGCGTGAGAGCATCGGCCGCGAACTCTGGTCAACGGAGCTTGCTGCGTGGGTCACAGACGAGATCGCGCTGGGCGGTGTGGAGGCTCGAATACTCGGGAGCATGACTTGGAACACCGACGGAGTGCTGCGGTTTGCCGAGGACATTGCCAACTACTACTCGGCGCGAGGAGCGTACGTCTGGAAGCCCACAGGGCCTCTACTCGAAAGCATCGTCAATCTAGCCCACAAGAACAACAGCCTCGACCTGTCGAAACTGGGAATCTCCCCGGGTAAGGGCGTTCGTGTCCGCGTCGCCGAGACTCGTTTCGCGGCTGCTGAACAGAGAGACAGTGGTGTGCACGTCCCCGTTCGGATCGATCCCACCGATCTGCTCAAGCGACGTACGGTGTTCTTCGGGATGTCTCGAAGCGGGAAATCCAATGCGATGAAGATTACGGCTCAAGCCGTCTACCTGCTCCGTAAGGAGTACTCGGAGTTCAGAGTTGGCCAGCTCATCTTCGACCCCAACGGCGAGTATGCTCAGGACAACCCGCAGGACGGACGCGGCCTCCACCGTATCCACGATCTGGTAGACAAACCACGGTCTGGAGAGGTCGAGACCTACGGGACATATGCTCCAACCACAGACCGTACCCGGAAGATCACGAAGATCAACTTCTTCGGCCAGTCGGTTCCTCCGCAGCGTAGGAAAGATCTCGACTTTGTTAAGCAGGCACTGGAGCAGCTCGTAGTAGGCCGCGAACTCATTCAGGAAAAGATGTCGGCAGAATCTACCCGGTTCACAACCAACTTTCGCGATGCCGATTTATCGATTCCTGCGAATCTCAATGATCACAGTGTCTCAACCCGTTATCACCGTGCCGTGGTCGTCCATCAGGTGGCGTTGGCAGCAGCGGGGTTTGATGCTCCGTCAAGGCCGAATCTTCAAGGGCTCTTCGGAAGAAAGCTGCTCAATGCTCTTCGTTCCGATCAGAATCAGAAATCGGACAACGCCGGCCAGTACAGGCGCGCAGCCGATGTCCTGAACGAGACTGAGCCGTCATGGGATGGCCTCAGGTCAGCTTTCGAGGCACTTGACAAATTCATCAACGACAAGAATAGCTTCTACACCTCATTTGAGGAGGAGTACACAAGAACTTCGAGTTCCGGTGAAGAATGGGCAGATCCGCGCCTTAAGGCCGTCCTCAGTATCTTTCGTACGCCCAATGGTGTTCTGACATTTCAAGCTCTACGCAACCAGCACTCGAGTGAAACGGCTTCCGACTATGCGGATGACATCGTCGCGGACCTGAAGGCGGGAAAGCTCGTGATTTTCGACCAGTCGATCGGGGATCCCGAACTCAACCGAAAGGCTGCAGAACGCATCATGTGGAAAGTCTTTCGCGAACAGCTAAGGATGTTCACATCAGGTGAAGATCTCCAGCCATGGGAGCAGCATGTCCTGGTGTACGTGGAAGAAGCCCACAATCTTCTACCGCGCGGTGGAAGCCGCGATGTTCTGTCCACGGTGTGGGCGCGAGCAGTCAAAGAGGGCGGAAAGATGAACCTCGGGATGGTCTTGGCCACCCAAGCTCCGAGTTCGGTCCTGCCCGAGATTCTGAGTGAGACCGACAACTGGTTCATCTCTCACCTAAACTCAGACAACGAAGCCAAGGTGGTGGAGCGCTACTTGGACTTCGCGCACTTCATCCCTCAGATTCGCCGTGTATCCGAGCCGGGTTTCATCAGACTTCGGACCCTATCCTCGGGATACACCGTACCGGTTCAGCTGGACCAGTTTCGACTTCCAGAGGTTCCATCCGAGCAGAGCAACGACACGGGGACTTCACACTGATGCCCTATCCGAACGAGCGTGCTGGCTTTACTGCTGTAGAAGAGCTGCAACGGCGCCGAATCGTCGAGGCGTTTGGAGACCGACTTGCGCAAGCAGTCAATCTTCCGCTCAAGCCACTGCCCCCCTTTGAATCGTTTCGTCAAGGCACGCCCAGGCCTGTCGTCGTTGCACTGGATGGGTCCAGCATCTACCATCGCATTCCAGCTCGACTGCCGGTAACTGAAGCTGGGTTGTTGTCCATTGCGATTGTCCGGATCGATGTCCATCGGCTAACGAATCTTGCTCGACTTCCCGAAAGCGGTGCGACCGATCCGGTCCAGCTTCGTGACACCGAGGACGTCAGTCCGTTGCAACTAGCTCTCCCCGGCCGTAACGCTCAATCGGTGGATGGAAAGGCGTCTCGCGATTGGTTTCGTAGTGAAGTGCAGGAAGTATTAGAGACGGGGCATTTCGGAGATGAGACACTCGCGGATACGCTGCATGCTCTTTTGGCGAAGACACGCGACAGTCGCGACATAAAATGTCCTAACCTTCATTGTGACTCGAGACCCCGCACTCCACAACTAAGCGCCTGGCATGGATAACTTGGCGTTTTCGGTTATCATGGGGCTTGGTTCC
>CAZMKQ010000115.1:10901-16059 GCA_964566955.1 uncultured Caldilineaceae bacterium | reverse complement strand
GCCAGCATGCTGCGTTGGGGGTTGGGACGACCGCGCATCGGGGAGTGCCTCCGTTCCTGGATGCCCAGATTCTAGCCGGCCGCGTTTTTCAGCAGCCTGCTAGACCAAGCCGCCCACAGGCCAGTCAGGCTAATCACTTACCAGATGGAACAGTACTCCGGGTACCTTAGGATATGAGGTGTGTTACAGCACAGACAGCGGTTAAACTAGGAAGTCGACCTACATCCTTTTCAGAAGTGAACCAATGATCGGTGTTGTAGACCTTGTTATAACTTCCGTACCTGTACTTGAACCGTGGCTGCCTTAACCTTCTCCTTAGTAGCGAAGTCTTCAATGCTTTCCAGATCAGCCTCTACAACCAAGCGTCCATTGATCCGTTCAGCCATGTCGCTATCCAGTACTGCTGTCAACTCTCCTAGTACATTGATTACGGCATCCTTCTGCGCATCTGTCTGCAATGGCAAGGCTGGAAGCGAAATCGTTAGCATGGCCCGTTTCTTCTCAACTGAGCGAACCAGTATCCACGTCTCGTTTAGCTCCTGGATTGCAACCGGATCAACAGGTGTGTCATCAGCAGTCAATAGGGTAGCCAGTCCGCTACTGCACAGATTTGCCAGAACCCTCGCCAAATGAGGATTCTGCCTCCAAGGCCTGTCGAGGTCAGACAAAGATAGCCGTCGGTGCTGATCCAGTGCATTAAGCAGAGCTTGCTGTAGCTGATTCTCGTCCAGTGGTCTCCAGATGAATTCCTCACCCTCTACTATCAGAGTAGCCATCCTCCCAGCGGACTTCTCATACTCTACTGCTGCGGCAAGGTGCGTGTCTGCTGGTGCATCATCCAGTTTCGCTAAGTCAGAGAGACGAAGTTCACTGTTTTGCAACTTGCTCCGCAACCACTCAGCCGCTTCTTCTACGGGGTTGGCAGATGCACGGCAAAGCCGTCGGTCCGTGGCGCGCAAGTCCACGTCATGCGGCGAATCCACACGACACTTGCGACCCTGACCGTCTTGGATCTCCCCTTCACCTGCTGCAAGGATAGAGTAAACCGCTTCCTGTAGTACGTTCTCGGAAGGCATCAGGGGCAGATGCGGCAGCGTAAAAAACCGATCCTTCAGTTCGGACAGTGGCAAGTTCCAGTCCTGCTCGCTCAACTGTGCGGCCAAGGCGCCCGGCAGGCCCCCGGCATGCGGCCAGGCGCGCTGATACTCCTCCAGCAGGTTCCATATCCCCGCTACGGTAGTGGAACTCAGTCGCTGCCAAACCAGTTGTCGCTTATGGTTAGCTGTGACTGTCACGTAGCCAACATGCATGTACAGATTGCGCACAACCTTCTCTGCATCGTCTTTCGTTTGTTTTATTTCTTCCTGCAACTGTCGCCGGAGATGTTCGTGCTCCGGTCCGCTGAAGCGTTCCTGCAGTCCTGCCCAAGCCTGCTCGCGTGCAAGCCAGTCACCTACCACGCGCCTCGCCTGGGAGCGGCTAGAACTGCCAGCAATCAGCAATACCGTCGATGCGGCATGCACGGCTCCTGTCGTACCGGCAACACCCAGCAGTGCTTCCAACGCCTGTGTGCAGGGCTGTCCCGCGTCATCGCCGTGCACCATCCAACGAGAGTCGAGCACAAGCAAGCGATTGCCCGGCAAATCCCACGTACCTGTGTGAAGCAGGTCGCGCATGGCGTGGGCATTGTCAGGGAGCGTGACCGTTGCCATGCCGTTTGGCCCGCAGACTTGGCCTTGATCCCCCGCTTCCAACAGCAGCGGGATCACTTGCAGAGGCGTACCGCGTTCACGCCCAAACAATTCGGCAGCCAAGCGACTTACCTGTAGGTCTCGTTCCGTGTCAGGCAGCGTTCGACGAGCCTCGTCGACCAACATGGACAGCGTCATGCGCGTGGTGAAGCGCAGACGCTGCCCGTGAAGGCCACCCGTTCCGGACACTACCTCCACAGCTTGCAATTTGCCACGCAGGCGACGCCAAACGTCCTGACCATCCGGTGCCGTATAGCCTGTATCGGATACAGCCAACGCAGAGCACAGTTGATGCTCGGTAGCCCCAGTGCGTTGGCCCACACCATCCGCCAACGAATGAACCAGGATTGCACCGGCTCCTCGTACATGCAGACGCGGTTGGATGCCATGCGGCTGCTCGTTATCCAGATGCTGGGCTGCGGACGGGTTGGTGCTGCCTGGAGGCGCAGCCACTTCGGTACGAATGATCTCACGGAAATTGGCTACCGAAGCATCCGTAATCAAGCCAGACCCCAACAGGCTGTTCAGGGTACCGGACACGTCAAGAGGAATGTCACCAGGCCCTATCAGTTCGGGTGTCCAGCGCCCTGTACGGCCTTCCTGCAGCCAGTACCAGACCGTGTGGGAGAAGATCTGCAACATGGAGCGTACCTTCTGGAATCCGGCATGGTGAGACCAGCGATCCCGGGCCAGGCGGGTTAGATCAGGGTGAAAAGGCCAACTAGCCCAGATTGCGTCCTGTGACAGACCGTGATCCCTCAACTTCAGACGCTGGGCGGCTTCCTCCATGTTGCGGGCCGCATGTTCTCTCACCTCCGTGGCCGCCGCCGTATTGATGTTGGTGAACAACCGGCACTGCACGATTTCCAGAAAGTCACCGCCGCTGGAGACGGCACGCTGCCGAGCATTGCGCGTGAGCAGGGCCTCCAGATCCCGTCGGAATGCACCAAAATGGCTGCCGCCACTGATCGAATCAAGATCGGCACGGATCATGGCCATGACCACCGTGCAGCGGGGTGTAGTGCCAGCCACATCAAGCAGAGCGCGCAGAAATCCAGAAGCATCATGCAACTGGTTGAGTTCACGCGTCTCAAAGTGCTTGGCAAAATCTAGGATTTCATCAATCAGAATGAGAACCGGTCGCTTCCGAGACAAAATGATCTGGCGAAGGCCTTCCTTGTCGGCAACCCGTGACCGAAACTTGAGAAACAGAAGCTCACGGTCAGGCTCATCCGCCAGCAAGCGCCATAGGAAACGTTCGGCCAGGTTTTGAGCCTCGCCGTCCCTGTCGGGCAAAAATGCGGGACTGTCACAATCCAGCACGACTGCCACGGGCCGGCCCAAGTCATCGGGCAGCAACAAACCCGCTTCATCCCTGGCGGCTTTCCAGACCAACCGGCCCAATCCGCTCTCCCTAAACACGTCGGGATGCGCAGCCAAATGCCAAAGACCGACTAGGCAGTGGGATTTGCCTCCCCCCATGGCCTGATCGAGATGCCAGACTCCCGGCTTGTAGGCATTGTCAACTCCGATGCGCACGGCCGTGTCCACCATCAACTGCACCAATTCGGGAGTCGGATGCGTTACATCGCCATACCAGGCAGGGTCTGCATAGGGCCCTTCGCCATGCATTGCGTCGTGGATGGAGGCTGCCGTGTTAGGTACGTCGCCTTCTGTCTCATGTAAGTCGGGGCGAAGTTCAAGCACGGATGTCCAATTGCTCATGCGAATCGTGTCTCTTGAGAATTCAGTGGGGAGTACATTACTCAGGACGAGAGCAGTGCCGTCTGTCTAGAGGCTGATTCCGATTGCCGTCGACGGGTGTCGAGCATGGGCACCAACGAACGTCGTTCCCGGTCCAGCCAACGCCAGATTGCCACATCCGGATCGGTTTCCGGCAGGTGTCCCGACAGGATTCGGCACAGGGCAAACAGACGGTGATCTTCGGTGTCCACACCGGCAGCCTCTAGACAATCCAGTGTGCGTTCCTGATCACGGGCTGCAGCGGCAACCGCAAGTGCCGAATCGATCATGCAGTCGGGACGAGCGGTGAGGTTCATTTCGGAGGCGAAAGGCAGCCGGCAGCTGGCACCAGTCGCCGGCAGTAAGTCTCCCAGTGAATTGGCATCGAGGTTGTGGGCAAACGCCTTGCGGCGGCGCTCCCCCGTGGTTCGTAGACTACGCCCGTATCCCTCGCTCAACCAATCCAGAATCATGCGGGTGCGGTCATCGAACTCCTCCTCCACATGTTGGGTGGCTTGCTCCGTTGCGATCCGGCGTGCCAAATCCAGCCATGCAGAAGTTTCGACTGCCTCACCGGACAGACGGTGCACACTCCGGTACCGGCCCGCGAAGGCGAGTGCCGGAGCATAGGCCGCCACGCGGATATCAGAAGTGGACATGCCTTCGGTTTGCCACTCCAAGACTTTCCGTTGCAGTGCCAAGCGGATCTTCTCTTCCACTTGACGATACTGTCCAATGGGGCGATCCACAGGTGCAGGGCGACAGGTGAGAGTCAGCGTAGCCTCCATATTGCCCTTCCCCATCTGCGATCCGCGTTCAGTGTGTACGGGCCACACGCTGGCTAGCACCAATGAGGCATTGCCAAGGATTTTCACCATACGATCCCACACCTCTGGACTATCGTGACCAAAGAGGATGGTAACAATACCGTCTGGTTTCAGGCAACGTCGAGCCTCGGCCAATGCCTCGGCCATACCCGCGTCGTAGTCGGTCGGATTGCGGGAATCGCCGGGCATCTTCCTCCAAGCCGCCTTGACAATAAGTTCGCGGTCGTACTCCGATCCACCTTCCGGGCTTGTTGTAAGGGCAAAGAGAGGATCGGCTTCGGCTTGTGAGCGTTTGAGCCAGACATGGAACCAGTCAGCACTGTCTCGATACTCGACCATGCTGTCGTAGGGAGGATCGGTGATCACTGCGTCGAAGGAACCAGCAGCATGAGGTAGTTTCCGAGCCTCGCCACGTTCGATGCGTGCCACAGACGAGGACGGACGGGTGGTTAGGAATTTTAGTGAATTGATAGTATGTTGTCCGCTCACACTGCCCCAAGACACGGAGCGCCAAGTACTAGGTCCATCAGCGATCCCCATTTCAACGAAGTCGTTGCCAAAAGGTGTGATACCTCCATTGGCAAATATATCACTAGCATGTTGTCTGCTTGGTTTAATTGATGCACCAAAAGTCTGACTTTTTAACATTCGCATGTGAGCCGTTCCTGCGGCGGCAGCCAATGCCCGCACCAAATCCTCATCCAGACCAGCTTCACGGGCTGCAACAGTAGCCTCACAGATGAGACGGCACAGGGTGATATTGAGCAGCAATTGCCGAGGTACGCACATGTCGGCGTAGGTGCGGAACTGGTAGTCGGCGAAACGCCGCCCGCTAAT